>JAGWTI010000003.1 GCA_028876065.1 Nitrospirota bacterium
CAGGGCATCCGCATCCGGGTCTGGGAAACGCGCCATCCGTCGCTGCGGATCGACACGCCGCAGGACTTGGAGGAAGCGGCCAAGACGTTGGAGCGGCTGACGCCTTGTTCCGCAACATCCTCATGAACCGACCACTCGCAACTCCACACCATCCAGGCGGAGGGTGACATGGCCAGCAGCAGCAAATTCATTTTCGTGACCGGCGGGGTCGTGTCGTCGCTGGGCAAGGGGCTGGCGTCGGCCTCGATCGGCAACCTGTTGGAAAGCCGGGGGCTCAAGATCACGTTCCTGAAGCTGGACCCCTACATCAACGTGGACCCCGGCACGATGAACCCGTACCAGCATGGGGAAGTGTTCGTCACCGACGACGGGGCGGAGACCGACCTCGACCTGGGCCACTACGAACGCTACACCTCCCTGACCCTGACCAAGGAGAACAACTACACGACCGGCCGGATCTACAACGCGGTCATCACGAAGGAGCGGCGCGGCGACTATCTCGGCGGCACGGTCCAAGTCGTGCCCCACATCACGGACGAGATCAAGCGGTCGATCATGCAGGTCGCCCAGGGGGTGGACGTGGCGATCATCGAGATCGGCGGCACGGTCGGCGACATCGAGAGCCTGCCGTTCCTGGAGGCGATCCGCCAGATGCCCTACGACGTGGGCCGCGAGAACGTGCTCTACATCCACCTGACGCTGGTCCCGTACATCGGCGCGTCCGGCGAGCTCAAGACCAAGCCCACGCAACATTCGGTCAACAAGCTTCGGGAAATCGGTATCCAGCCCCATATCCTCTTGTGCCGGACCGATCGGTATATCCCGCCCGAGATGAAAGCCAAGATCGCGCTGTTCTGCAACGTGGAGAAGGACGCGGTCATCACCGCCAAGGACGTGGAGACGGTGTACGAAGTGCCCATCGTCTTCCGCAAGGAAGGGCTGGACGAACTGATCATCCGGCTCCTGCACCTGGAGACGGGCCCGCCGAACCTCCGCGAGTGGGATGCGATGGTGCAGAAGATCAAGTATCCCAAGCACGAAGTCTCCATCGCGCTCGTGGGCAAATACGTGGGCCTCAGGGAATCCTACAAGAGCCTGACGGAGGCGCTCGTCCACGGGGGCATCGACCATGAGACGCGCGTCACCATTCACTGGCTCGAATCGGACGAGATCGAACGGGTGGGGAACGAACGGCTGTTGCGGGACGCGGACGGCATCCTGATCCCCGGCGGGTTCGGCGTGCGCGGCATCGAAGGCAAGATCGAAACGATCCGCTTCGCCCGCGAGCGGGAGGTGCCGTTCCTCGGCCTCTGCCTGGGCATGCAGTGCGCGGTGATCGAGATAGCGCGGAACGTGGCCGGCCTGAAAGGCGCCAACAGTTCCGAGTTCGATCCGCAAAGCCCGCACCCCGTGATTCACCTGATGGCGGACCAGCGTTCGGTGCAAGAGATGGGCGGGACGATGCGGCTGGGCGCTTATCCCTGCAAGGTGATGGAGGGCAGCCTCGCGCACAAGGCCTACGGCGTCACGGAGGTGCGCGAGCGCCACCGCCACCGGTACGAGTTCAACAACGCCTACCGGGAACAATTGACCGCCAAGGGCTTGATCCTATCCGGCCTGTCCCCGGACGGCCGTCTCGTGGAGATCATCGAGTTCAAGGGCCATCCCTGGTTCCTGGCCACGCAGTTCCACCCGGAGTTCACCTCGCGTCCGCACCGGCCGCATCCCTTGTTCAGCGCCTTCATCGGGGCGGCCCTGCGGCGCAAGTGCGGACACTGAAGAACAACGATGCATGCTGAAGGCAACATGATGAACGAAATTCATGAAAGAACCGACAGCTCTGCCGTTCATCATTCATCGTTCGTCATTTATCATGGGATCTGCCATGCACGAAGTTGATCTCGGGCCTTTCAAAGTCGGGGCCTCGCACCGCCATTTTCTCATCGCCGGCCCCTGCGTGATCGAAAGCGAATGGCTCGCCATCGAGACCGCGCAACGCATCGCCGAGATCGCGCGCGCACTCGGCATGCCCTACGTCTTCAAGTCGTCCTACGACAAGGCCAACCGGACCTCCATCACGTCGTTCCGCGGGCCAGGCTTGGAAGCGGGGCTGGCGGTGCTCAAGAAAGTGCGCGAGCAAGTCGGGGTGCCGGTGCTCACGGACGTCCACGGACCGGAAGAAGCCGCGCGGGCAGGGGAGGTCGTCGACGTTCTTCAAATTCCGGCCTTCCTCTGCCGGCAGACCGACTTGCTGGTCGCCGCGGCCAAGACGGGGCGGGTGGTGAACGTCAAGAAAGGCCAGTTCCTGTCGCCGGGGGAAATGGGCAACGTCGTCAAGAAACTGGAAGAGGCCGGCAACCGCCGCATCATCCTGACCGAGCGGGGTTCCTCGTTCGGCTACAACAACCTCGTCGTGGACATGCGCGCGCTGCCGATCATGCGGAGCTTCGGCTACCCGGTGGTCTTCGACGCCACCCACAGCGTCCAGTTGCCGGGCGGAGCCGGCACCAAGTCCTCGGGACAGCGCGAGTTCATCACCCCCTTGGCCAGCGCCGCCGCCGCGGCCGGCTGCGACGGCTTCTTCATGGAAGTCCATCCGAACCCGGACGTCGCCTTGTCCGACGGCCCCAACATGGTGCCGTTGCACGACTTGAAGCCGCTGCTGGAACGGCTCCTCCGAATTTGCGCGGCGGCGGGAAAGGGCGTGGCGGCGTCATGAGCGTCCCGGAAGGCAAACGCGTCCTGGCGATCGAAGCCAAGGCCATCGCCGGCTTGATCGAACGGCTCGATCAGCGCTTCACCGACGCCGTGGACTTGCTGTACCGCTGCACCGGCAAAGTGGTGGTCTCCGGCATGGGCAAGTCCGGCCTCATCGGCCAGAAGATCGCCGCCACCTTGGCCAGCACCGGCACGCCGGCGTTTTTCCTGCATCCGGCCGAAGGCATCCACGGCGACCTGGGCATGGTGGCCCGTCACGATGCGCTGGTCGCCATCTCCAACAGCGGCGAGACGGAAGAGCTGCTCAAGCTCCTGCCCTTCGTCAAACGCCTGAACATTCCCGTGATCGCCATGACCGGGCGCATCCAATCCACCCTGGCCAAAAACAGCGAGGTCGTACTGGACGTCTCGGTGCCGGAGGAGGCCTGTCCCATGGGATTGGCTCCGACCGCCAGCACGACGGCGACGCTCGCCATGGGGGACGCCCTGGCCATCGCCTTGCTGCAGAAGCGCGGGTTCAAGGAAGAAGACTTCGCGCAATTCCATCCGGGCGGCACGCTCGGCCGACGACTCCTGCTCAAAGTCCGGGACCTCATGCACCAGGGCACGGCCATCCCGCGCGTGTCGGATCAGGCCTCCGCCCACGAAGCCATCCTGGAGATGACGGCCAAGAAGCTCGGCATGACCACCGTCGTCGACCAGACGGGGAAGCTGTTCGGCATCATCACGGACGGGGACTTGCGCCGCATCCTGGAAAAAGGCCTGGACCTGGCCGCAGCCCGCGCCGGCGACCTGGCGACACAACGGCCCAAGACCATCGGCCCGGAGGAGTTGGCGGCCAAGGCCTTGCAGATCATGGAGCAATATTCGATTACCGCCTTGGTCGTGGAAGACGCAGGCCGCGTGGCCGGCATCATCCACTTGCATGACTTGCTCAAGAGCGGCGTCGTCTAGGCAGGCGGAAAGCCCCATGACCATGCGCGCAACCGACGCTGTCAAACCCTCAACGCCTCCCGGCTTTCTGGCCGGGGCGCGAGCCGCACTGGCGACCAACGTCAACCTGGCCAATCTCCTGACCTTTTCGCGAATCCTGTTGATCCCGGTGTTCGTCGTCCTGTTCGCCAACCCCACGCCGGACCGGTCGCTGGCCGCCGCCTTGGTCTTCATCGTGGCCGCGGTGACCGACCTGCTGGACGGGTATGTCGCGCGGCGCACCGGCCAAATCACCACGCTCGGCAAGTTGCTCGACCCGATCGCCGACAAGTTGCTGGTGCTCTCCGGTCTCATTCTTCTGGTGCAATTCGAACGAGTAGCGGCCCTGGTGGCCATCGTCATTATCGCGCGGGAGGTGGCGGTGACCGGGATCCGAGCCATCGCGGCCACGGAAGGGGCGGTGCTGGCGGCCGAGACGATCGGAAAGTGGAAGATGGCCATGCAAGTGGTGGCCATCGCCATGCTGATTCTGGAGGGCAGCCTGGAAGCCATCGCCTGGCCCTTGCACCTCCTCGGGACGACCATCTTATATGTGGCGTTGACCCTCGGCTTGGTGTCCGGCGGCCAATACCTGGCGAACTTCTGGCGACAAGTGGCGGCAAAATACCTCTAGCATCGCTTGAGTGATTACCATGCATCTCCATGACCCAGTGAGATGAATCAAGAATGGATGGCGATCTGCTTGGCACTGGCCGGCTATCTCATCGGCTCGATCCCGTTCGGCATCGTCGTCTCCAAAGTCTTGGGCTTGCCGGACCCTCGAACCGTCGGCAGCAAAAACATCGGCTTTACCAATGTGCTGCGGGTCTCAGGCAAGCAGGCCGGTATCCTAACCCTCATCGGCGATATGGGCAAAGGCTGGCTGGCCGGCTGGCTGGCCTCGCAGTTCCTCGATCAGGAACCGCTGATTTTAATCGTAGCGACCGCACCGATCCTCGGCCACTTGTTTCCGGTCTTTCTGGGATTCCGGGGCGGAAAGGGCGTCGCCACGGCCATGGGAGCGGTGGCCGGCGTGACCCCTTGGCTCGGCCTGATGCTGCTGGGAACCTGGCTTGTGACGGCCGCCATCTGGCGTTATTCATCGGGAGCCGCATTGACTGCCTTTGGGCTGCTGCCGGTCGGCGCCTGGATTGCGGGACGGAGCAGCACATTTCTCATCTTTACCGTGGCCGTCAGTGGGGCGATCTGGTGGAAGCACCAGGACAATATTAAACGGTTGCTCAGCGGCACCGAATCGAAGATCGGCCAATCTATGAGTTGACATAATCGATCTTATCCGACACTGTATATTTGACCGTAGCGAGTAAATAAGGTCCAATAAGCCATGACCACCGAGTTCCTGCATCGCATCCGCAAAGAACTGACCGTCACCTTCACTGGGCTGCACGAAGCCATTATTGCCGTCTCCGAGCGCGTCAACCGCAAAGTACAGATCCTCAAGCTGCACTGGCAGGCCTCAGCCGTAGATCAACAGGTCGAGGCCATTCACCAGATGGTCGGCGAGCACCTCGTCGCCCGCCTGACGCAGGATGGGACCTCGCCGAACCTCGACCTCCATCTGCAGGAGACCGGTCACCTCCTCGCCGAGGCCACCTCCAGGATTCGCGTCCTCAAAGGCGACCTCATGAAAGTGGAAGCCCTGATGCGCGAGCTGGAGTCCGAAACCCTCCGCGAAACGCTCCTGAAGGTCCAGCATGACTTGTTCACCCGAGCCGCCACGTTGGAACGGGTCGTGGTCAGCCACGGGGCCGGCGCCGCCGGCCGCTCGGCCGCCCAAGTCGGGTTGGCCGCTTCCACCCACGTCATCGCCATCCTGCGGGGCTCCGCGATCCTGGCCCAGCCGGAGACCATCACGTTCCGCCCCGGCGATATCGTCATCCTGATCGGCCGGCGCGAAGACCTGCAGACCGACGCGGCACTGTTCACCCAACCCCAGCGCCAACGGGCACTGGCCTAGCGAAAGACACAAACCACATGCCCAACAAGTCCCTGCGCCTCGCCCTGATCCTCACCACCCTCTCCCTCTGGCCCTTGTCGCCGGCCGCCGCAGAGAGCAACGGGCTCCGCATGATCGAAGAGATGCAGGGGGTCATCACGGAACTGGCGGAACGGGTCAAGCCCTCGGTCGTCAATATCCTGCCCGCTCCTGGGCCTGGCCGCTCCAAAGACAGCCCCAAGGACCGGCCGCCGCCCAACTCCCCCGGCACCGGCTCCGGCGTGATCATCGACGGGAGCGGCTACATCCTGACCAACAACCATGTGGTGGGCGACGCCCTCGAAGTCGAAGTGCGCCTGTCGGATCGCACCAAGTTGCTGGCGCAGGTCGTCGGCAAGGACCCGGATACGGACCTGGCGGTCCTGAAAGTGGCCACCGACCGGGCCTTGCCCAGCGCGACGTTCGGCGATTCCGGCTCGGTCAAAGTCGGCCAATGGGTGCTGGCGGTGGGCAATCCCTTCGGCCTGGAGCGGACGGTGACGCTGGGTGTCGTCAGCGGCATCGGCCGGGAGAACATGAACCTGTCGCGGTACGAAAACTTCATCCAGACCGACGCCTCCATCAACCCGGGCAATTCGGGCGGCCCCCTCTTCAACATCCACGGCGAGGTCGTCGGGATCAACACCGCCATCATCAACTTCGCCCAGGGCATCGGCTTCGCCATTCCTTCGAACATGGCCAAGCAGGTCTTCGACCAGTTGCGCAGCCACGGCAAGGTCGTCCGGGGCTGGCTGGGCGTCGGCATCCAGCCGGTCACGGCCGAGTTGGCGGCCAAGTTCGGCGTGGCCGAAGGCGAAGGGGTCCTGGTCAACGAGGTGTTCGAACACGATCCGGCGGCGCGCGGCGGCATCAAGCCCGGCGACATCATCACCAAGGTGGACGGCAAGGTCGTGGACACGCCCAACGCCCTCTCCCGCCTGATCGCCACCCTGGAGCCGGGCGCCACCACCTACATCGAAGTGGTCCGGGACGGAAGGCGACAGACGCTGGGCGTGGGCCTGACCGAACGGAAGGATGCCCCCATCATGGCCTCCCTCCCCACCTCGCGCGCCGAGATGAAACTGGGCATCGACGTGCAAGACCTGACCAGCGAACTGGCGGATAAGTTCAAGCTGCGCGACAGCAAGGGAGTCCTGATCGCCAAGGTGGACCAGGGAAGCATCGCCTACACGGAAGGGCTGCGGGAGGGCGACCTGATCAAGGAAGTGAACCGCAGCGAAGTCGGCACGGTCAGCGAGTTTTCGACGGCCGTCAAACAGGTCCGGCGCGGCGAGACGATCCTGCTGCGCGTCCTGCGCGAAACGCGGGCCTTTTATGTAGTGCTCAAACCCAGCGACAAGTGAGGGGCCACGGCCGGCCTAACCCCTCCTACTCCCCTGCCCCTACCCCACAACCGATTCAGGATTGCCACAGCTGACGAGGGCTGGTCAGACTTAAGCTGCTCGACAATTCCCTGCCTTCCTCGGATGGACTCAAGAAGCCACGGCTGACGAAGGTTGGACAGCGTCGGCGTCGGCATGATGCGAGGCTGACTTCCAGCCATTGTGAGTCTCACTGTTGGCCGGTCGCCTTACCGGATGAGCAGAACGGCGACCGGCACTCTCACAGCCATTCGCGCCTCATTTCCGCCATGCCGCCACCTCCCTGCCCATCCCTTCCATCCGTGGCGAAGAGAGAAAAATGGAACGGGGCCAGACCGCTTACAGGCCTGGCCCCGTATGATCTGCGTAGGCCAGAGTCTCTGCTCGAGGCCACCCGCTCGACGAAGAGAGAGGAAGCGTTACAGAGAAGGGTGATCTGGTTAATCCCCTGTGCTCGCAGAGCTCGCACGATCAGAATGTGCTCGCTCGATGCGCGCAGTGGGGGGATCAACCAGCCCCCTAGTTTTTACACCACGAAGTCTGTTGAGTCCCCACGAAGCTCTCCTGTCCGTAGTGCCCCTTCATACTCCTCTTAAAGCCTCGCAGATAGCAGGAATTGCCTCAGAAAATGTCATCTTATTGAACTGAAATCTGCTCTCGATTCCACGTCCAATCATTTCTCTGAAACGACCTTCTACCTTTCCTGAGGGATCAGGATCAAAAACCCAGAATCGCTTGATGCGAATTTTACTTTCCGACCCGAGTGCAAAAAGATATCGGAAAAATGAGTCAGTCTCGGGCAGTGAATATCCTATGACAAAAACATTCTCGGCCTTAGCAAGAATGCGAGCCGCATGGCGCCAGACTGAGCTCAACTGTCCATGGTAAGCGGTCTTATTCCATGTGGGCGGAACGATAACAGGGGGAAGGGGAAGCGACACTTCACAGTGCTTCTTTTGCGGAAGAGATGAGCCAAGATTGAACCGCACGTGCTGATTGTACCGCACGTGCTCGCTCTTCCGCCAGGGGCTGAATCGTGCATCCTCAACGGGATACGGAACAACCTCCCCGCACTTTGCACACGCTCCCCAGTTGATTGAACCGTGTAACTTCAATAGCGGGACAACCTGAAGTGATTGACTGGGCAACCCATAACCGTAGCGGATACCTGTCTTGTGCAGTGCAAAGTCCAAGGCAAGGTCATAATTGAAGGTAATGAAACCAAGTTGCAGTGGGCTTCCAAGGCGTGGCTTGTCTCTTGGACCATGGAGCGCTTCAGCAAAGGCACCATACGGCGCTGGAGGCTGAATTTGATGCTCAGAGGCAGGGAACTGGATACAGGTCTCCAGAGTTTTGTAGATCAAAGTGACGATGTCATCGCGTAATTTCTTAATCGATACACTGTCTCGTTCACCAAGCTTATCGAGAAGAACACCCATCTCGATTGCGCCAAACAGGGCCTCAATGTTGTCAAGATCAAGATACGACTTCGCATACACCCCCTGCAATTCGCTGATAACACTGAATACGTTGTCGAATGATGGGAGTGCCTCGCGAACACCATCAGCTTGGAGACGCCGAAGCTCGTCCGCCTTATCAAGGAAGTCTCCCATGAGTGGCCCGCCCCCCTCACGAGAAGCTCCAGCACCAAGAATGAAAACACATTTCATGATAGCTTTCTGTCTACTGGTGCACCGCTTGCTTGGCCGCCTTGGCGGCTTTGTGCTCGTCGATGGTGCGCTGGGCTGGTCTGAGCTTTCCCCGAAATTTCGTCTTCCACGGGTGACGTATAATCGCAGTCACCATGAAAGGGAGGACGATGAAGATACCGCGGCAGGAATACACCGCCGAGTTCAAGGAATTGGCGGTGAAGCGAGTCAAAGATGGGCTGACAGCCGGAGCGGCGGCCAAGGAGTTGGGGCTGGTTGAACAAACGTTACGGAACTGGGTCAAGGCGGCCGCGGCAGGCACGCTCAACGGGGCGGGAGCCAAGGTGGTCACACCGGAGCAGATGGAACTGTCACGACTACGCGCCGAGAACGTGCGACTGAAGCGGGAGAACGAAATCCTAAAAAAAGCGACGGCGTACTTCGCAAGGGACACGCTGTGAAGTACGCCTGGATGGAGGGGCGGCGCGCGGACTACACCCTGGACGAGATGTGTGCGGTCCTGGCGGTGAGCGAAAGCGGCTATCGCGCATGGAAGCAAGGCGGCACGCCCGATCGCACGCGGCTGACAGACGCACAGCTGCTGGCGTTGATCCGCGCCATTCACGATGCACTCAAAGGTGCCTATGGCAGCCCGAGAATGGTCAGGGAGTTGCGTGGGCGTGGGGTCCCAACTTCCAAGCCGCGAGTAGAACGACTGATGCGGGAACACGGCATCCGGGCGCGCCACAAGCGGCGGTACAGGGTGACGACGGATTCGAGGCACAATCTGCCGGTGGCGCCGAACCGGCTGAATCGGGACTTCACGCCATCCGCCCCGAATCAGACCTGGACATCGGACATTACCTATCTGTGGACGGATGAAGGCTGGCTCTATCTGGCGATCGTGCTCGACCTGTTCAACCGCGAAGTGGTGGGCTGGTCGCTGAAACCCCGCATGACGGCAGACATCGTGACGGACGCGCTGACGATGGCGTGGGTTCGACGGAAACCGGCCGTGGGGTTGATGCATCACTCGGATCGGGGCAGCCAATACGCCAGCCAACCGTTCCAGGACAAGCTGAAGGCCTACGGTATGGAGGGCTCCATGAGTCGCAAGGGGAATTGTTGGGATAACGCACCAACCGAGAGCTGGTTCAACAGTTTCAAAAACGAGCGAGTCCATGGGTTGCGCTATGCAACACGAGCAGACATGATGGCGGCAAGCTTCGAATACATTGAGGTGTTCTCCAACCGGACACGACGACACTCGACGCTGGGCTACCAGTCACCGATGCAGTTTCTGGATGAGTGGCGGATGGCTCAACACGCTGAAAACCTGGTAGCATGAAACCCGCCCGATGGAAGACGAAAAACAGAGGGAAGCTCAGTCGCGCGGGAATTTCTCGTAGAAGGGAGCATCCCCCAGTCCCTATTTCTTCTTGGCCTGCCGAGCTTCCAGCCATTTCTTTAAGGATTGTGGATTCTCTCCGGAGCGGCGACCGGCCAGCAGTCCGGCCACGGTCAGGTCCTCGTCCAGGTCCGGCCAATGGATATAGGCCCCGTCCCCGACAACCTCGATATTGCTCCGCTCCTTGGCCGTGCCATGCCACAGACGGGGGTACCAGGCCAGCGGCACGGTAATCGTCCGCCCATCTACCAGATCCACCATCAACGCCTCTTCCGTCACGCTCACCTGCCGAGCCCGAGCTTTCTGCGTCTCAGTGGCCGAAGAATTCATACCATCCTTTTCGCACGCCCATGACAACGTCAGGGGAAAGACCGCTTCACTAGGCGGTGGTGGTTTCGAGCGATCTAATCTTTTTCGCAATAGCTGGCGGAAACTCGACAAAGACGAAGTGGGTCTTGTGGTAGAGGTAATCCTCCCCGCTTTCGTCCACGATCCGCACCAGATCGTCCTTCGCTGCGACCGGGTCCGGGATGATTCGATAGACCTTGCCCAGGATCAACGAAGCCTTGTAGTCTGTGTTATCGACACAGAGGGCGAACGGCTTGGTTGGCTGCTTCACAATTCCTCCAAGTATTGCTTTATCTTGAACTCTTTCCTGCCAATGCTATGCGCCTCATACCAATGGATTTCGACCCTTCGCAGGGTCCCGTTCGGCAACCGCACTGTAGCAATTCCCTTCAATTTTCGCCAGCGTCCTGGGCCGTAGGTCTTACGGAGATAGCGCCTGACTCGGACCCTGGAACCAGACGCAATGACCTCAATCTGCGTGATCTGTCCGACAACCTCAAACTTCATTGACCGCGAACCTGCCGATCAGATCACCTTGCACTACTGATGCACCGCTTGTTTGGCCGCCTTGGCTGCTTTGTGCTCGTCAATGATCCGCTGGGCCTGGTCGCGGGGGACTTCTTCGTAGGAATGGAACTCCATGGCGTAGCTGCCGCGGCCGCCGGTGATCGAGTTCAGCGTGGGCGTATACTTCAGCAGCTCGACCAGGGGCACCAGGGCTTTGATGGCTTCCGTGCTTCCCTTGGCGTTGACGCCGAGTATGCGGCCCCGGCGGGAGTTCAAATCCCCGATCACGGCCCCGACTGCGTCGTCCGGTGTCACCACTTCCACCGTCATGATCGGCTCCAGCAAGATCGGCTGCGCCGTCTCCAGGGCTTTCTTGAAGCCCATCGAGGCGGCGATCTTGAACGACATTTCGGAGGAGTCCACCGTATGGTAGGAGCCGTCGTAGACGGTCACGCGCAAGTCCACGACCGGGAAGCCGGCCAGAATGCCTTCCTGCATGGCCTCCACCACGCCTTTTTCCACCGCCGGGATGAAGTTCCTGGGGATGGCCCCGCCGACGATCTTGTTGTCGAAGGCGAACCCCTTTCCCCTCGGCAAGGGATCGAGCTGGAGCCAGCAGTCCCCGAACTGGCCGTGCCCGCCTGTCTGCTTTTTGTACTTCCCCTGAGCTTGTGCCATTTTGCGGATCGTTTCCTTGTACGGCACTTTCGGCGTATGGATGTTGACGTCCACCCCATACTTACGCCGCAATTTCTCGAACGTCACGTCCACGTGCAACTGGCCCATCCCGCTCAGGATCATTTCTTTGGTTTCGTTGTTGCGGACGAATTCCAGCGTCGGGTCTTCTTCGACCAGCTTGTGCAGCCCCAGGCTGACTTTTTCGATGTCCGCCTTGGACTTGGGCTCCAAGGCAAAGGACATGACCGGCTTGGCCAGATGCGGGCTGGGATAGCGGATGGGATGATGATCGTCGCAGATCGTATCGCCGGTCTGGGTGTCCTTGAGTTTGCCGATGGCGCCGATCTCCCCTGCCCCCAGCATCGGCACCTGAGCATACTTCTTCCCGAGAATCCAGAAGACATGGCCGCCCTTTTCCTTCACCGAGCGGGTCGCGTTGTAGAAGGCCGCATCCGCCGCCAGACTGCCGGAGAGCACGCGCACATAGCTCATGCGTCCCATGAACGGGTCGATGATGGTCTTGAAGATGAAGGCCGACAAAGGCTCGGACGGATCGGCACGGCGCGTTACTGGCTCCCCCGTCTGGGGATGGAGACCGGTCAGCGGCGCCTGGGCTGTCCACTCGACCGGCGACGGCAAGCAGGCGACCAGCATGTCCAGCAAGAGCGTCGAGCCGACGTTTCGCAGCGCCGAGCCGCAGAGCACCGGCATGAAGCTCTGCCGATGCGTGCCTTGTTTCAACCCGCGGCCGAGGTCGTCCGCCGACAAGTCGCCCTCGGCCAGATACCGTTCCAGCAGTTTGTCGTCGGTCTCCGCTACCCCTTCAGCCAATTTTTTGCGCGCCTCGGCGCAGACCCCGGCAAGGTCCGCAGGAATCGTCCCCTGCTGCACCTTGGGACTGTCCTTGGCCGGCCGCCACGCCACCCCTGCCAACAGATCCACCACGCCTTCCAACTGCGCCCCCTCCCCGATCGGCATCGCCACCGGCAGCCCCTTGCACTCGAGCACTTTTTCACATTCCTCCAGCACCGGCCCCAGCAGCGTCCGTTCCTTGTCGAGGTCGTTCACGAACAGCAGGCAGGGCAAGGCCAGCTCTTTGATCGTCGCCCAAATCTTTTCCAACTCGGTCCGCACGCCGGAGGCGGCGCTGACCACGATCAAAACGCCATCGACCGCCCGGAGCGCCATCTGGGCCTCGCCCAAAAAGCTCAGGGCCCCGGGGGCGTCGACGAGATTGACCCGCACCCCCTTCCAATCCAGATGGGCCACCGACGCGCCGACCGACACCTTGTGATGGATCTCCTCCGGTTCGTAATCGCAGACCGTCGTACCGTGGGGCACCGAGCCCATGGCGGGAATCGTGCCGGCCTGGTACAGCAAGGCCTCGACCAGCGACGTTTTTCCCGCGCCCGTGTAGGACACGACAGCCACATTCCGGATCATGTCTGGTGTGCAGGCTTTCATAGCGCCTCCCTGTTCAGCCCACGGGTGGGGCTTGGGAACCGTGCGTGCGAGAACCGACGGCAAGGGCCTTTGAAGAATTTCGATACCGGCCGCGGGCCTGGATTGTCCCGGGAGCGTCCATGCCCTTGCTCAACTCCTGCCAGAGATCGGCCGGGTTTTTCTCGAAGATGCTCGCGGCGTCAGCCGGCGCCACCAGCCAGGAGCCTTGGGCCATTTCCCACTCCAGCTGCCCAGGCCCCCATCCCGCGTAGCCGGCAAATGCACGAAACCCTTCGGCCGGTTCCGGTTTCGTCGCCAGCCGGTTGAGGTCCCTGATGTCCCCGCCCAGGTAGATGCCCTCCAGCACCCGACGCGAATGCGCCGGCTCCTGCCTCAGCCGGAACAGCATGAGCAAGGTGTCCGGTTGGACCGGCCCTCCGGCAAACAACAAGTGCGAGGTGCCCTGCAAGGCTGAGACATCGGCCAAGGCTTCGGACATGAGCAAATTGGTGGGACGATTGAGGACCAGGCCCAGCGCGCCTTCGGAACTATGGTCGCAGATCAGGATGACGGTTTGCCGGAAATTGGGATCGTCCAGCCCGGGAGCGGCGACGAGAAAGACCCCTTTTCCTAGGGGCACGGAAGTCGCGCCCGCATGGCGAGGATCGGCAGGTTGCCAGGAGGAATGAACTGGAAAGGCCGCGCCGAGCAGCGGGACGGCCAACGCCAGGCACAAGGCAAGGGTCAACCTCGTCGAGACTGCCCGCCGATTCTTGGGCCCGTGGTTGGTCAACATCGACCACCCCCTGCCGAGATGTCCAGTCGAGCTTATAGCAAAACCCTTGAGGCCCGCAAATGGTTTCCGCTCGTCCCTTGTCCGAGCCCGTCCCTCTTCATGCATCGTCCGGTCCGCCGGCCCTGCGCCGCTTCCGCACCCCACGCTGCATCGGTCTGCGCCGGCTCGTGGCCGGCGGCTCATCGTCCAGGAACGGGACCTCGGCCCGTTCCTGCAGCCAGCCTTGGTCGGCGAAGCTGACATAGCGCCCGTCTCCGACGATCAGGTGATCCAGCACGGCAATGCCCAGGAGCTGGCCGACGGAGACGAGGCGGTCGGTCAGCAGCCGATCTTCCTGACTGGGTTCCGGATCGCCGCTGGGATGATTGTGCAAGAAAATCACGGCCGCGGCCGACTCCCGCACCGCCAACGTAAACACTTCGCGCGGGTGGACGATGCTGAGCGTGAGGCTTCCCACGGACACCGTCGCATCCCGGATGATGGCATGCTTCGCATCCAGCAACACGATCTTGAAGACCTCATGGCGCAGATCGCGCAAGAGCGGGTAATAGTGGGCGAACAGCTCCCGGCTGGACCCGATGCGCGTCCCGGTCGAGAGGGGCGCCGCCATCACGCGCTTGCCCAGTTCGATGGCCGCTTTCAGCTGCGCCGCCTTGGCCGGACCGATCCCCGGCACCTGGCACAGTTCCTCGAACCCTTGGCTCGCCAGGCTGCCCAATCCGGACGAACGAGCCAACAACTCCATGGCAACTTGCACTGCGGACGCATCCTGCCGCCCCACGCGCAAGAGAATGGCCAGGAGCTGCGCATCGGAAAGGGATTCCGGCCCGGCACGGGCCAGCCGTTCGCGAGGACGCTCGCTCTCCGGCCATTCCCTAATGCCTCCTTGACGACCGCGTTCCCCCATCCGGAAACCCCCTATAAGCAAATAGAAAAACCACTTAGCTGTGACAATTATGACGCAGGAAAGTGACGAAATTTGGAAGCATTGCCTTCATCGCGTCACATTTCTGTCTAGGGGCAAGATGCGTAACACATTGATATTACTTAAATGGCACCCATGGTCCAATATTTGCTTAATAACTCGCCACAGTATCGCACCAGCATCGAGGAGGACGTTATGGAATGTCCCAAATGTCGCGGGTTGATGATGTCGGAGCGGTTCTCCGATTTCTTTCTCATCTTCTACGCGTGGAAATGCATCAACTGCGGCTCGATCATCGACCGAACGATCTCCACCAATCGGCGGAAGAGCATGGCCGCTCCCGACATGCACCCGGTGCCGACGCGCTGAGCCAACAAGGCTCAGCCTCGGCACCCAGACCACCAGTCCCGTCGCGTCCTGCACACGATTCTCGCACCTCCTCTTCAACACGTATTCCCCTTCTCGTTCCCCTTCTCGGCGCAATTATAGGCTTGAGGCCTGACTCCGTCAAAAGAAGCGAGGGTGCCGCTCCCGTCAGCAGTCCCTCCTCGCGATGCCTCCTCCGTTTCCCGCAGGTCACGCCGCGCTCCCGTTGCCTTGACCCATGAAAAATCGCTGTGATAGAGTCAGTCACCGTTACTTATTGGAGAGCAGGCATGCGGGTGATTGCCGGCGCACAGAGAGGGCGGCGCTTGATGGGACCGAAAGGGCCGGGGTTACGTCCCACGTCCGATCGCGTCAAAGAAGCGCTGTTTTCCATTCTCAGCCCGCGTCTCGTCGGAGCGCGGGTCTTGGATTTGTACGCCGGCACCGGCGCGATCGGCATCGAGGCCTTGAGTCGCGGAGCCGGCCATGCCACGTTCGTCGAGCCTCATGCCTCCTCCCTTCGCGTCCTGCGCGCCAATCTCGAACGTTGCGGGTTCGGTGGACAGGCAACCGTGCACCCCTGTACGGTTGCCGCGTTTGGCAAACGCAGCACGGCGTCGGCACCGGCCTACGACATCATCTTTGCCGATCCGCCCTATGACGACGAAGGCGCCGCCGCCCTGCTCTCAACCCTGACGCGGCACCCCAACCTCCGGCCCAGGGATGCCTTGGTCCTGGAACATGGCTCGAAGGTCGAGCCGGTTATCGACGGCCTGACCCTGGTCCGGCGCTATCGTTATGGGGACACCGTCTTGTCGGTGTTCCGTCCGCAGCAGGAAGAAAGCCACGCCCCATGAAAATTGGGGTCTATCCAGGCACGTTCGATCCCATCACCCACGGGCATACGGATATCATCGGACGAAGCTTGCGGGTCTTCGACCGCGTGATCGTCGCCGTGGCGCTGAACCCCAGTAAACGGCCGCTCTTCGACTTGGCCGAACGGGTCGAGATGGTCAAGCTGGTGACCAAGGACCTCCCCCATGTCACGGTGGAGGCATTCGACGGGCTCTTGATCGAGTACCTGCGGCAACACAGCGCGCACGCGGTCATTCGGGGCTTGCGGGCGATCGCAGACTTCGAGTATGAGTTTCAGATGGCGTTGATCAACCGCAAGCTGGACAACCACTTCGAAACGGTGTTCCTGATGCCCAGTGAAGAATATTCGTACCTCACCTCCAGCATCGTCAAGGAAGTCGGCGGGCTGGGCGGCTCGCTCAAGGACTTCGTCCATCCCGAAGTCGAGGCCCGCCTGCGTCAGCGCCTGCGGAGGCCCAGCGCATGAAACTGGCAGCCCGCGCCGGACGCATCGTCCCCTCGCCGACGCTCAGCATTACCGCCACCGCCAAGGCGATGGCGGCCCAAGGCCTCGACGTCATTGACTTCGCCTCGGGCGAGCCGGACTTCGACACGCCCGAGCCGGTCAAGGCGGCGGCGGAAGCGGCGATCCGGGCCGGGTTCACCAAGTACACGGCCTCGTCCGGTATCGACGAGCTCAAGAGTGCGATCGTCGACAAGTTCCAGGCAGAACAAGGGTTGCGGTATGAAAAGTCGCAGATCCTGGTGTCCTGCGGCGCGAAGCATACCCTCTACAACCTGGCCCAAGCCCTGTTCGACGTCGGAGACGAAGTCTTGATCCCCTCTCCCTTCTGGGTTTCCTACCGCGACCAGGTGCTCCTGAACGACGCGACCCCGGTCCTGGTGCAGACGAACGAGGCCGACGGGTATGCGGTCTCGCGCGCCTTGCTGGAAGCGCACCTGACCCCCAAGAGTAAAGCCATTATCGTCAACAGCCCCAGCAATCCGACCGGCGCGACATACGACCGATCCACGCTGGAAGACATCGCCGACATGGCGCTGCGGCGCGACCTCGTCATCATCTCCGACGAGATCTACGAAAAGATTCTCTACGACGGAGCCACGCACATCAGCATCGCCACCTTGAGCCCCGAGATCGCCGCGCGGACGGTGGTCGTGAACGGGGTTTCCAAAGCCTACGCGATGACCGGATGGCGCATCGGGTATGCCGCAGGCCCCAAGAAGCTGATCACCGCCATGGCGGATATTCAAAGCCAAAGCACGTCCAATCCCACGTCCATCTCTCAGAAGGCCGCCGTGGCCGCATTGCGCGGAGGCGATGCCTTTCCCCGTCAGATGGTCGTCGAATTCGACCGGCGGCGGCGATTGATGGTCGAGCGGCTGAACAAGATGCCCGGCGTGAGCTGCCGCATGCCGGCCGGCGCCTTCTACGCGTTCCCCAACGTCGCCGGCCTGTTCCAACGCCGCCACGGCCAGACGCCCATCGACACCCCGGCCGCCTTAGCCGCCTATTTGCTCAAAGAGGCCCAGATCGCGGTCGTACCCGGTGAACCCTTCGGCAGCACCTCGCACATCCGTCTCTCCTACGCTACGAGCACGGACGCCATCGCGCGCGGCATGGATCGGATGGAGGCCGCCTTGCACAAGCTCACCTCGTGATGCGTAGGCCCCGGTCTGGGGGCGGACGATCGGCACGACGAACCGGTGCGAGGGAGTCATGAAGCGCGGGGGAGCGTTGACTTCTCGAAAACCGAACGTATCTTTATGCGAACGTGGTCAACGGTGTGATCGGTTCAGTGAACGAAGCCAGAGTGAGGTGAGGTGAGACGTGCCCATCTACGAATATGTCTGTCAAAGCTGCCAACACCGCTTTGAGGTCAAACAAAAAATGAGCGATCCTTCGGTGGACAGCTGCCCCCGCTGCGGGCAGCCGGTTACCAAGGTCATTTCCGCTCCGGCGATCATGTTCAAGGGAACCGGCTGGTATGTCACCGACTATTCGGACAAGCTCAAGCCGCCCGGACAATCGGAATCAGCCGGCAAACCCTCAAACGGCCAATCCGAACAAAAGAAAGACCAGACGGCAACTCCGGCGGCCCCGGCCGCCGGCTCCTCGGAAAGCGCGCCAGCCGCCGCCCCGTCGTCCAGCAGCGGAACGAGCAGCAGCGCCGCACCGAGCTCATCGACCAGTACGACCTCGTCTTCGACTCCGGCATCGAGTTCGTCCTAGCCGGTCGGCGTACCTGCGCTAGACCTTTTTCTTGGACTTCGCCGGAGCCTTGGCCGCCGGTTTCTTCTTCCCCGGAGCGGGGGCCGGCTTGGCCGCTGCCTTGGGGGCCGCCTTCGAAGCGGACTTGCCCAGCTTGGCGGTCTTCTCACGCTCCGCGTCCAATGCCTGTTTGAGGTTGGCGATGTTGCCGGCCAATTCGCGGTTCAACCGCGCCAACTCGTCCAAGCGAGCCTGGAGTTCCTCCTTGGCCTTCACCGCGTCCTTCAGCTGGTTGTCGAGGTTGGCCCGCTCCGCCGCGGCCGCCTGGACTTCGGCTCTAAGCTGCTCGATCTGAGCCTGGAGGGCCGGCGGCCAATAGTCGCAGCCGGCAAGCGTCGCCACCATCCCCACCGCCAACACCATTCCCCACACCCTGGTCCGCATTGCTGACGTCATACTTGCCCACTCCTTCCTTGATGGATGATTCGGTGCTCGTCGAGACCCACATCGTACCGGCTCGGCAAGAGGCGTCATCCGTTCCTCATCGTTCCAACGCCAACCCTGCCTCTGCCAGAACCGACGCGATCTGCGCGGCGGTGATCGGACCTTCCCGCAACAGGCGAATCGGCCCGGTGACATCGATCACCGTCGAAGGCTGCGCCGCCGGTGTCGCCCCTCCGTCGAGAATCGCCTCGACGTCGTTTTCCAATGACTCGCGCACTTCTTCAGCGGTCCTCGCCGGAGGCTCGCCGGAGCGATTGGCGCTCGTGCCGGTCAGCGGCCCGGTCCGCTGCAGCACTGCCTGCAATAACGGATAGGCTGAGAGGCGGACGCCAACCGTCCCGGTCCCCGCGGTCAAGGCATCGGGCAGGCCCGCCGCCGCGGGCAAGACGATCGTGAGCGGCCCGGGCCAAAACCGCCGCATCAACAGAGTGGCGGCACGCGGCACCGCCGCCACCAGAGACGAGACCTGCGATGCGTCGGCAATCAACACCAGCAGAGGCTTGCCGTCCGCCCGCCCTTTGATGCGGCAGACGCGGTCAATCGCTTCCGTCTGCCATGCCGCACGACCGACCGAGGCGCTGAGCGCATAAAAACTTTCGGTCGGCACCGCCAAGACCCCGCCGGCCTGCGCGATGCGCCCCGCCTCCTCCAGCGCCAATTTCATGGCGGACGGGTCGGTCATGGTCAACGTCAGTACGCGCGCCACGGATGTTCCGCTCCGTCCCATCGCCCTCGGCCCCTCACCCCGTAGGCCGAATCGCCCTGGCTCCGATATCCGACCGGAAATGGCAGCCGTCGAACGAAATGGCACGAGCCTGGCCGTAGGCGCGGTCCCGGGCCTCCGCCAACCCCCTGCCGGTCGCCGTCACGCCCAACACCCGGCCTCCGGCGGTCACCACCGTTCCGTCCTGCCGCTTCGTCCCTGCGTGAAACACCACCACCTCGGACGAGCCAGACGCATCAGGCAGCCCGGTGATCGGCGTGCCTGTGGCATACGCCCCTGGATAGCCGCCCGCGGTGAGCACCACACAGACCGCCGCCCGGTCATGCCATTCGATCGGCAGTTGGTCAAGACGATGTTCCACCACCGCCTCCAGAACCGTCACCAAATCGGTCTTCAGAAGCGGCAACACGACCTGCGTTTCCGGATCGCCGAACCGCGCATTGAACTCCAGGACATAGGGCTGGCCGCGCACGATCATGAGGCCCGCATACAGAACGCCTTGAAACGGACTGCCCATTTTCGACAGAGCTTCGATCGTCGGGCGCAGCACCTGTTGCAACACCGTCTCGCGAAGCGCGGGCGTCGCCAAGGGAGCCGGAGCATAGGCACCCATCCCGCCGGTGTTGGGCCCCGTATCGCCGTCCCCGACCCGCTTGTGGTCCTGCGCTCCCACCATCGGCACCACCGTCTTGCCGTCGGCAAAGGCCATGAGGGTCAGCTCTTCTCCGTCCAGAAATTCCTCGATGACGACCCGGCGACCGGCCTGCCCGAATGTGTCGCGTTCCAACATATCTCTCACAGCCTGGACGGCCTGCTCGCGTGTGGTGGCGATCACGACGCCTTTGCCTTGCGCCAGCCCGTCGGCCTTCACCACGAGCGGAAGTGGATGTGGTTCGAGATAGTCCAGCGCCGGCTTGAGCGCATCGAAACTGCGCGCCGCGGCCGTAGGAATCCGATGACGGACCAGCAGGTCCTTCGTAAAACTCTTGCTGGCTTCGATCTGCGCCGCCCCGCGGGTCGGCCCAAAGATGCGAAGCTTGGCCTTCCGGAACTCGTCCACAATACCCGCGGCAAGCGGCGCCTCCGGCCCGACCACGGTCAGATCGATCTTCTCCGCCGTCACGAAGGCCTTCAACGCCGCCACATCGTCGGCCTTGATCGGCACGCATCGCGCCAGTTGCTCGATGCCGGCATTGCCGGGCGCGCAGACGATGGAGGACACGCGGGGGCTCCGGGCAAGCTTCCACACAAGGGCATGCTCGCGTCCCCCGCTACCGATGACGAGAATTTTCACAGGGAAACCTTGCTGCAAGAAAAAAACAGGAAACTGAAATGGATGGCAGGTCGCTTCAGAATGCGGTGACGCTCCAAAGCCATCAGTGCCTGAAATGTCTCATGCCGGTGAGAATCATCGCCATGTGGTGTTCGTCCGCCGCCGCGATCACTTCCTGATCGCGAATCGATCCGCCCGGCTGAATGACGGTCGTGATCCCCGCCTGCGCCGCCGCATCCAGCCCGTCCCGGAAGGGAAAGAAGGCGTCCGATGCCATCACACAGCCCTTGACGGGCAACACCGCCTTCATGCCGGCCAGCTTGACCGAATCCACCCGGCTCATCTGCCCGGCGCCGATCCCGACGGTCTGCCCCGCTCGCGCATAGATAATGGCGTTGGACTTCACATGCTTGCAGACTTTCCAGGCAAAGGCGCAGGCCGCATACTCTTCGTCCGTGGGCTTCCGCTTGGTTGGCACCGTCAGCTGGCGCAGATCCCCCAACGCGCCCAAGTCGCGATCCTGCACGATGAGCCCGCCCACCAGCTTCTTCAGATCCATACCATCCCGCTGGGTCAAGGTCAGCGGCCCGACGTCCAACAAGCGAAGATCCTTCTTGCGCTTCAACTCGGCCAGCGCATCCGCGTCATATCCAGGCGCCACGACGACTTCGACAAAGGTGGAGGTGATTTCCTTCGCCGCCGCCAGGTCCACCGGACGATTGAATGCGATCACGCCGCCGAACGCCGAGACCGGATCGGTTTCCCGCGCCTTCACATAGGCTTCCACGGGACTCGCGCCCAACGCCACCCCGCAGGGATTGTTGTGTTTCACGATGACGACGGCCGTCGAATCCGCAAATTCCTTGGCGAGTTCCAGCGCCGAATTGGCATCCAGGTAATTGTTGTAGGACATGGCCTTGCCGTGCAGCGTCTTGGCCCGGGACACGGACGGCTCGCGGCTCCCCAGTTCGCGATAGAACGCGCCCTGTTGATGCGGGTTTTCCCCATAGCGAAGCGTCTCGACTTTCTCAAAGGTCAGCGACAACATCGGCGGGAACTGGGCGCTCCCTCCCTGCTGTTGCGCCAGATAATTGGCGATCAGGCTGTCGTAGCGGGCCGTATGCTGGAACACTTTGCCGGCCAACTCCCGCCGCAGCTCCTGGGTCACCGCGCCGGCCTTGAGCGCCTCCAGCACCCGGCCATAGTCGGCCGGGTCCACGACCACCGCGACGTCCTCGTGATTCTTGGCCGCGGACCGGAGCATCGACGGCCCGCCGATATCGATGTTCTCGATGGCTTCTTCGAACGCACAGTTGGGCTTGGCAATGGTGGCTTCGAAAGGATAGAGATTGACGACGACCACATCGATGGGGCCGATCCCATGCTGCTGCATCTGCGCAACATGTTGCGGCAACGAGCGGCGCCCCAGGAGCCCGCCATGAATCTTGGGATGCAACGTCTTCACACGGCCGTCCAGAATCTCCGGCGAGCCGGTATAGGCCGCCACGTCCGTCACCGCCACGCCCGCGTCCCGCAAGGCTTTGGCCGTGCCGCCCGTCGAGAGGATTTCCGCCCCCAGCGCAGCCAGTCCCTTGGCCATCTCCACTACGCCGGTTTTGTCCGAGACACTGATCAACGCCCGCTTGATTCCGGCCATGGCCTCTCCCTTGTGATGCAGTTGGCACCGTCAAAAACGCGGCAAAGAATATCAGATACCTTCGCGAAGTTTCAAGGCAAGCGCACGAGAAGGAACATGCTAGGGCTCGAAGCGAATCCACCGCATGCAATCCAAATTTCCTGCCGCCCTACTCTAAGGGTGTGCCGAGACTCGGCGCGAACTCAGCCGAAGGAGTGGGCACCTTGCAAGACTCTGCCGGGAAGGAAAGCGGGAACTGACTGAGTCCGCGAAGGAATTCCCGAAGGGCGCACGGCGCGATGAATAAAGAGCGCCACGTCTGTGCGCGCCGCCGAGGCGGTGAGGCGGCCGGGACTCCACCCTCTGTGGCAAGACGGGCCGCTCCGGAGGCGCTGACGCAACAGAACCTGGCACACCCGCTCCCACCCTTTTCGTTGACTTCCTGCCCCCCTGCGAATACAATTTCCCAACTGAGGGACCTCCCGTGCCTGCCCAATTCGTCCACTTACACCTCCATACTCAGTACAGCCTGCTCGACGGGGCGAACCAGATTGACCCGTTGATCCGACAGGTCAAGGGTTTCGGCATGCCGGCCGTGGCGATCACGGACCACGGGAACATGTTCGGCGCCATCGAGTTCTATCAGAAGGCCAAGGCCGGGGGCGTCAAACCGATCATCGGCTGCGAGGCCTACCTGGCCCCGGGCAGCCGTACGACCAAGGACAGCGGCCTTGCCAACAACGACTACTACCATCTGATTCTGCTCGCGGCCAACTTGAAGGGCTATCAGAACCTCATCAAGCTGGTGAGCAAAGCCTATCTGGAAGGTTTCTACTACAAGCCGCGCATGGACAAGGAGTTGCTCAAGGAACATCACGAAGGGCTGATCGCCCTGTCCGGCTGCCTGAGCGGCGAAGTCGCCTACCTGATCGGGCAGAAGGACATGGAGGGGGCGACCAAGGCAGCCGGCGAATATCAGGACATTTTCGGGAAAGACCATTACTACCTGGAGATCCAGGCCAACGGGCTGGAGCACCAGCGCATCGCGAACAAGGGGCTCCTGGAGATCCACAAGAAGCTGGGCATTCCCCTTGCCGGCACCAACGATTGCCACTATCTGAAGAAGGACGACGCTAAGCCGCACGATGTGATGCTCTGTCTCCAGACCGGCAAGACTCTCAACGATCCGAACCGCATGAAATTCGACACGGACCAGCTCTACGTCAAGTCCACCGACGAGATGGTCGCGGAGTTCGGCGAGACGCCGCAGGCCGTACTCAACACCTGCCGCATCGCGGAGCAGTGCGATCTCAATCTGCCGCTGAACAAGAGCTACCTGCCCCAGTACAAAGTCCCGGAGGGAGAGACGCGGGAGAGCTACCTGGAGAAACTCGCACTGCAAGGGCTCGCCGATCGGCTCAAGGAGCGACCACCCAGCGGACTGCGCGAGGCCTATGACCTGCGGCTGCGCGAGGAGCTGACCGTCATCATGTCCATGGGCTACGCCGGTTACTTCCTCATCGTGTGGGACATCATCAACTACGCCCGCTCCCACGGCATCCCGGTCGGACCGGGCCGCGGTTCCGCCGCGGGCAGTCTGGTGGCGTATGCGTTGCGGATCACCGACTTGGACCCCCTGGCCTACGGCCTTCTGTTCGAACGATTCCTGAACCCCGAACGCATCTCCCTCCCCGACATCGACATGGACTTCTGCATGGACCGCCGGGGCGAAGTCATCAACTACGTGATCGACAAATACGGCAAGGACCATGTCTGCCAAATCATCACGTTCGGCACGATGAAGGCCAAGGCCGCCATTCGGGACGTGGGTCGCGTGCTGGAGATGCCCTATGCGGACGTGGACCGGATCGCCAAGCTGGTGCCCGACGATTTGAAGATGACCCTGGACAAGGCCCTGGAACAGGAGCCGCGCCTGAAGGAACTGACGGAGACCGACTCGAAAGTGGCCGAGCTGATGGAGACGGCCCGCGCGCTGGAAGGGCTGGCGCGGCACGCCTCCACCCATGCGGCCGGCGTGGTCATTTCCGACGAACCCCTCACGGACCACGTGCCCCTCTACAAGGGCGCGAACGACGAAATCGTGACCCAATACTCGATGGGGGACGTGGAAAAAATCGGGCTGGTGAAGTTCGACTTTTTGGGCCTCAAGACCCTGACCATGATCGCCCACGCCGAACGACTGATCAACGCGAGACGGCCCGAGGACCCTCCTTTTTCGACGGCCGCCTTGCCCTTGGATGACGCCCGGACCTTCGCCCTCCTCTCCTCCGGCAAGACCATGGGCCTCTTCCAGTTGGAAAGCGCCGGGATGCGCGACCTCCTGGTCGGGCTTCGCCCGGATCGGTTTGAGGACATTATCGCCATCATCGCCCTCTATCGCCCCGGCCCGATGGACCTGATCCCCGACTTCATCAAAGCCAAGCAGGGCAAGATTCCCGTCACCTATTTCGGCATTCCTGCGCTGGAACCGATCCTCAAGGAAACCTATGGGGTCATCGTGTACCAGGAACAGGTGATGGCGATCGCCAACAAAATGGCGGGCTTCTCGCTCGGGCAAGCCGACATCTTGCGGCGCGCCATGGGTAAGAAGAAGCAGGAGGAGATGGACAAGCTCCAGGCCAAGTTCCTGGAAGGCGCCAAGCAGCACAAGCTCTCCGAAAACAAGGCCCAGACCCTGTTCGAACTCATCAAGAAGTTCGCCGGCTACGGGTTCAATAAATCCCACGCCGCGGCCTATGCGTTGGTGACCTACCAGACCGCCTATTTGAAGGCTCACTACCCGACCGAATTCATGGCCGCCCTGCTCACCAGCGAAATGGGCAACACCGACAAGGTGGTGCGCTACATCAGCGAATGCCGCGAGTTGGAGATCCTGGTCCTGCCGCCGGACGTGAACGAAAGCGACAAGGATTTCTCGGTGACGACGGAGGGCGTGCGTTTCGGCCTCGCGGCGATCAAGAATGTCGGAGAGGGACCGATCGAAGCCATTATCGAGGCGCGGACCAAGCAAGGCCCCTATGCCTCCTTCTTCGACTTCTGCCACCGGGTGGATACGAGGAAAATCAACAAACGGACCATCGAGTGCCTGATCAAAGCCGGCGCCTTCGATTCCAGCGGGGCCAGACGGGCCCAGATGGCCGCCGTGCTCGACCGCACCATCGATCAGACGGCGGCGGCCCAGCGGGCCGAGTCTCATGGACAGACCAGTATTTTTTCCGCCATGGAGCCGGAAGTGGACGTCGCCACCGGACGGTCCGTGCTGCCCGTAGACGAAAGCCTGCCGGACGTGCCGGAATGGGATCAGGGGCAGCGGCTCAAGTATGAACGGGAGCTGACCGGGTTCTACATCACGGCCCACCCGCTGGCCCGCTACGAGGCCGCCATCGCCAAGTTCGCGACCACGAGCACGGAAAAACTCGCGGAAACGCCCGATGGCAAAGAAGTCAAACTATGTGGCATCATTACGACGATCAAGAGCCTGACGACGAAGAAGGGCGACCGGATGGCCTACGTCCAGCTCGAAGATCCCCAGGGGTTGGTGGAAGTGATCGTGTTCCCCAATCTCTTCCAAGCCGCCGGTCCGCTCCTCACGGCCGAGAGCATCATTCAAGTGACCGGGACCGTGGACCGAGCCGAAAAGGGCATCAGGATCAAGGGCACCAAGATCGAAGCCTTGCCGGAACTCCAAACCCGCCAGGTGGCCAAGGTGAACCTCCACCTCGGCAACACACCGGAGACCGAGCAACGGTTGCCCCAACTCTACACGCTGCTGAGTCGGCACCCGGGTCCGGCGGCCATTTCACTGACGTTTCATCTGGCCCCCAACCTGGAGGCCGATACGGCCCCCCTCCCCAGCTTCACCGTGTCGCCGAGCGAGAAGTTTGTGACCGAAGTAGAGGCCTTGCTGGGCAAGGGAACAGTGGCTTTGCTATAATGGCAAAATTGCTCTTGAATATCATGATATTGAATCATTAACATGAAGGACTACCTGGACTTCGAAAAACCTATCCGCGACCTTGAGGAGCGGATCGAGAAGCTGGTCGGCGCCTCGACCGGACGAGCGTCTGCACAGGACGAGATCCGAAAGCTCAAGGCAAAGCTGGCCCAGACGGAGACAGAACTCTACGCCTCCCTGTCCCCCTGGCAGCGCACGCAGATCGCCCGTCACGCCCAGCGCCCCTCGATTCAGGACTATATCAACGCCTTCTGTCGCGACTTTCTGGAACTGCACGGAGACCGAGCTTTCGCCGACGACCAAGCCATCCTGGGCGGGCTGGCGACGTTTGGCGGCCGCTCCGTCATGGTCATCGGCCACCAAAAGGGCAAGACGCTCAAGGAACGGATGCTTCGGAATTTCGGCATGCCGAACCCCGAGGGCTATCGCAAGGCGTTGCGCTTGATGAAACTGGCGGAAAAGTTCGACCGCCCCATTCTCACGTTTATCGATACGCCGGGCGCCTATCCTGGCATCGGCGCCGAAGAACGGGGGCAGGCGGAAGCCATCGCGCGCAACCTGCTGGTCATGGCGCGGCTGCGGGTGCCGATGCTGTCAGTGGTGATCGGAGAAGGCGGAAGCGGCGGGGCTCTCGCGTTGGGCGTCACCGACCGCGTGTTGATGCTGGAACATTCCGTCTATTCGGTCATTTCGCCGGAAGGCTGCGCCGCCATTCTGTGGGACAACCCGGCTAAAGCGCCGGACGCAGCCGCCGCGCTCAAGATGACGGCCAGCGACTTGGCCACCCTCAAGATTATCGACGAAATCATCCCGGAACCGATCGGCGGGGCGCATCGTGATCCTCAAGCCATGGCCGAACGGGTGGCCAAAGCCCTCACGACCCATCTGTCGCAGTTGGAAGAACTTTTGGCGGAAGAACTCTTGACTCAGCGAGATCAGAAGTACCGGCAGATGGGCGTGTTCACCGATCCGCCCCCACCGGTCTCCTGATCGTTTCGGCAGCGCCTTTCCCGCCAGGATCCCGCCGCCTTACCCGGCAACGAGCTGCTGCTTGGCCACGGGAACCCTCGTCCCCAACAGTTGCTCGATGGCATGGAGTTGGCCTTTCTCTTCCGGCGTGACGAAGCTGGATGCCCGGCCGGTCGCCTCAACGCGCGCCGTCCGGCCGATGCGATGGACGTAATCCTCGGGAGAGTTCGGCAAGTCATAGTTAATGACGTGGGCGATGCCGGTCACGTGGATGCCCCGGGCCATGATGTCGGTCGCCACCAACACCCGATAGCGCCCCCGCTTGAACCCTTCCAACGCTTCACGCCGCTGCCCCATCGTCCGATCTCCGTGCAGCACCGCCACCGGAAGCCCATCGGCTTGGAGCACCTTGCCAAGCCGGTCGGCTCTCGATTTTGTGCGCGTAAACACGAGGGTTGATCCCGGCTCGTCTTTCAGCAAGCGCTGCAAGAGCACGGTTTTCTGCTCCCGGCTGGTATGGAACAGATGCTGTTCGGCCCGCGCCGCCACCGTTCCGCTTGGCGCGATCTCGATCCGGACCGGATGATTGAGACTGGTCTTGGCCAACGCGGTCACATCGCTCGGCATGGTGGCGGAGAAGAGCAACGTCTGCCGCTCTTCCGGCAATGCGTCCAGAATTTGATTGATCTGGGGGGCGAACCCCATATCCAGCAGCCGATCCGCCTCGTCCAGGACGAAGATTTGCACGGCCAGCAGATTGATCGTGCCCCTCCACATGTGATCGAGCACCCGTCCCGGCGTGGCCACCAGCACATCCGGCCGTTGCCTGAGCGCCCGTTCCTGTTGCGCCATATCGGCGCCCCCGACGATCAGGGTGGCGTACACCCCGCGGGGCTTCCCAAGCAGTTCGAAGGTTTTCTGGATCTGCATGGCCAGCTCGCGCGTGGGAGCCAGGATCAGGGCGCGCGGCCCTTCTCCGCCGGCAAGTCGCTCGATCATCGGAATCGCAAAGGCCGCGGTTTTACCCGTGCCCGTCTGGGCGCAGCCGATGACGTCCTTCCCGGCCAGGGCCGGAGGAATGGCGCGGGCCTGGATGGCCGTCGGTTCTGCATACCCGGCCTTGGTCACCGCCTGCAACATGGCTGCGGACAGACCGAGGTCATGAAATGAATGGATCGTTGGTGTGGTCACACTTCGTCCTTTGGTTGGGGTCGCTGCGGGGGGCAGGGAGTCAACAAGTGGAAGGCACAAGGCGGGACAACAATCGTGAACCAGCCACTCCGTGATGAATCCAAACTCTCGCGGACCCGATCTCGGTCCGTGTACTTTGCTCGCTGCGTGCCGCCGCCACAGACCGTTTGAAACGACGACGGTTTTCACTATACAGGAAAAACCCTACACTGTCAATGCAAACGCCCTTGCCCGCTCAGGGATTCTGCCACATGGCCCCGTCGTGGACGGGATTGAACTGATGGGTCAGCTTGACCGTGTCCCCGTCCCGGACCTTCGAATCCAATGTGGCGACCTTCCGATTGACCGTGACCAGCAGTTCCCCCTTGTTCATGAACGGCAGCAACGCGCCGAGCCGGTCCTGGTTGCCTTCCAGCAAAGCCTTGAGCGTGATCGGCTCCGGCACTTCGCACTGCAACTCGGACTCGCCTGTGGCTTGGCGCAAGGTTTCCCCGAACAGCAACAACGTTACCATAGCTCCCTTTCTACCCCCTGTCTTCCTGTCGATGGCAGCGGAAGCAGTCCCGCCGTTTGGGATGCCGGTCCGACAGCGGACGAGCCTGCCCCACGTCATGGCATCGGAGGCAATCCTTCTCCGCGACACGTCCCCGATGGGCCGGTGTGCCGGGAATCGGCGGGTTCTGTTCGCGCGGCGACGGGAGCAGCGAGACGAAGGCGACCACCAGCCCCACCGCCAAGAGAAACAGCCAGTCCGCTCGCCTGATCGTCATGACGCGGCACCGGGATGCGGGACCGATTCTCGAGCCGCCTCGTGCAACAACTCGGCCACATGCGCGACCCTGACGTTGCCGCCCAGGCCGTTCTTCAACTGGATCATGCAGGCAGGACAACTGGTCGCGACGACATCCGCTCCGCTTTCCACGATCGCGCGCCGCTTTCGCTCGAAGATGCGCTGCGAGGTCGCATAATCTTTCACGATATAAGTGCCCGCGCCCCCCGCGCAACGATCCGCATCTTGCATGTCGACGAACTCGACGCCCGGCAGTTTCGCCAAGACCTGCCGCGGCTGCTTCGTCACCCCGGCCGCACGCAAATGACAGGAGGAATGGTAGGTGACCCGTCGCCGGCCCGGTTCGTTTCGATACCGAACGGCTTGCGGAGACGTCGCCACGAATTCCGTGACGTGTTGGACCTTGGCCGCCATCCGTTCAGCCTCGTCCCGTTCCGGACCGGCCGCAAACAGCTTGGGATAATCCTTGAGCATCAAGGTGCAGGAGGCGCAGCCGGTCACGATGGTGTCGAAGGAGGCGAAAGAGGCCAGGTTGAACCGGGCCGACTCACGCACCAGACCGGTGTGACCGTATGTTTGGATGGGAGTGCCCGAACACCGTTGTGGCGGCAAGGCCGGCTCGACCCCATGTTGACGCAAAACGGCAATGACGGCATCCCCGACTCCGTCATCGAAATACTTGGCCGCGCAGCCATGGAAATACGCGACCTTCCGGTCGGCAGCGCCGACGCCAGATGCAGCAAGTTCCGGATACCGCTCGGGCAACGGCCGGGTCGCCAAGCGCGGGAGCCGTAAGTCATGCGGAAGCCTGGCCGTCTCGGCCAGACAGCGCATGACAGGCCTTGTGAGCCGTTCCAACCAAACACGGGGCCCGGGACGGTCCCAGAGCGGTTGCGTCCATGCGGCAATTTTCAGCAGCAAGTCGAAGAACCCCTGTTGGGCCTGCGCCCTGAAAACCACACCGGCGAACCGGTTGGGCTGTTCCGCGCGCCGCTGCAGGATCAGTTCCGAGACATCCACCCCCGCGGGACAGATAGTGCGGCAGGACTTACAGTTCAAACAGGCTTCCACGACGCGCTTGGAGTTCAAATAACTGTAATCCGTGGCCGTGACGATTTCGAACCAGCCGCGTGCGCTCATATCCTCCGACTGGAAGACATCGTAGACCGGACAGACGGAATTGCACTTGGCGCACGTGGCGCAAGGCTTGGACAGACGGGTGAAGTCGATATGGTCGGTAAACGGCGCCTCGCTGATCTTCACCCCCGGATTCAAGACGCCGGCCGGGTCCAGGCTGCGCTTGACGCGGACAAAGAGGTCGTACAGTTCCGGCCCGAACATCCGCCGGACGAACTCGGCGCGCACCCGCCCGTCCCCATGTTCGCCGCAGATGGACCCGCCGAATCGGGTGAGCACCGTCTCGTGGATCTCGCGATGCCCCTCGACCATTTTGGCAAAATCGGCCCGGTCGTTGACATCCAGCAAGGGCACGATGTGGGCATTGCCGTTCCCGATGTGACCGAAGATGGCCACCGGAACTTGCTGCGTTCCGAAAAACCCTTCCAGGTACCGGATCAGTTCGCCGATCCGTTCCGCCCGCACCACGACATCGTCCACGTAGTTGATCGGCTTTTTCCTGGGGTCGTAGCGATAGAGCGTGGGATAGAGCGCCTTGCGCGCCTTCCACAAAGCATCCCGTTGCTCCCGTTCGAACGCCAGCGCCGGTTCCCCCGCCAGACGATAACGCCGGCAGACCGAGGTCAAGCGGCCGGCCAGCTCCTCGATGCCTGGCCCTCCCTCCTCCTGGTCCAATTCGGCCAACAGCGTCGCGGCGGCATCGGCCGGGATTCCATGTGCGGCCCGCCCGATCAGATTCAACGTATTGCCGTCCATGACCTCCAGCGCGCTGGGCGACAGGGCCAGCAGATGGGGAATCGCCTCCCCCACCTCCTCCAAGTTCCGGAAGTGCAGAAGCGCCGTGGCGCTGGCCTTCGGGCGGTCCACGAGACGAATCCTGGCTTCGCTGATCACCCCGAGCGTGCCCTCGCTGCCGACGAAAAGGCGCGGCAGGTCGAACTGCGCTTGATCCAGTCCATCGACCAGTCCGAAGAGATTGTACCCGCAGCTGTTCTTGCTGACGGTCGGCCGCTTGGCCCGGATGATCTGTTCATGGTCTTGCACCAACTGCAGGACCCCGCGCAGCGACGGGTGGGCGCTCAGCGTCTCGGCCAGAGCCGGATCGCCCAGGCGCACCGGCCGCGCATCCAGCCAGCCGGAAGCCAGACAAACCCTCAAGGCCAGGACGTTATCTTTCACCGAACCATACCGGAGGGTATGGGGCCCGGAGGAATTGTTGGCCAACATCCCGCCCAACTTGCACATGTCTCCGCTGGACGGGTCTGGGCCGAACAGCAAACCGGATGATGCCAGCCGCCGGTTCAGTTCCGCGTAGACGATTCCCGGCTGGACCCGCGCCCACCGTTCGTCCCGATTCACCTCGAGTATGCGGTTCAGCTTGGAGACATCAAGAATGATCCCCGGGCCGATCGCAGAGCCGGTGAGGTTGGTTCCGGCCGCCCGGGGCGTCAACGGCACCCCCTGCCGGACCGCATAGGTCAGACACCGCTCGATGTCCGCCTCGGATTCCGCCAGCACGACCGCCAGCGGGACGATCTTATAGATGCTGGCGTCCACGGCATAGGCCGTCAGCGTGGGGGCATCGTCGCGTACCAGCCCGGCGCCCATCAGACGGCGTAAATCCGCGGCCACAGGCTTGGTCTTTTCAGGGAGGAGGAGTTCCATACAGGGTTCTCAGCCTATGCAGGATCATTCTAGGGAGGAGAGAGACGGAGAGCAAGGTCAACGGCAGGAGATCGCCAAGCGGCCTACGTGCGTCGGTCAGACTTGTTCCAGCGTCTCCTGCGCGACCGGATCGGAGAGTTCCTCGTCCGCCCCAGAGTCGGAGCCGGCCACCACGAGAGGATCGTCGCCCACCGGCAACATTTCCTGCTCCGGCTCTCCCAGCTCTTTAAACTCCCGCAAGGGCGGCAACTCCGAGAGATCGCGCAGGCCGAAGTGCTGGAGAAAATACTTGGTCGTCCCGTACATGATGGGGCGACCGGGCATCTCCTTCCGGCCCACCATGCGAATGAGCTTGCGTTCGAGCAAGGTGCGGATCACGCCCGAGGCCTCCACGCCGCGAATCTGCTCGACCTCCGCACGAACGATCGGTTGCTTGTAGGCGATGATCGCCAGGGACTCCAGGGCCGAGCGAGACAGCTTCGGCGCCGGCTTGTTCTTTTCCAGTCGCTTGATCCAGGGACCGTAATCCGAGCGGGTCACGAGCTGAAACCCGCCGGCCACCTCCACGACTTGCAGGCCCCGCCCGGCCTGATCGAACTCTTCCTGCAAACTCCGCAAGGCCTGGCGCACCTCGGCCTTCGGCACCCCTTCCAGCACGGAAGCCAACCGCTCCACCGCCACCGGCCCATGCGACACGAATAAGAGCGTCTCAAGGATCGCCTTCAGCTCCCGCAAGGCCAGCGCTTCGGATGCGGCTGAAGCCGGCACGGCCTCGACGGCCTGCGCCTCCGCTCCGCCTGGCTCCGCCCCGCCGACGGACGCCGCCATCTCTTCGAACAAGACCAAGTCCCCAGCCGCCTGCTCAGGCAGGCCCTCAGACACTGGCGCCTCAGACCTTGCGCTCATAGACCATCCTCCTAAACGTAATCCGAGAACTCCCCCTCGACCCCCTGCTCCATCGGCGAAAATGCCCGCGTGAGCAGAATCTGACCGAAGGTTTCCGCCTGAAAGACCAGGACCAACTTGAGCCGCGTCAACTCCAACAAGGCCAGGAACGTCACGATGATGAACAACCGGTGCCCTTGCTCCTCGAACAGCGCGAGAAAGGTCACCGACTCCTTACCTTCCAGGATTTCCAGTATGGCGTTCATCCGATCCTTCACAGTGAGCTGCTCCGCCGCGATCTCGATCAGTTGCCGATGCGGGGTCCGAACGAGCACCGATTGCAGGGCATCGACCAGATCAAACAGCGTGACTTCTTCCAGCAGCGTCTCGGCCGCTTTGGCCGGCGTGGGCAGAGCCTCCACCCTGGCAAAGACGTCGCGCCATTCCCGCTCACGGCTGTCCAATTGGCTGGCGACATCCTTGAACTGCTTATATTCCAAGAGCCGCCGGATCAATTCCTCCCGCGGGTCCGGTCCATCCTCCTCGTCTCCCTCGGTCGGCTCGGCCGGCAACAGCATCCGCGCCTTGATTTGTACCAGGGTGGCAGCCATCACAAGAAATTCCCCGGCCACCGCGAGGTTCAACGACTTCATGAGGCTCAAATACTCGAGGTATTGCTGGGTAATCAGCGCGATCGGGATATCGTAAATATTGATCTCGTTCTTCTTGATCAGATGGAGCAACAGGTCGAGCGGCCCCTCGAACTTCTCAAGTCGAACTTGATATGGAATTTCAAGCTGTTCCACTGGTCTCTCTCTATTTTTCAGGCCACTTAGCCTGAACGCTTATACTATCTTATGGGGACGAACGCAAGATAAATTCTATATATAGTGGGTCTGTGGATAACGGATTCTACGGGAACCGTTTAGGACTGTTTCTTCAGCAAGTACACAAACCAGACCATGAAAAGGAGCAGGACCGCCACAATTCCATACATGATGCGGGGATCTTGCAAACCATGCGGGAATTGACGCTCCCCGGTAAGTTTGGTTCTGGTGAAGCGAGGCTCGACGGAAAACATCACCTTGGAAAAATCGTCCACCCCGCGGAATTCCGCATCCGAGAAATCGGCTTGGCCGGAAAAGGTGGCGCGACGGAAATAGGCATCTTTCGCAAACACCGTAAACGTAAAAAACGCTTCCCGCTCGAACCGGGCTTCGGAGAAATCCAGCATGCCTCCGAACCGGCTGCCGGAGAATCCGGCCCCCAACCGAAAGTAGGCTTGGCCGAATCGGGCCTCTTGTCGAAACTGGACCTCCAGGAATTCAGCCAGCCCGTTGAACCCGGAACGATGGAAGGTCACCGGGCCGGCAAAGTCGGCCCGATGAAACCGCGTATGCGTGCCAAATGCGGTTTCTTCAAATTTCGCCCCCGCGCCAAACCAGGAACGGATAAAAAATCCCTCCCGCAGGATCACGGCATGGGATCCGTCCACCACGCCTCCGAAAAGGACATGGGACAAATCCAGCATGCGCTCGAAGGTCGTCCCCGTCATCGTCACCGGACCATTGATGACCAGCCATCCCGCGGCGAGATTGGTCTTGATCGTTCCTCGAACCAAAGAGTCCTTGATCGTGACGGGACCGGCGATCAGACGAATGTCCCGCATGTCTTGCACGGGAATGACGTCTTGAATGTTCGACGGCAGTTCGAACACCGCGTCGGGTTTCAGCGGAGGCAGCTGGTCCAAAACCACATCGCCGGTCACAACCGCCCGCTCGAGATCGATCCCGCGACCGGCCTTCAACGCGTCCAACAGCTCGCCGGCTGTCACGGCCTGAGCCTCTCGTTCCTGCTGGGTGCAGTCCTGTCCGAAATGTCTGGTGAAGGGTGCCGGAGCCCCCGCCCCTCGCTCGACCAAGCAGGCACCGGCGGCGGAGGCCCAGGGGGCCAAGACCACAAAGAGAAGCGTCGCGAGAACAGCCGTCCAAAGATTCGAGGAAGGGTTCGAGGTTTGTGCGAACACGCGCATCGCGCTTCTTATACGAGCGGCGAATACCAAAAGCAAGGAGCCGCCCTCGCTCTTGACTGGGCCAACATGCCTCCCTACACTGAACACGATGGATACCGACGGAGACAGACACCGGACAAGGCCGGCACGCCGACTCCATCCGCTCCTGTTGGTGCTCGTCTTCGGAGCCTTGACGACATGGCCGCTGATCGATGCCGGCCGGACCTCAGCCGCCCAGGTGGTGGAAGTGCCGGTCTTGGCGGCGATCAACGTCAACAATAAGGGCGCCTTCCAGGTGATGGTCATGAGTTGGGACCGGCAACCAGCTCCGGACCCCATCGAGGCCAAATTCGGCAACAACCGCGTGAGAGTCAAAGGGACCGCGCTCGACGCCTTGAGCGCGGCCTTGTTCTATGCGGTGACGCAGAGCGATGCGCTCCACCCGACCGGCACGATCACGATCTATGGAGCCTCCTACGCGCCGACCAACAGCGACGGCCCCAGCGCCGGCGCCGCCATGGCCGTCGGGTTTCTGGCTGTCTTGCGCGGAGACCCGATTCTCCGCGGCGTCGCCCTCACCGGCACGCTGCAGCCGGATGGGCGGATCGGCCCGGTCGGCTCCATCCCCGACAAAGTCCGCGCGGCCGCTCGCGAAGGGTACCGCACGATCCTCGTTCCCCAAGGTCAACTCGACCAGGGTCCGTTGAGCGACCCCAGATGGAATCTGAATGGATTGAGCATGGAGTTGGGATTGACGATCAAGGAAGTCGCGACCATCGCCGAGGCCTATGCGCTCATGACCGGTCGCCGGCTGTAACAGGCCCCGGACGCCGCCCATCGTCCGCGCGACACAGGACCATCACGCTCGCTCCAGCCCGTTGAGCAGTGCCGCATACTGTTCCTGCGTCACGCGATGCATGCCGAGGTTCAGACGGCGGGTCAACTCCGCCTGATCGGGCACCTCGAGCACCTGATGCAGCAGGGCCAAGCTGGCCTCGGGAGTGCTCTGCCAACTCTGCGTCACCTTCACCCGCACAAATCCATAGCGTGTTTCTTCGCGCAGTTCGTCCCGGACGAATTCGTCCAAGTCCTCCGGAGGCAGCACGCGGGATTGGATGGTAAAACCGGCTCGCAGGCCTTGTTTCAACACATAGACCAACCCGCACGAACCGTCCGTCATGTAGGTGCGCAGATTGTCTCGAATCAACGCCGTGCGCAGGCCCCAGAGGTCATGCGCGAGTTGGACCTCCGCGCTGGCCTGAGAACTGCGCTCCCGCAACGCGCCGGCGATAAATAGGAAGTGGCTCATGGAATGGCACACACGGAAGGAAGCGGAGCAGCTTGGCGACAACCTCTCGAACTGGCCCGTTGGCACACGACGGACGGCAGCCGCTCCGAGACTACCAGGCTGGGCGATCAGGCATTATGATAGTCGTCGTTCTCCCCCGACAGGTCATCCGGTTTATCCAGGTAATCCGGTTCCGCTTCCTCATCGTCCAGCGACAACTCCTCGTCACGCATCTCCTCACCCAACTCTTCCTCTATCTCCTCCTCGGGGAGTTCCAACTCATCCGCCAGATCTTCTTGCATGGCCTTCGACTCCTCGTCCATCATCGGACGAGCCGGCCGGTGCAACGCCTTGGCTGGAGCCGGCGCCGAGGTCATCGGCTTGGCGGAGACGGGAGCGGGCGTCGCTGTAGGGGCGGCTTTCTTCGAGACTTTCTCGGCGGCCTTTTTCGTACCCTTCTTGGCTGCCCGAGGTGACGGCTTGGGGGACGCGGCTTTCTTTCGTTTCTGGGCGGCTTTTTTGGCCGACTGTTTGGCTGCGACCTTCTTGCCCGCGGCCTTGGTTTGCTTGGTCTTGCCCCGAACGCCTCGCCCTTTTGCTCCGGCTTTCTTGGCGATCTTCTTTGCGGATGTTTTGCCCCGTTGCTTCCGTTTCGTCACCATCCTCTCCTCCTCTGCTCTCAATCTCGACGGAGCCACCTGACGCCGCACCCATCTAGCATGAATCAGGCACGGCTTGCAACCATGTCCAAGCCGAGGCCGAATCTCCGGCTGACGTCCCGCTATCCGGATAAAAAGACAGGGGCCCGGAACCGCACGGAACGGGAACGAGTTACGGAATCACCCACACATTGACGAACGACGGCAAACTGTCGGCTCCTTTCACCGTATCCGGCCCTTTCATATCCGTCACCCGCAACTTGAACCGAAACAGCCGCCTGGCGGACACCTTCGGCGCGACGAATGTCGCCTTAGCGGAGTCTGCATCGAGCAGCGAGACCTTGTTCCCGCGAACCTGCGACCATTCATAGCGAAGAGGGTCCCCATCAGGGTCCCGGCTTTGGAGCGCACCGAGTGCGACGGTCGTCCCCGCTTTCACGGTCTGGTCTGGCCCGGCCTGAGCCGTCGGCGCCCCGTTGGGCTCGGCCTCCGAATTCACCGACACCTCCAGCCGCCCCTCTCGACCCCGATTGTTGACCGTGAGCACGGCTTTTCCCTTTCCCTCAACCCGCACGAAACCGCCCGGCAAGACCGCGATGACTTGCTCGTTCGAACTTTCGTAACTGCTTCCCGAGGATGCTCCCCCGATCCAGCGAGTGGCACCATCGGCAAACTGACCGACAACGGGCACCTCAAGGATCTTGCCGATCGTATCCAACCGCCAGGGCTTTTCCACCTCGAACTCAATCCCCGTCAACGCCACCGGCGGGTCGACCCGCACGAGAATTTCATCGAACTCTTCCTGTCCGGCCAATCGCCCCCTGGTCACTTCGCCCACGGCAAGCAGACGCATCGTCCCGAGCATTCCATTCGGCACGGTCACGCGTCCCCCGAACGGAGGCGTCGCCGCGCTGGTGGCCGCCAAGGCAAGATTGGCCTGCTGCGCCACGACCGGCTCCTCCCCCATGCGATACCAATAGTAGAGGACCCGACTGACGCCAAGTTCCGACCCAAGATCCACCGCCACATCCAGCGATTGTCCGGCGAGCAGAGCGGCTCCCTCCGTCGGCGTCTCGATCCGAAACGCCCAGGCGGGCAGCACAGCACCGTATGCAGCGGACCAAGCCAGCAGGAACAGGATCAACCGGAACCGGATGGTGTGGCCGGCGGGAAATCGACGCAGTCCCATACGTGAGCCCTCATAGGCTTGTCGCAAGGCCGCATGAGTATAGCAAGACCTGCTCGACCGTGCCACGGCCTGCGTCCCCAAGGGCCATATCCCCTGGCTACAGGAAGCCGGTTCCGCTACACTAGCAGCCGGCGCCCGTTGCTCCATGAGAGCTTGCGAATGGGAACGCAGGAACAGACGATTCTGAAAGTCCTCGTCGGCTCCCAGGCCCATGGCTTGGCCGGCCCGGAGAGTGATGCCGACTATCGAGGTGTCTTCGTCATCCCGACGACCTGGATGTTTCGTCTCGACTTCACCTACAAAGGCCTCCGATGGACCGAGGGCCAGGAGGATGAAACCTCTTGGGAAGTCGCCCGGTTCCTGTCCCTGGCGACCCACGGCCATCCCTTGGTGCTGGAAACCTTCCTGGCGCCGGTGCTCACGGCGGACGACTGGGGGCGGGCACTCCTAACCCTCTTCCCCTCCGTCTGGGCTCCCCAGTCGAGCTACGAGGCGTTCGTCAGCTATGCCCTCAATCAACGCAAGAAATTTCTCGAGAAAAAAGACGGGCGGCCCGGCAAATACGCCATGGCCTACTTACGGGTCCTGTTCAATTTGCGCGAACTGCTTGAAACCGGCTCCTTTACCGTCCGGACCGTCGACACCAGCCTCGGCGAAACCCTCCGCCAAGTGAAGGCCGACGCGCTCACGACCGGCCAGATCATCGATGCGGGCGAGCGGCTTCTTCAGGACGCGACCAGACAGCTTCCCCGTTGCACTCACAAGCCAGATCTCGATGCCGTGAATGCCTTCCTCGTCCGCCTGCGAACAGCCTTCCTCGCCTGACGCAGGCCCCGATTACTGCGTCACCGCCGCGAGGAACCGTTCCACCGCATGGGCGCTGAGTTGGCCGCAAGGTCCGCCGAAATTGACGTCACAGCCGTGGGTCGCCCAAGGAAACCGCAAGAAAAATACGGGACGTCCCGTCTGACGCAATCGGCCTGCAAGCCGCTCGCTTTGAATCGGCCTGACGAGTTCATCCCGCTCCCCATGAATGAGCAAGGTGGGGGGCGTCTCGGCTCCGACGAAGTTCAAGGGCGAAGCCTCATCGTAAGTTTCCGGCCGTTGTGCCGGACTGCCCCCCAAGTACGCCGTGAGCACCGCTCGCGAGTCCAGGACCAAGGGATTGCCCGGATGTTCGTAGCTATACCGCAAGTCGGCCGGCGCATAAAACGAGATGGCGCCCCGGATCGCCGTATCACCGGCTGTATAGGCAACCAGCAACGCCAGTTGCCCTCCTGCCGAACGGCCCAACAAGACCACCCGGTGGGGATCGAGTCCCAGCTCTCCCGCATGAACCTTCAGATAGGCCAACGCAGCCCGCACGTCGTCCCGCGCCGCAGGAAAGGGCCAGCGAGGCGCGAAGCGGTAACTGACCGCCGCGACCACGTAGCCTCGCGACGCCAGGTGGCGATTGAGATCGGACAGCTGCCCCCGGTCTCCACCCTGCCAGGAGCCCCCGTGAACGACGAGGACGAGCGGCGCCGGAGGCGAGTGATGCGCCGCACGATACAAGTCCAGTTCCAACGGTTCCCCTCCCGGCGTCGCATAGACGAGCGTCCGGCGCTCAATCGATCGCTCCGTCATCCCGGGAAAAAGATGAACGAGCGGCACGGGACTGCGCCAGGCAAACAGCGGCACGGCTTCGGCAGATGAATCCTGATCGACGGGAAACGCCGCCACCAGACCGCGATCGAGCCGTTCGGCAACACCCCATGCCCACACAAGCGGAGACAGGAACAGCAGCGCGCCGATGAACGCCAACAGACGACCTAGAGGGCCGACCCATCGCCGGCGCCGGCGACGGTCCGCACCGGCCGGCCATCGATCGCGGCAAGGCCAACCGGCACAGAGCAAGGCGACGGGAACCAGCCAATAGCCCCATTCGGTGACACCAAGCTCGACCATCCATAACAAATGGGTTGGCGCTTCAAAAACAACCAGCAGGCCGACCGCGACGAGGAACATCCCTGCCACGAGCCGAACGAGGGCGCCCCGGGAACAAAATGTGGAGGACACGTTGACCGTCATGGTTCAGTGGTTACCTATGGCCTTGCCCACGGAACGTTGAGCAAGTGGTATAATAATTCAGCAATTCCATGAAGGAAAAGGTGGGGTCTATGTCTGTCAGGCTGAGGTACACGGTTCTTGTTTTCGTCCTATTCCTGGGGCTGGGAATTGGTTTCGGTTCCGCCGCCCTGCCGCCGGTGCAGATCACGATCGAGAGCAGCTCGCCCTATTATCTGCCGGCTTCCGCGACGGTTTCACCCGGCGCCCCCATTCAATGGGACAATCCCACCGCCTCCTATCATACGGTCACGCACGACGGATGCGAAGCGGAAGGGCCTTGCGCCTTCGACTCCGGCTCCGTGGCCCCGAACGGAAGTTTTGCCCTGCCCGGCCTGCCGCCAGGCCGCTACCCCTACCACTGCACCTTACATCCCATCATGCGGGGCGTCCTCACCGTCGTGGACCCGGCGCCCCTGCCGTCATCGACCTAAACCTCTCTCCGTCCTGTCCTTACGCTCAGGAGCCGGCTTGCCTCGCCCCGGAGCTTGGTGTACCCTGCTGCCCTCATTCCCGTCGCCCCTGAGGAAGGACGCAAGATAGGAAAACCGATGGAGCCGCGATCTGTTGTACAGGAACCTCTGGCCCTCACGGGCGACGTGCTGACCCAACGGGCTTGGCGCATGCCGGACATGGTCGTCTACCAGCACACGCCCGAAGAATGGTGGCTCACCCCGCTGGACGATCACCTGCCGCTGGTACGGTTGAACCGCATGGGAATCGAGCTTCTCACCTCCATGGACGGCAAGGCCTCGGTCGGCTGGCTCTTGGACAAGTTCGGAAAGTGGGTCTGCGGACCGGATGGGGAGACCGGGCGCTGGCACCTGGAACGGTGGGCCCTGCCCCGCTATGCCCTCTGCTACTACGGCACCGAGCCCCCGACCGGCCAGCACCGGAGCAACGCCAAGTGGGACCTCCTCCTGCAGCAGATCCGCGAAGGCTGGTCCGGCTCCCATGACTTCGAGGGAGAGGACCATCTCCACGCCTTCCACCTATGCGACATCGCCACACAGGAAGGACACTTCGATCAGATCGAAACGACCGTCTCCCACCTGTTTCGCGAGCCCAGCGAAGCGCTCCAAGGACTGACCTACGGCCGGCTCTTGGCCAAGCATCTGCGCCGGCTCGGCTGGTGGTCGCCCAGACCTCGATTGGTCGTGGAGGTCGGCGGGGGCCTCGGTTACGTCTCGCGCGAAATGGCGGCGGAGTTGTCACCGGTCGAAAAGCAGGGGGTCCAGTACGTGTTCCTGGACATCACCCGTCCTTTCCTGCCTTCCCAACTGCGGTTGGCCGGCGAGGCCGGGTGGCGCTGCAGCGGCACCCAAGCCAATGCCGAATGGCTCCCGTTTCGCAGCAACAGCGTGGACTTGGTCATCGATAACGAGAATTTGGCCGACATGACCCCCGTGCAGCTCGCCAAACGGGAAATCGAGACCGGCACGGGCGACACCCCGCTGCATCAGGAAGCCCTGGACTGGATCAGGCGCATCCGCCTGCCGCTCGAGCCGGATCTCCCCGATGCCGTGATGTTCAACCTCGGGCCGATCCGGTTCCTGTCGGAACTCTGGCGGGTCCTGAAGCCGGGCGGACGGGCGATTCTCATCGAATTCGGCATCGAAAAAGGCTGGCCGGCCCCGGTCAAGCTGCCGGGCCATACGGAATATGAGGTCCAGTACCAGCACCTCAGACATGCGGCCCGCTGGCTCGGCTTCCAAGAACAGTACTTCGCCCTGCCCCAGTTCTTCGTCATCCGGCCGGATACCCGCCTGCTGTGCACCGGTGCGGCCTACACGATCCAGCGTTTCTGCCAGGCTCAGGGGAAGCCCTTTTCCATCCGCGCTTACACCGAAGCGGAGCTGAGCCAGGCCCTGGGGGACATGCTGCCCAAGCTGCTCGGCTGCCACTACCACGAAGTCATTGATCCGGCCTGGTTCGGGCTGTGGGATTTCAAGGTGCTGCTGGTGGAGAAGCCAGGCGCCGCGCCGCGTCCGACCTTTCAAGAGACCAAGGGCTTTCGCTGGTATTCGCAACGGTAGAAACAGCCCTCAGCCATCAGCTCTCAGCTTTCAACAGTGCGCAGAATTCTGTCCTAAGCTGGCGGCTGATAGCTGATCGCTATGAGCTGCTTCTCAATCGCGAGGCCAGGTCCAGCAGAACTCCTTCTCGCAATCCGAGGTCGCTGACCAGGCAGGTCTGGAACCCCAGCGTCTCCATGACCCCGCGCAAGATCAGCGTCCCGGCGACGATCACATCCTCACGGCCCAATTCCAGCCCCAACAGTCCTTCGCGTTGCGCTTTCGTGCGACTGAGAATATCCGCTTCAAGCCCCTTGACGGTTTCCAATTCGAGCCGATAGTTGTGAATCCTCGACCCCACATACGCCGGCAGCTTCTGAGCCATGGCCGCCAATGTCGTGATCGTCCCCGCCGTGCCGACAAACGTCGCACCCGTGAGATCGCCGAGCCGGTCGCCAGCCTCGTGCGAAACCAGGCGTACTTCTTCGCGGGCCGTCTGCAGCTCCACGGCGGTCGGCGGATCGTGGTGCAACAGCCGTTCGGTGAGCCGCACGACGCCGATTTCCACGGAGCGGATGACCGGGGGCCGGCCCGGTTGGTCCAGGATGAATTCCGTGCTTCCCCCGCCGATATCCAACCCGAGCATCTTGCCGACTCCGGCCGGCAGGCCGGACCGGATGCCGAGCAACGTCCGGCGCGCTTCTTCTTCCCCGCTGATCACCTCGACCGCGAAACCGGTTTCGCGCGAGATCAGGTCCACAAATTCATCGCCGTTGGCCGCTTCCCGGACTGCGCTGGTCGCGACCACCGCCACCGCCGAAGCCTGGTGCATCTCCACCATCCGCTTCCATTCGCGCAAGGTGTCACGCACGCGCTCCATGGCCGCCGGACTCAAGGTGCGACGGCGATCCAGGCCCTCGCCCAGGCGCAGGACCCGCCGTTCTGAATAGACCTCGCCGAGCGGCTGGCCGGCCTGCCAGGTTGCGATCAACAGACGGCAGGTCAGGGTCCCGATATCGATCCCGGCTAACACCATGGCGATGGGGGAGTGGACACTGGTGTTCCGCAGGAACAGGGCGAGCGACGTTCACACGGTGGTTTTGGCATCTTCCATTTCGGTGAGCAACTTCGCCCGTTTCAACTTCAAACTCTGCACCTGCTCCGCACTACGCGCGATCTCGAAGTCGGACAGGACTTGTTCGGTTGGAACCCCTCGCTCGTGCAGTTCGACCGCCCGCTCCCCGATATCGCGGGAGAGTTCGCCGAGACGGCCGTCCAGTTTGCGCACATCTCGACGCAGCTGCAACAGCTCCGTTTCCACCATCGCCCGATTGGCTGCCTGTGCCGTTCCATAGCGCAGGCTCGCCCACCCGGCCCGCAGATCTTGCCGCATGCGCTGCAACAATCCCATGGTCCCTCCTCGTTCCCTCAGCTCACGGAACCCAGATCGAGTTTATCCCGCCATCGCCGCAAGACCACCGTTCGGAGCGCGCGATGGCGAGGCGCGGACAGATGCGGATCCGCCGCCAGCAAGGCAAAGGCCTCCCGCCTGGCGAGCTCGAGCAAGGCCGCGTCCCGGACCAGATTGGCCACCCGCAACTCCGGCAAGCCCCATTGGCGCACGCCGAAAAACTCTCCCGGTCCCCGGATACGGAGATCCTCTTCCGCAATGACGAAGCCGTCGGTCGAGTTCACCAACGCATTCAAGCGCTGACGCGAGGGACTGGCACCGGCTCCCTCTCCCCTGGATCGAGCGCGGCCTTGGAAGCTCAACTCCTCACGATCCTCCGCCGTCCTTCGCCCGGAGGCAACCAGCAGACAATAGGACTGGAGCGCGCTCCGCCCGACCCGGCCCCGCAATTGGTGCAGCTGGGCCAACCCAAATCGCTCGGCATGTTCCACGAGTATCACAGTGGCATTCGGCACGTCCACCCCCACTTCGACCACCGTCGTCGCCACGAGGATCTGAATCTCGCCGGCCTTGAACGCCGCCATCGTCCGTTCTTTCTCGTCGGCCTTCAACCGTCCGTGCAGAAGGCCGACGCGGGCGTCACGGAATTCCTTGGCCTGGAGCCGTTCGGCCGCTTGGATCGCCGCCTGGAGATCGACTTTTTCCGACTCCTCGACCAAGGGGTAGACGATATAGCCTTGCCGGCCCGCCCGGATTTCATCCTGCATGAATTGATAGGCCCGACGACGCTGCGCTTCGCCGAAGAGCCAGGTCCGGATCGGCCGGCGGCCCGGCGGCAACGCGTCGATCACCGAGATGTCCAGGTCCCCATAGACCGTCATGGCCAAGGTCCTGGGGATCGGGGTCGCGGTCATGACCAGCACGTCCGGATGATAGCCCTTCTCCAGCAAGGCTTTCCGCTGGAGCACCCCGAACTTGTGCTGCTCGTCGATCACCGCCAATCCCAACCGGGCGAATCGAACGCCTTTTTGGATCAACGCATGGGTGCCGATCACGATATGGGCGGCACCGCTTTCGATCTGCGCAAGGGCCGCGGATTTCGCCTTGGCCGATCCCCCGCTTTTGAGCAACACCGCCGTGAGGCCAAGGGCCTCCAAGATCGGGCGGAGGGTCAGGAAATGTTGCTCCGCCAGAATTTCGGTCGGCGCCATGAGGGCCGCTTGATAGCCGGACCCGCAGGCAATGACCATGGCCATCAGCCCGACCACGGTCTTTCCGCACCCCACATCGCCCTGGATCAAGCGATTCATCGGCTGCAGCGACGCCATATCCCGCTGGATGTCGGACAGCACCCGTTCCTGCGCGGCCGTGAGCTGGAACGGCAACAGCGCCCGCAACCGGCCGGCGAGTTGGGTGCCCGCATCGAACCGGATGCCCTTGACCTCCTCTTTGACCGTCTGCTGGCGCAGGGCCAGCGCCAGCTCCAACACAAAGAATTCCTCGAACGCCAGCCGATGGTGTGCCGGAGTGACGCCGCGATCGAGGGCTTCCATCGACAGGGGCGAAGCCCGTCCGGCCTGATGGGCTGGGCTCGGAGGGAAATGCACGTCGGGGAGCGCGGCCTGGATGGACGGGAACCCCAACTTGGCCAGCAGCGCGGCAGGCACAATCTCCTGCAAACCGGCGACATACTGGTCCAGAAGCCCTCTGACAATCGTCCGAAACTGTCGCGAGGTCAGCCCCTTGGTTTCATGGTAAATCGGCACGATCCGGCCGACGTGCAAGGGCTGGTCCTGCTCGTCTCCCAACACCTCGTACTGAGGCGACTCCAGGCTAAGATCGGTCCACCCCTTCCGTCTCGCCGACACCATGCCGCTCAGCATGACGCGCCGCCCCGCCTGCAACTGCGTTTCGAGGTAGGGCTGATTAAAAAAAGCCGCGTGCACCGAGCCGGTTTCATCCTCGACCGTTACTTCCAAGATGGAGAGACGTCGGCGGGCGGCACGCTTGAGCCGACTGCTCTGCACGGTTCCGCACACGGTCGCCAATTGGCCCACCACCAGCCGGCCCATCGGGGTCACCACCGACCGGTCTTCGTAGCGCCAAGGGAGATACCACAGCGCATCTTCGACGGTTGCGATCCCCAACCGCTCCAGCAACTGCGCCCGCTTGGGTCCGACACCCCGAGCAAACTGGATGGGAATCGTCCAGACGTCCGCATGTGACTGGGAGGCATGATTCATGGCCCCATCACCCGGCGGAGCTGCCGTCGACCGGCCGGACTTCGGCGTCATCGGTGCCGGGCCAGCGCCGAACGTCCGCAGCCGATCGAGGATCGTTTGTGCCCCGGCCAGCCGGCGCCGACGCTCGGCCTGATCGGCAATCTGGTCGTAATCGGCAAAGAGTTGGCGGATCGTCAGCAAATCGGTTTCGACGGCGGTCGAGTAGACGTCGTCGGCCAAGGCCTCCACGACCTGGCGCGACACGAACGGACCGAGGCCCTTCACCGTCGTCAGGTGCGCATAGGCGTCGCGGCTGGCAAAGTCGATAGGACGGGCCAGGCGCTGCACGATCTGCCGCAGTCGCTCCATGGGTGCCGGCTGTACCAAGGTAGGCTTGTCAGACAAGACGCCCGTATGGTAGCATAGGCTCCGTTTGCAGACAATTTTGACCGTCTCGTGAGGGAAGGAGTTCGAACCGTGGCTTTTTCATGCGACCTCTGCGGCAAGCGGCATCAAAGCGGGCATAACGTCAGTCATGCCAACAACAAAACCAATCGGATCTTCTCCCCCAACCTCCAGCGGGTCAAGGCGATGGTGGGTGGGACGACCAAACACATCCGCGTCTGCACCCGTTGCCTGCGCAGCGGCCTGGTCAAGAAAGCGGTCTAGCCTGATCCCTTCGTCTACACCGTCGCGAACCTGACCACAACTTCCTGCTCCTTCCGGTTCAGCATCCGATACTCACCCATAGCGTGACCGTCTGGACTTCTGTCCGGAGCCGAACTGGCAAGTCAACGAACCGGCACCTAGAACAGGGGTACGGACTGTTTTGCGTCGTTTGGCGAGCCGTGGAAGAGGATTCCGTGCCTCGGCCGGGAAACACAGCGGGCGTTTCTCCACCGGCGCCAATGCCGATGATACGGGAAGAAGCCGCCGAGTCACACGAAGTGTGGTATGGAGCGGGCGACGGGATTTGAACCCGCGACAACTAGCTTGGGAAGCTAGGACTCTACCACTGAGCTACGCCCGCCCTCAGGATATGCTCGATGAAGACGACCGAATCCTACGCTGTGGCCCTCGGCAAGTCAAGGGCGGTTAAACGCAAGATCAGGAGGTTTTGTACTCGACGATGGCGAATTTTCTGCGGCCGATGCGGAACCGGTATTGCCGGCCTGCGGCCAACTGGATGGTCGCGTTCGGGTCGATCTGCTTCTGTTCGTCCATCTCAACCCCGCCCTGGACGATCAGCCGCCTGGCTTCGCTCTTGCTCGGCACCAGTTTCGTCCTGGCCACCAGATCCACCAACCCCATCGCCGGCGCAGCCGGATCGGCCACGTCGGAATCAGTCAGCGTCACCCGTGCATCCGGCTCATCCGGAAACTCCTTTTCGCTGAACCGATGGGCAAATTCATTTCTGGCGCGGGACGCAGCCTCGGCTCCGTGATAGCGGGTCACGATCTGCTCCGCAAGGTTCTTCTTGGCTTCCATTGGATGGCTTGATTTGACCTGTCCCAAGCTCTCCGTCGTGAGCAACTCGTAGTAGCGGAGCATGAGGGTATCGCTGATGGACATGAGCCTCCCGAACATGTCGTTCGGAGCATCTTTGATCGCGATATAGTTCCCGAAGCTCTTGCTCATCTTGCGGACCCCGTCGGTGCCTTCCAACAGGGGCATCGTCAGCACGACTTGCGCCTCCTGCTTGAAGTCGCGCTGCAAATCGCGCCCGACCAGGAGATTGAATTTCTGGTCCGTCCCGCCCAATTCCACATCGGCCTTGAGTGCCACCGAATCGTAGCCCTGGACCAACGGATAGAGAAACTCGTGGATGCTGATCGGCTTCTGCTCATGATAGCGCTTGTGAAAGTCCTCCCGCTCCAGCATCCGGGCCACATTGTAGTGGGCAGCCAGTTGGATCAGCTCTTCGGCCCTCATCCGGCTCATCCACTGGCTGTTGAAGACGATCTCCGTCTTCGCCGGATCGAGGATCTTGAAGATTTGCTCCTGATAGGTCTTCGCGTTGTCCTGGACTTTTTCCTTGGTCAACGCCACACGCGTTTCGGACACGCCGGTCGGATCCCCGATCATGCCGGTAAAGTCGCCGATCAGGAAGAGGACCTGGTGCCCCAGATCTTGAAAGTGTTTGAGCTTGTGGATCAGGACCGTATGGCCCAAATGCAGGTCCGGCGCGGTGGGGTCGAATCCGGCCTTCACGCGCAACGGCCGTTTGTCCTTCAGCGAACGCGTCAGCTTGGCCTCCAGTTCGCTCTGCTGGATGACTTCTACCGCGCCGCGGAGAATCAACTCCAATTGACGGGTCAGCTCGTTCATCGTGCCGCCTGACTTGGGGTGCGGGAACCGGCTCCCGGCCGAACGGAGGAAGGCCGAGGTTGGCCTGGCTGGCCCACCGTGACCAAGGGGGCGAGCTGTGCGAGCTTTTTCTCCCCGATCCCCTTCACGTTGTTCAGCTCCTCCACTCGCGTGAACGGTCCATGGCCTTGCCGCCATTCTACAATACGTTGCGCCAACACGGCACCGATTCCAGGCAGCCGTTCGAGGTCATCGGCCGTCGCCCGGTTCAAGTCCAACCGTGTCCGACTCGCCGCCGGCCCGGCATCCGTTCCCGCTGTGCCGCCGGGTTGAATCGTACTCGTACGGATGTCGGGCGGCGAAGCGGCAGGCGTTCGAGGCGGGACGAGGGAGGGTGGCTCGTCCCCCTCGTTGTCCGGCCCCGGCTCCTCGGGCATCGGCCAGCCGATCCAGAACACCAGAGCGACCGCCGCCGCCAGCATGGCCAGCTTGATCAGCAGCGTCCGGAGCATACCTCTCGGCCGTCAGCGGTCAGCGTTCGCCGGCAGCTGACCGCCTCAGGCGCGTTTTCTCGCCTGATGAATCGCCAACCCTTCCGCATCCTCGGCCGCTTCCATCAGCCCCTCGGCCAGGGTCGGATGGGCATGAATCATCTCCGCCATCGTGGAGAGCGTGGCCCCTGCTTGCATGGCCAGCGCCGCTTCGTGCACCAGGTCCGCGGCATGGGCTCCGATGATGTGCGTGCCCAACACCTTCCCCGTCTTCCCATCCGCAATGACCTTGAAGAGCCCCGTGGTATCCCCCGTGGCTTGCGCCTTGCCCAACCCCAGGTACCGGAACCGCCCCACTTTGACCTCGTGATCGGGAGTCCCGCCCTGTTGCGCGCAGCGTTCCCGCGCTTGCTGCTCGGTCAGCCCCACCCGCCCGATTTCAGGCAAGGTGAAAATTCCGGCCGGCACCACATCGTACGCGATCTGCTCCGCATGCCCCATGATATTGGCGACGGCGACCTTCCCCTGTGCGGAAGCCACATGGGCCAACATCGCCTTCCCGACCACGTCTCCGATGGCATAGACGCCGGGTACATTCGTGGCCATCCGGTCGTCGACCAGGATTTCGCCCCTCCGGCCGAGACGGACGCCCACCGTTTCGAGGCCGATCCCTTTGGTGTTGAACCCGCGTCCGACCGAAACCAGCAGCTTCTCCGCCGCAATCCTGGTTCCATCTTTCAGCACGCCCATCACGGCTCCGGCTTCCCGTTCGACCCGTTCGATCGTCGTCCCGGTGCAGACCTCCACCCCTCGCTTTTTGAGTTCCCGCTCCATCAACGAGGCAATCTCGTCATCTTCGAGCGGCAAGAGGCGGGGCATCATCTCGACCACCGTCACTTTGGTTCCCAGCCCGCTATACAGCGAGGCGAACTCGCACCCTTCGACCCCGCCGCCGACGATCAGCAGACTGGCCGGAATCACCTCCTGATCCAAGGCCTCCTTGCTGGTGATGATCTGCCGGCCGTCGATGGGGAAGAGCGGCAGGTTCGGCCAGGACGAGCCGGTCGCCACGACCACCGCATCCGCCTCCACCCTGACATCGGTCCCGTCTGGCTTCGCGACCCGAAGCGTGCGGCGATCCAACAAAGCGCCGGTCCCGACAAGATGCTCGACGCCCCAGACCTTGAACAGCGTGGCGATCCCCTTGACCAGCCCCTCGACGACTTTGTTCTTCCTCGCCACCATGCGGGCGAGGTCGTAGGTCACGCCGCCTTCCAGGCGCAAGCCGAAATCGGCGGCCTTCTTGGCCTTGTCGCCCAGCTCCACCACGGCGAGCAGGGCCTTGCTGGGAATGCAGCCCCAGTTCAGACAGACCCCCCCCAGGGCTTGGTGCTCGATGACCGTCACCCGCGCCCCGAGTTGGGCGGCCCTGATCGCCGCCACGTACCCGCCCGGCCCCGCGCCCAGGATCGCGATATGTGTCCGGTCCGCCATCTTGTCAGCCGGGGCTACTTCTTCTGAGAGGCGAGGAAGGACTCGTACTGGGCAGCGGTCATGAGCTTGTCGATCTGTGCGGGATCGGACATCTCGATCACCGCCATCCAGCCTTTGCCGTACGGATCGGCATTGACCGCTTCAGGATGGTCCTTGAGGTCGGGATTGATCTTGACGACGGTCCCGCTCACCGGCGTGTAGATGCTGGAGGTGGTCTTGGTGGACTCCACCTCGCCGATCTGCTGCCCCGCCGTCACCGCGGCGCCCGATTTCGGCAGATCGATGAAGACGATGTCGCCGAGCGCATCTTGGGCGAAATTGCTGATTCCCAGGGTGGCCTGCTTCCCCTGCACCCTGATCCATTCGTGTTCTTCGTGGTACCGCAGATCGTTAGGCTCCATGCTCTCCTCTCGGTCGTAGGCGCCGGCAGACGACGCGCAGTGGGTCTCGCAAAACGGCTGGGGGATCGTAGTGCAGGAGGTGGGGTTTGTCAAGGAACCGGGCCGGCCGTCACGATGGACCACAGTCCAACGCCCGGCGGGAACGCCGCCTGTTCGATCGCCGACGGCAGCCGCTCATTCAACGTCGTGAGATCGCCGGCGTGCAGCCGAACCCCCATCCAGATCGGGCGCCGGTCTCCGAGCAACGGCCCCGCTTTCGCCACGACGTTGCTCGGCCCTTTCCCTTGCGCCGAGGAAAGCGCCTGTCCCGGCACGATCACGTAAAAATCCCAGGCGCGTTGCCTGGTTTCCAACACGTCTTCCCGGTAACGGACGAGCGCGGCCACCGGATCCAGAATGGCTTCCTCATGCACTTCCAGTCCAACCTGCACGGTCGAGGACCGCTTCCGCACGGCCTGCGCCAAACGATCCAGCACTTTCACCGCCTGGCGAGATTCCCAGCCCAGCCATCGCCAGACCTCCGGCGCATAGCCCCGCTGGCCGCCCTTCAACGAAGCCGGGTCGAACCGGACCCCAAAATCCCGTTCGACCCCCTCTTGAGCAAACCGGCTGATCCGCTCGCTTGGATCGGCACCAGGCGTGGCCCGGAACAGGACTCCGTCCGCACCGGATCCGGCCAAATCGGCCAAGAGTCCGATCAGGTATTCCTGCAATGCCGGATGGAAGAGGTCTAGAAACGGGGAAGGCTTGACCTGGCCGCTGGAGACGTCGTAGGCCTGAGCCTGCCATCCGAGCGAGGGGTCCACCCAGGCCATACGCCAGGGATTGACCGTGACATAGACCGCCAGCCCCTGCCGATGGGCCTCTGGAACCAGTTGCCCGATCGCATCCCGGATGGTGAAGGCCCAATCGGTTCGAAAATAGACGCCGCCCGCCGTCGTCGAGGAGCTTTCGGCCTTGACACTCCGATTGTCCTCCGGACCTGCCTCCACCGCCAAAGCCGTGACCCCCGCCTTGGACAATGTCCGCAGCCACCCCTCCAGCAGAGGCGGCTGCGGAATGCGAGGCACCGGCACCCCCAGCGCCGTCGGCCTTCCTGCCGGACGCGGCGGGCCGGAGGCAGGCCGTTCCAAGGCAGCCAGACGGCTGCGCGCAGCCGCAACCCGTTCGCCTTCTCCACCGGTCTGCACGACGATTCGATACTGGGCTAAGGCCGCGTCGAGATCGCCGGCCTGCTCATACGAACGGCCCAGCCACCAATGAGCCTCCGCAAGCAGCGGCGACTTCGGATAGGTGCGCAGCCATCGCTCGAGCAGCCGTACGGCGTCCTGGCTTCGGCCGTGACGGTGAAGCTCCTGCGCATCCCGGAGCAACCGGCGCTGGATCTCAAGGCTCGGCTCGGCGGCATCCGGCGCACGCGGAGGGACGCGGACGTGAGGGCCGGCACATCCGGCCCAGAGCAGAACCACGGCCAGCCCAACCAGCGCAGCCCATCGTACGACCGGCCTGGGCCCCCCACGATGGGACGGCCGTTCCATGCCGTGGTGGAAATGGAGAGGATCCGAGGATTGAGAAGCAGCCGGAAACAGTTCCCCGGCTTCGACGCCGCCTGCTTGGCGAAATTCAGCGGGCAACCACATCCATCTCGGGAAAGAAATACCCGATCTCGAATCGAGCGGTGTCCGCGGAATCGGAGCCGTGGACCGCATTGAACTCGATATTGGTTCCATGCACGGCCCGCAGCGTCCCGGGATCGGCTTTGGCCGGATCCGTCGCGCCCATCAGCTCTCGATGCCGCTTGATGGCATTGTCTCCAGCCAAGACCAACACCACCACGGGCCCGGATGCCATGAAGGTGGTCAGGCTGTCGAAAAATGGACGCGCGCGATGCACCGCATAAAATCCCTCCGCGGTCGACTTGGACATGCGCAGCATGCGCATCGCAACCGGCCGCAGGCCGGCCCCTTCGTACCGTTTGATAATGTCGCCGATCGCGTCTTTCTTCACCGCATCAGGCTTGATGATCGCCAATGTCCGTTCGCTCATCGTCCGTCACTTTCTCCATAAATTAAAGGTAAGCGGGCTTCCGCGCCTTGCGGAGCCCGAATGGAGCGGCATTCTAGTCGAAGCCTGGGCCGGTTGCAAGGCGCGTCCCGGCAGATCTCCCACAACCTTGGGCCCCTAGGCGCGGAACCGACCCGCCAGTTCGCCCGGCTTGAACACACCCCGTTCCGTGATGATCGCCGTGATGTACTCAGCCGGGGTCACATCAAACGCCGGGTTCAGCACCGAGACACCGGCCGGTGCCACGACCGCCTTTCCGCAAATCGAGGTCACTTCTTCGGCCTGCCGTTGCTCGATGGGAATTTGCTCGCCCGAAGGCGTGCTTAGATCGATGGTCGAATAGGGAGCGGCGACATAAAAAGGAATGTGGTGCGCCTTGGCCAGCACCGCCACCGAATAAGTCCCGATCTTGTTGGCCACATCCCCGTTCGCCGCAATCCGGTCCGCCCCCACGATGCAGAGATGCACCAACCCCTGCCGCATCAAGGCTCCGGCCATGTTGTCGGTGATCAGCGTGACGGGAATCCCGTCCTGCATCAATTCCCAGGCGGTCAACCGTGCCCCTTGCAGCACGGGTCTCGTCTCATCGGCCAACACCTTGATCTTTTTCCCTTCCTCCCAGGCGGCCCGGACCACGCCCAAGGCCGTCCCATAGCCGGCGGTGGCCAGAGCCCCGGCATTGCAGTGGGTCAGAATCGTCTGCCCGTCCTTGACGAGCGCCGCCCCATGTCGCCCCATGGTCTTGTTCATCGCGATGTCTTCGTCCAGGATCCGCTGCGACTCCTCCACCAACCGCCGCTTGATGTCTTCGACCGGCAGCTGCCGGCAGGCGGCCAGAGTCTGCTTCATCCGCTCGATGGCCCAGAATAGATTGACGGCGGTCGGGCGTGTCGCGGCCAGTGCATGGCAAATCTCAAGTAATTCTTTCGAGAATACGTCGAAATCGGTTGATTGAATCGATTGTGCGCCAAGCGCAACCCCCATCGCCGCCGTCACACCGATGGCCGGCGCTCCCCGCACCCGCAACTCCTTGATCGCCCGGGCGACCGCGCGATAATCGCGGCAGTCCAGGAAGGCGACGCGCTCCGGAAGTTGCGCCTGGTCCAGGAGCCGGACGGCCCCATCTTTCCATTCCACCGTCGGTACCATGCCAGTACTCCCCTCTCGTCAGTCGCTCGTCTACTGTCCGTTATCGCGCCGAGCGTAGTGCTCCAAAATGGTGATCATGATCACGATCAAGGCGGCCTGGGCCAGCAAGAGGATCGCTTCCGTCGTGTCCGCCTTGCGCAACACGATGGCCGCCAGCCCCAAGGACGTCACCAGCGCGAAGATCAGCTCCACGCTCGCCCGCTGACTGCCGAGCAATCGCGCGAACCGGTGGTGCAAGTGGTCCTTGCCCACATAATCGATCCATTGCTTCACCGACGCGACCTTGCCGGTTCGGATCCGCTCCACGGTGATATGGATCATATCGTAGATCAACACCCCGAAGATCAGCAATGGGTTACTGAACGACACGATGGGATTGTTGTCGGCCCACTCGCCCTTGACGGCCAGGCAGGCGAGGGTAAACCCAAGGAAGGTCGCCCCGCCGTCGCCCAAAAAAATCATGGCCGGCCCTCGATCCAGCCTGAAATTATAGAAGAAGAACCCCAGGCTCGAGCCGATGACCGCCACCGCCAACCAAGCCAATCCCGGTTGGTTCGTCTCATAGGCCACCACGCCCATGAAAAACGCCATCAACATGGCCATACCCGATGCCAGCCCGTCCATTCCGTCGGAAAAATTGAAGGCGTTGGTGATCCCCACGATCCACAAGAACGTGAGCACGACATTGACGGTGGTGCCGACAGGGCCGGGCGGAAAGAGCGTGAGCGTCTTGCCGGTATAAATCACCATGCCGGCGCCCAACAACTGCGCCCCCAGCCTCAACCAAGCCGGAAGCCCCCTGGCATCGTCCACGATCCCGACCACGAGAAGCAGCGACCCGGCCAGCAGGATGGCCACCATCCAGTCTTCCAAAATCGAATTGACCGCGATCGCCCCGAGGAATCCGCAATAGACGGCCAGACCACCGATACGGGGAACCGGCGTGGTATGAATTTTCCGCTCCGAAGGCTGATCGACCAGCCCCCACTTGACACCCAGACGAATCAGGATGGGCGTGAGCGTGAAGGTGACCGCACATGACAGTAGCAGAATATAGAGCCATCTCCGCCCTTCGACGATATAGAACTCGCGCGTGGACGGGATCAGGAGCAGCACCAGCCCGGCCAGTCCGATCCACAAGGCCCAACCAGGCCACGTCGGGTTCTCACGCTCGCCTACCGTCACTGGAATTCCTCGCGCAAGGCGTGGACCACCCGGGCTGCCTCGTCGTCGGTCAGGGAGGGATAGATGGGCAGCGACAAGGCTCGGGCATGGGCTTCATCGCTCGCGGCAAACCCGGTTTCTCCCAGATACTGATGGATGGGCCGGAACACAGGACGCCGGCACTGGACGCCCCGACCTTCCAGCCGCTTCACGATCCCGTCCAGAGGCCCGGCTGACTCCGGCACTCTCACCACATATCGGTAGTAGACATGCGTGCGCCCGTCCGGAACGGCCGGCAGCGTCAGCCCCAGCGAGCTCAGCTCCGCCCCATACAGAGCGGCGATGGCAGCGCGGCGGCGCACCAATTCCGGGAAGCGTCCGACCTGCACGAGGCCGAGCGCGGCCTGAAGGTCCGTCAGCTTTCGGTTAAAGGCCAGCGAATCCAACCGATCGCTCTCGTCGTATTCCCGCAGAGCTCGCCCCTTCTCCAGCAATCTCTCGTCGTTCGACAACAGCATGCCGCCTTCACCGGCGCATACGAGCTTGGTGGCGTAAAAGGAACAGATGGTTACACGTCCCACGCTTCCGACCGGCCGGCCCCGCTCAACAGCCCCCAGCGTTTGCGCACAATCTTCGATCAACGGAACGCCGTAGGCTTGCAGAGCCGTCAAATCCGCCGGCAACCCAAAAAGGTGCGGCACGATGACCGCCCGCGTACGGGGCGACAGCGCCTTTCGCACAGCGGTCGGGTCAATACCGTACGACTGCGGTTCGATGTCCACGAGTTTCGGCGTCGCCCCCACCCTGGTCACAGCCAGCCAGGGAGCCGCGCAGACATAGGTCGGGAGCAGCACTTCGTCACCTGGGCCGACACCCAGGGTCAGCAGCGCAACCTCCAACGCGACCGTCCCGGAACTGACCGCAACGCCGCCGCCGAGCCCCGTCAGCGCCGCCACCGCCCGTTCGAATGCGTCAACCTGCGGGCCTTGGGCCACCTGCCCGGAAGCCATGACGGAGCGCAGCGCCTGCGCTTCAGCCTCACCGAGAGTGGGGCGCGAATGAGGAATCACCGAACCAGTTTGCGTCATGAGATTAGGGCAAGAACATGCGCAGCGGCACGAACCCTTCCGCGCTTTTCACCCGTCCTTGAATCCCGCGGAAATGCGCCGCGGACGTGGTCACATCGACGATGCTGAGCCCTTCCACATTGGTCTTGTTGACCTGCGACGCGTGGGCTTGCAGCGCCCTGATTTTTGCATCCAACACCTCGCCGATGTCCACAAAGACCGTGGGCGAGAACTGCTGCGTGGTCGGCCCCTCGTAAAACAGCACATTTTTGGTATAGCGTGTCGCCGAGACGGTGCTCATCGCCAGATGGCGATGATCCTGGTGGGTATCGTCCGGAAAATGCACGAAGATCATGTGGGGATTCACCTCGCGAACCACCCGCTCGATTTTCTGCACGAGTCCGCGATCGTTGGGGATCGCGGTATCGGGGTAGCCCCCCCAATAGACCTTCTCCGCCCCTAAAATCTTGGCCGCATCCCCCTGCTCGGCGGCCCGGACATGCGCATCCCCGCCCAACTCCCCTTCCGTCATGATCATCAAAAATATCTGCTGACCTCGATTCGCATAGTGCAGAAGCGCCCCGCCGCATCCGACCTCGATATCGTCGGGGTGGGCGCCCAATGCCAAGATGCGAATCCGGTCCGAGTTGTTCGACGCCATCACGACCTCCCCTTCCTATAATACCCCAGGTTCCGTTTCAGACTGGCCGGGAACGGTATGTTCCGCGGAGTTCCCCTGCGCGGCGGCGAGGGCTCGCCCCTCCTGCCTGGTGGCACGCAACCGTTGCAAGGCTTCGCCGCCGCAGGCAAAGAGCAAATCAATGGCCGCCATGCCCGGCATGAACGGCTCATAACATTGCCGATAGACCGGATGATGGAAGTCCTGCACCTCCAACCCTATTCCGGACGCTTCAAACCTGGGCCTATCCATATAGCCGGCTGCGCCGGCTCCGGCCAGATACCGGTCCCCCCCCACGGCTCGGCAGATGTCGATCAGCCGGTCCGTCGGCTCCTCACGCAGGCTCATCTCCGACGCGATTCGCATCGGAGTCGTGATGCCATAAGCTGTTAGCAACCATCTGAGCACGGCGACGTTGAGGTCGGACAACCGTTCCCAGGGTTGCCGATAAATCGCCCGCAGCCCATCCATCAACGGCTCGCGGTGCGGCGCCCGCGCATAGTGCATCTCGATCGTCCGCACGTGCTTGGCAGCCCAGTCCTCGCCCGAATTGACGCGCACCTCGTTGATCTTCTGGCCGAACCGATGCAGCACGGGCACCGTCACCCACTGCCAGCCCTGCGCCGTTCTGATGCGATTGCGGTTTTGCCATTCGTTTTTCTTAAACTGGACATTGTCCAGGACGACAAACACATCGGCGCGATCGATCTTGTCGAGATACCCCAACCAGGGCAGATACTGAGGTTGATGGATCGCGACCACCATCACAGTCCCTGTGCGCCGGCGGGCGGCGCCGGGGCCACGGCCGGATCGGATGCCAACGGCGCGCCGGGTGGATCGGTCTGCGCCGCCGGGACCGGCCCGACGAAAATGGGGTTGCTGAGAAGCTCGCTCCCCTGGCCCTTGACCGAGAGGCGATAGTAATTCCAGACTCCCGGAGGCGCGCCAGGATCGGTGAGCACCTGCTCGAACGGGGTCACGCCCGTCAGGGTCGCGGCCACCTGGCCGGAGCGGATTACCATCAACGTGATGGGCTGCGCCCCTTGGTCCACCGCCGTGACTTTCACCCGTACGGTCACGTCGCCGGCCCCGCTGGGGTCCAACGATTCGCCGCTCACCGCCCCCCTGGCACCGCCTGCACACTCGACGCGAAACTGATCGAGGCGCAACCCCGACCCTTTGGTGTACTGGCCTACCGAATAGAGCCGCCCGCTGCGCAACGCCTCCAGGAGGCCCGCGGCATTCCGTTGACGGACCCAGAAAATCGTCAACACTTGGTCGAGTTCCCTCGTGTCCCGATTCATGCCGTGGAAGGCGATCTCGCCGACGGTGAACGGCGGAGCGGGGCCCTTGCGCCGGGCCGCATACTGGCCCAGGAGCTGGTCCCAGAAATTGCCCGGGTCCGCCACGGTTCGATTGTCCTGATAGATGCCGCCGAAGCCGGTGTAGCCGCTGGTCATCACAAGGGCTTCCGGGTAGGGATCCGTCTTGACCGTCACTTTCCCCAAAGGGCCATAATCGAACTGGTTGAAGTCCCGGGCCTCGGGCATGGACCAGATCGTCGCGCCGCCGCGCGCCGCGACGGCATCGATGAACGTTTGATAAGGCCGGTAGCTCAGATGCTCGTCATAGCTGCTGTAAACCGGGGTCCCGACCGGCCAGGCGTTGAACAGCAGCAACGAGGCGGCCGCGGCCAGCGTGACGGAAGCCAGACGATGTGTGCGGCGCGCACGAGAGGAGACTCGACCGTCGCGCGAAACCCTGGCCGTTCGACGGAACCACAGCCACGTCGCCGGCACGAACAGCAGCACCGGCGACAGGGTCACCACGCTGGCCCAATCATAGCGATAGGAACCGGGATTGCCGTTGACCGGCAAAGCGGCATAGTCCTCCGCGCGGGGCAAGCCGAACACCAGGATGTTCTTCTGGGAATTGTGCATCGTCAAGTTGCCCTCGAACAGGGAACCGGTCCAGTAATAATGAGGGACCACCTCCACGCCGGGGACCAGCAATACTTTCGGATGTCGGGCCTGGGCCGCCGCCACATCGTTCAAAAATCGGTCCAGTCCGTAGTCCAGCACCGAGCGGATGGAGAACGTCCGTTTGAGCAGCCCGCGAAACGGATAGAGCCCATACTCGTACCGAAGGACGAAATTATCGGTCAGGACGACCGCATCCAGCCCCAGGGCCTCCGCCTGTTCGGCTACTTGATCCAGAGTAAGATCGCCCGTGCTGACCGTGCTGTGCACATGAAAGCTGGTGACCAACGGGGTGAGCGCCGGCTCGTCAGCCCTGGCCTGAACGACCGCCATGGCCAGCCAAAGGCCGCACAGCGCGATCGCTTTCCATCCCCCTCGACTCATGCCGCCCCTTGCCTGCCGGCTTCCGTCCAAGCCCTCTCGTAGACCGACTCAACGGCGCGCACCATCGCCTCGGACCCGAACCGTTCGCCGATGCTTCGACTGGCCGCCGCCCCGAGTTCCCCCGCCCACTCCGGTTTGTTCAGCAATTCCTCCAAGGCCGAGGCCAGAGCCCCTGCGTCTCCGGCCGGTACGAGCAGCCCGGTGCGGCGATCCTCCACGATCGCCGGCACCCCGCCGACCCGGCTCGCCACCACAGGAAGCCCGGCCGCCATGGCCTCGATCAACGCACGACCCATGCCTTCGTTCAACGACGGAAGCACAAAGAGCTGCATGGCCGCCAAACATTCCGGCACATCCTGCCGGTCCCCCAGCAGATGCACGGAGTCGTTCACGCCAAGCCGCGCAGCCAGAGCCAGGTAGTCGTCCCGCAACTCACCGCTCCCCACGATGACGACATGCAATCTCGGATGCCGTGGCTTTAACGCAGCGAACGCCTCGATCAAAAACCGATGCCCCTTCACCTCCGTCAGCCACCCGACCGATCCTATCACAAGGGCATCGGGGGGACAGTCGAATCCCGTCGGACGGGGACGGCTCTTCTGCGAAACGGCGGCCCGAAACCGCGCCAGGTCGATCCCGCTGGGCACGACGGAAAACCGCTCCGCCCGGCCAACCGCAAGGGCAAGGTGCTCATCCCGCTCCGATTCCGTCAAGGCAATCAAGCCGGTCGTTATTCCGGCCAGCGCCCGCTCGATCCACAGAAATGCCAGGGACGCCGCGCGGCCGAAATGGCCATAGAAGACATGGCCGTGCGGCGTATGTACGACGACCCGCACCCCGGTCACCCACGCGGCCAGACGGCCCAACACGCCGGCCTTGGACGTATGCGTATGGACGATGGCCGGTCGCTCTTGTCGAAATATCGCGATCAACCGCCAGAGGGTGACCAGATCCTTCACGGGATGGATCTCCCGCGTCAGACTCGGCAACAAGATCCATCGGACCCCCGCCTGCGTCAGGCGCCGGCAATTCGCCTCGGTCGCCCGATCCCCCCCTTGCGCGTCCCAGCGCCCGGCTCGTCCCATGACCACGACCGGCTCGAACTTGGTTCGATCATGGCCGAGCGCCGTCAGCAAGGTATTCTGCGCGGACCCGCCCCAGTCGAATCGCGTGATGACATGCACGACCTTGCGCGGCGCGATCTCACCGGCCATGACAGGCCTCGCCCGCCCCTTCGCACACATCCCGGAGCACCTGATCGAGCTGCCGGTTGTGCCGATCCCAGGTATAGTCCGTAAGCGCCAGTTCTCGCCCGCGTCTGGACAACCGCTCCTGCTCGCCCGGCTGATCGCGAAACCGCCGCAAGATTCGCCGCAGCGCCTCGGCCAGCGCCGGGCCATCGCTCCCCTCCGCCACCAAGCGAGGGTCCACCCGGGCCAGGATTTCCGGAATGGCCCCGACCGGAGTGCCCAAGACGGGAGTGCCGCAGGCCAGGGCTTCGACGGTGACCAAGCCGAACCCTTCAAGTTCGTGCGTCGGCATCACCACCAGATCGGCCGCCTGGTAATAGCCGGGCAGATCCGGCTCCGGGACAAATCCGAGCAGCCGGACCGACGGCGCCAGGCCGAGCTCGTCGATCAGGTTCTGCAACGACGCCCGCAAGGGCCCGTCTCCGCCGATCAACAAGAGCAGGTCCTGCCGTTCCGGCCCCAGCCCGGCCAACGCGCGCAACAAGTTCTCCAGGCCCATACGGGGCACAAGATTTCTGACCGTAAAAAGAATGACGTTCTTCTGCGGCAACCCCAACCGGTCCCGAACCGCCACCGGATCGTCGGGAGGACGAAACCGCTCGATGTCCACCGCGCCGGGAATGACCCGCACCCGTTCCGCGTCGATGCCATGCGACCGCATCACCCGCTGCTTCATGAATTCGCTCAGCACGACGATCCGCGCACAACGGCGCATTACGACTCGCTCGCACCAGCGACGCAGGCGCGCATTGGCGGTCCACCGGGCGCGCGCGAGCAGGCCGGTCCGAGGCTTCGTCCTGGTCGTATATTCTTCGTGGGCCAGAGAATGGCAGACGTAGACCCAACCCCGGATCGCGGACCGCCTCGCGAGGATCGGCCCCAGCCCGGCCATGGACTGATGGACGATGGCTGCGTCGGGAAGGCCGGTCCGACCGGCTTCATCCACCATGCGCACCGATCCCCGCACGGACGACAGGACGAACCCCCACTCATGGTCTCGCGACACCCGATACCGGTATTCCCGTATCGCCCCCACGGTCACCTGCGGTCGTTCGTCCCCGGCCGGAGCCCGCACAATCGTACTGACCCGATGCCCCAACCGGCCCAAGCCCAGGGCTTGTTCCTGCAGAACGCGCTCGGCCCCGCCGATCACCGTCACCGCCGAGACGTCGGCCAAGAGAAAGACGTTCATGCCGGCTGCGTCCCCTCCGCAAGCCGGTGCCACAATTCCAACACCAGCAAGGCAAAGATCTGATCGGCGAAGTTTCTCCGTCCGGCGCCATGCTCCCGGAGCAGCCACCGGACGTAGTCGGGCTTGACGTACCCCCGCCGCCGCACGGTGTCATCGGTGAGCAGATCCAGCGTCATCTCGCGTAGGTCCTCGCGCAGCCAGCGCGCCAGCGGTACCTGAAACCCCTGCTTGGGCCCGCGCACGATCGCGGGCGGCAACACCCTTCTGAGCGCATGTCGCATGAACCCCTTGAGCGTCCACCGGCCGAACCGAACCGACGACGGCACGCGACAGGCAAAGGCCAAGAGCTCGTGGTCGCAGAAGGGCACGCGCAACTCCAGCGAATGGGCCATGCTGAGCCGATCGCCCATGCGGAGGAGGTCGTCGGGCAGATACGTTTGAAGGTCCAGACCCATGGCCCGGTCCGACGGATCGTCGGACGGCCAGTGGTCGAATAACATCCGGTAAGTCCTGGCAACCGTCTCAATCCCCCGCCCGGCCGCGCAGGCGTCGGTGAAGGCCGAGACACCCCATTCGGCCGGCAGGAACGTCATCCATTGGACATATTGCGCGGACAAATCCAGCCGACCGTCGCGCAGGAACCGTTTGATCCGGCCGACCTGATCCCGACTGCCGGTCCCTTCGCGCAGCAACGGGGCCACCCGGTCGCCGACCCACCCGCGAACGGCCGCCGGCACCAGCGCGTAACGAGCGGCCGCGCGCGCGCCGAGATACCGGGGATACCCCCCGAACAGCTCATCCCCGCCGATCCCCGACAGCGCCACCGTGACGGAACGACGGGCGACCTCGGAAATCAGATAAGTGGGAATCGCCGAGGAGTCCGCAAATGGCTCGCCCATGGCCGCCACAACCTTCGGCAACAGCGTCACCGCGTCTGGGTCCAGCCGCTCTTCCGTATGGTCCGTCCCAAAGTGGTCCGCCATCAGACGGGCTGCCTCCAGCTCGTTGTAAGAACGATCCGCCGGCGAGTCGTAGCCGATCGAAAAGCTCTTGATCGGCCCCTCGGTGGCCGAGCGCATCATGGCCAATATCGAGCCGGAATCCAGCCCGCCGGACAGGAAGAGGCCCAAGGGCACGTCGCTCACCAGATGCGCCTGGACCGTGTCCTTGAGCAGCGACAGGAATCGCGCTTCCGTCTCGGCTTCCGGCTCCCTTCGGTGCGGAGACCAGGCGACGCTCGGCACATAGTATCGTCCCGTCTCCACCTTCCCCCGCTCAACCTTCAGCCATTCCCCAGGCTGAAGCTGCCGGATTCCCTCGTACATTGTGCCGGGGCCGGGCACATAGAGCAGGGTCAGGTACTGGGCCACTGCCGCAGGATCGACGGCGCGCGGCGGGAGGGCCTCCAGAAGGGACGGCAGCTCGGACGCAAAGGCCAAGCCAGGTCCGCCTCCCTCCGTACCGGGCAGCACCGCATAATACAGAGGCTTGATGCCCAACCGGTCGCGGACCAAGAGCAACCGGCTGCGCTCGCGGTCCCAGAGCGCGTAGGCGAACATGCCGCGGAGCCGCTGGACGCCGGCCTCCCCTTCCTGCTCGTATAAATGAACGAGCACTTCTGTATCGCAGTTGGTCGTAAACCGGTGCCCCTTGGCGATCAACTCCCGCCGCAGTTCCCGGTAATTGTAGATTTCCCCGTTCATCACCACCCAGACCGTGCCGGTTTCGTTGGACATCGGCTGCCGACCGCCCTGCGGATCGATCACGCGCAGCCGCTGCATCCCCAGCCGGATGCCGGGTTCCTGATGCATGCCCTGTTCATCCGGCCCCCGATGCTCCAGGCGGCGCATCATGCGCGCCAAGACCGACGCGTCTCCCTGGCCGACCAGACCGCAGATGCCGCACATCAGCGTCTCAGCTCCCGCATTACCGACACACCCCCCTCATCGGCCACGGAAGAGCCCGTACCGCAGAATGCACCAGACCGCCACGATTCCATCCCGCCAGGTGATCTTCTTGCCTTCGGCGTAGGTCCGGCCATGGTAGGACACGGGCACCTCGTACATGCGCCAATGTCCCCGCGCCACCTTGGCGGTAAATTCAGGCTCGAACCCGAACCGGTTCTCCCGCAGGGTGATCCCCTGCAGCACCTCGCGCCGGAACGCCTTAAAACAGGTCCAGACATCCGAAAGGTTCACGTCCGTGACCATATTGGAGAGCAGCGTCAAGCCGGTGTTCCCCATCTGATGCCAAAAAAAGAGGACCCGGTGCGGCCCCCCTAGAAAACGAGACCCATAGACCACATCGGCCACCCCTTGCTCGATGGGCGATAAGAGGATGCGATAATCTTGCGGATCGTACTCGAGATCCGCATCCTGAACGATGACCATGTCGCCGCGGACCTCGCGGAAGCCGCGGCGGAGCGCCGCCCCCTTGCCCTGATTGGTCTCTTGAAACAACACCCGAATGTTGTCGGTGCGGAGGGTCCGCCCTGCGCCCGGGAGCGCCAGGCTGCCGATCGTGCCGGCATTCGCGGCAAGCTGCTCCAGAAACTCTCTCGTACCGTCCGTGGATTTGTCGTCCACAACGATGATTTCTTTCTCGATCGCGACAGCCTGTACGCGGAACAGGATTTCTTCGATCGTCAGCCGCTCATTGTAGACCGGCATCACCACGGACAGCCGAGGCACCTGTTGCGGGACTCGCTCATTCGTCATGACCATCGCTCCTTCGGCAGTCACCGTTCCCGATCTCCATCGAACGTGACCCGCTCCGCCTGGGTCCGACCAGGCACTGCGTCGCTCCCCCTATCCATCCCCAAGAATCCATTTGCATTCCGAGCACCTACCACGTTCTCCACAGTCCCGACGCGCATCCGGCGTCATCAGGCGTGGGATTTGCCCCATGTTCCACGCTCGACGAGATACCCCACGGCATAGGCCACTTCGCAGGACAACCAGATCAACCTTCCGCGTGCCAGACCCATGAACAACCGAAGAGGAAAGCGGGCCACGCGCCGCCACCAGGGAATACGAGCGGTGAAGGCCCCATGGTTCGCCGGCGTCTCGATGATCCATTGAGGGAAATGATGACCGACGAAGGCCGCCTGGCGGCCGTTCCGAAAGTACTGGCGGAGCAATCCGTTCAATGTGTCCGGCGGGAGATGCGAATAGAGGACGCCGGGCACCAACACCACCCGCTTCCCGGCCCGGCGAAATTCCTCGCGCAGGTACGGGTCCAGCCCCCTGGGCAACAGCTCGTTTTCCCCGCCCACAGCCTTGAACTCCTCCGTCCGCATCATCAAACAGGGATGCTCGGCCAGGTCGGAGTCCGTCACCTGCGTCACCGGCGCCCAGGAACGACGCGGAATCTGTCGCATGGCCCGTCTCACAAAAGGGGTGGCGCCATCCGGAATCACGTTGTTCCCGCCGGCCATGCCGATCTCAGGAGACGCCTCCAGCGCCGCCACCAGCTTCGCCACGACCTCGGTCGTGGCGAGGGATGTGTCGTCGTCGAGGATCAACAGGTAGCGCCCCTGCGCGAGAGCGGCCGCAATATTGATCGCCCGGCCCTGACGAGGATCACCCAGGACCACCATGAGCTCGTACGCCTGCACCGTTTGTCGGCCAAGCTGCCCCAACAGCTGCGCAAAGTACCCCCCTCTGTCCGCATCGCACGTCGGAATGACGATCGTCACCAGCGGCGTCCCGTCTTCAGCCGGTTCATGCCAGAAACGCCCAGGCGACGGCTCGGGATTGCGATGACGGACAAAGGCCCGCTCGATGTCGCGCGCGGCCTGCCAGGAGGCCTGATGAAACCGCTCAAGAAGATTTCGCATGCGGTGCTCTGCTTGCAACCTCATACGTTCGCGCCCTTCGTCAGCACCATCAGCAAGTCATGTTTCGACATGTTGGACATGGGCGTACTGGCGGTTCCGCCGGAGCGAGCAGCCGCCAGATCGCCTGCACGCGTCGTTGCGGTTCGCGCACAGGCCCAATGACTTCCGACGGCAAGACCGCGTCAACGCTCGCCGCGGGACGCATCCCGGTTCTCCCTTCCTGTCCGATCCGGCTTCCTGGCGACCGCCAAAAGACTTTGCCCGATCGGCGGAGGCCAGCAGGACTCCAGCTTCAAAAGCCACGGCAAGACCCACCGGTCATACAACCTGACGGCCTTCGGGTGGAGCGTCTGGCGTTGAAGAATCCTCCCGGCCACGAGCCAGGGGCCGACACCCAACAGGTTGAAATAGCGCAGGTCGACCGTTTCATAGCCGATGCGATCCAGCATCTGGGCCAGCGCAGGCTTGCGATAGCGGCGCACATGTCCAAACGCGCGATCCATGCTTCCATAAAGCCAGGGCAACGCGGGAACGAACAGCAACAGCGCCCCTCCCGGGACCAAGAGATCCCAAATGATCCGAAGCACCGCTGCATCATCCTCGATATGCTCAAGGACATTCACCAGCACCACGGAATCGACGGGCGACGAACCGACGAGCAGATCGAGATACCCATGCACCACCGTCACTCGCCGCTCCCCGGCGAACCGCTGCCGAAGCAGCGACACCAGATTGTCCGCCGGCTCGACAAGGGTGAGTGCCGCAGGTCGCGCTTCGCGCAACAATAAATCGGAGAAGGCCCCCATGCCGGCCCCCACTTCGACAATGCGCTGGCTGAGATAGGGAGCGAACCGGCGCAAAATCCAGCGGCGATAATTCTCCGCCTCGGCCATGGCGGCCAACTCCGAGCTCACGTAGCGGAACGATGCGGGCTTTTGATCAGTTCCCCGTCCGATGCTCACCTCCACGACCTCAGCCACTCGCACAGCGCCCCGCGTTCGAACCCATGAACGGCCAAGCCACGTTCGGAAGCGGCACAGGGCCGCGCGTTGGTGCCGGACAGAAGGGGTCTATTCAACGCACGGGCCTCCTCGGCGAAGATCGACGCCCGCCACCGGACCGTCTCGATGTCCGTCACGCCGGGAAACTCTCGCTTGGGAATCGGCATGGGTTTGCTCATCGGGCGTTCCCGGCCTGTCGCAGCGCCATCGGGTACGGGCGCCTCGAAGGAAGCCAGTCCCAGGCGCAAGCAATCGCCTTGCGAGCGCCCCGCTCCTCCCCTGAAAACACGGCTCCGCCCCCTTTACCAATCCCACTTGCCTCAGGAGGGATACGATTCTTCTGCTCGGATTGAACCACAAGGGGTAACAGACCCTGAACCCAGTTTCCCTCAGATACCGAGCCAGGGTACGAGGAGAAAAATAATAGAGATGCCCTTCTGGCCGAATGTAATCCCAATCAGCACCCTGCTCGCGAGCCTGCTCACAATCGATATCCCCGGTCTCATAGTAAAAGTGATCTCCCGGCCTGAGAACACGCGCCACTTCCATAAAAAATGTTCGCGGGTCGGGAAGATGCTCGATGACTTCGACTGCCACGATCACGTCGTACGCATGATCGGGAATGCCCGCGCGCGCGATGGTTCCTTGCAGGATGTGCAGCGCTTGCTGTCGTAAACGATTGCCCGCATAATTCGAAAGTTCAAGCCCTACGGCACTGAATCCGCGCTCCTTCGCCAGCCGCAGGAAGTGGCCGCCGCCCGGACCGGCTTCAAGAACATCCGCCGGAGGGAGTTTGACGGCGCTTATACGTTCCGGCACGCGCGTGACTCCGGCAATTTTCTGAGCTTCCTCTTCGAGGCTGATGTACGGATCGAAACCTTGCCCGTCGAAGTAGGCCTTGTCATACAAGCCTTTGATGTGCTCCTCCGGCAGCCGAGGGTTGACGAAGACCAGACCGCAGCACCGGCACTGGACAATCGTGAACATCCACCCTGTCAAGTGTCCCCGTTTCTGATAGCGAGGGCGCAGACGTGAAGCTCCATAGAGGTTGCAGACGACTGATTCCAGCTCCACCCCCACCTCCTACGACCGATTGCCGTGATTCAAGCCGGATGGAACCCGAGTCGGGCCGGCCCCCTTCCAAGACCTCCTTATGCTCCATCCGTCCAAGCAGGCCGGCTCACGTTCCCGCAGCGAGCCAGCCTGGTCAACACACAGGAACCGCCCCCGTTTCACGACCAGCTGCCGCTTCCGCCTTCGGACGGGCCAAAATGAAATATTGCCACACGAGAAACTCTCGGAGCACCCCGAATGATAAGTAATCTAGCCATCTGGCAGCCGAACCGAACTCGTTGTGGTGTTCGGAAACCACCTGATATCCAGCGCCGCCGACCATCTCAAGAATAGTGGACCTAGTGAAGAACCTAAGGTGTGTCCGGTCAAGGGTTCCCCCATCATCCTCATAGGTCCAATTTCCGCGGATTACGAGGTCGTACAGCAGCCGCCAATGTCGAACATTAGGCACACTCAAGAGAACGTATCCAGACGGTTTGAGCAGACAGCCATGCCTGGCAAGAATAGTCCAGGGATCGATGAGGTGTTCAAGGACATCTCCATACACAATGAGATCAAAAAAACCATTGGGCAGCAATGCGATAACCTCCTCGACAGAACCAACAATCACGCGGTCAAACTGAGTTTTGGCATGAACGGCAGCCTCGGGATTGATTTCAACTCCGACCAGTTCTTTCGCACCTCGTTCCCGCATACCTGCCGCCATCCCTCCTGCGCCGCAGCCAATCTCCAAAACCCGTTCAGCTCCGGTCGGGAACAGAGCCAATAAATCGCTCCGTCCATGATCGTAGTAGCCGAGGCCGCTGACGCTCATTTCTGGCCTCCCCTGCGGCGCCCTTCGCCGGGGACAGAGCGAGAATCCCCCCCCTCAATATCTTCCTTCGTCACATATACCGGCCGAAGCCCAGATATCACCCGGACAGCTTCCCGGCAGGCCCATCGGCGTGGATCGCGCGGCCGAGCAACAAACCACTTGAGCAAGAATTCCGCAAACAACAGGCCTTTGAGCAACATCAACTCACCAGCGCTCCGGTGCTTGTGAAAATACCGGATCTCGCTGACCACACTAGAGAGGGTCAACAGTCCTCCTTTGACCTTATCACCGGATCCGCCCCCATAATGGACGAGCCGCCCTTTCGGCACGTACTCAATCAGCCATCCGGATTTTCGCGCCCGCGTGCAAAGATCCGTCTCTTCCATGTACATGAAATAGCCTTCGTCGAAACCACCAACCTGATCCAATACCGCACGACGCACCATCAGGCTGGCCCCGGACACCCAGTCCACGACCAGCGGTTGGTTCGTGGCAAAGGCTTGCTCCCAATACTGACGGTAGGGGTTGATCCAGGCGTTTCGGTACCAGCGATGCCGCAACCCCGTATGCGTCAACAAAAGATACCAGAGGTCCGGCGCCGGACAGATGGTGGGATAGGGCACGCCTGCGGCATCTTGTTCCGTCGGACCGACAATGCCGACCGAGGCCTTGGCATCGAGCCGGTCCAGAAGGGGGCCGACGGCCTCCGGCAACAACTCCGTATCCGAGTTCAAAAACAAGAGGACCGCTCCTTTCGAGACGTGCGCTCCCCGATTGTTGGCCGCACCGAACCCGAGATTGGCCCCGGTCTGAATCAGCCGCACATCCGGAAAGTCCGCTTCCACCATCTCCGGGCTTCCGTCGGCAGACGCGTTGTCCGCGACAATCGTCTCAAACGAAACCGGAGGCGGATAGCGGCGAATCGACGCCAGACACTGAGCCAGCAGCGCCTTGGTGTTGAAGCTGACGATGATGATGGACAAGACCGGCTCGGTCATGCCTGCACCCGGCTCTCGGCCAGCAGCTCACGATAGGCCTTCCAATAGGTCTCGCCGACGGTTTCCCATCGATAGGCCTTGGCCTTCTCCGGATTGACGCGCGCCATGGCGGCGCGGCGCTCCGGATCAGCCAAGAGTTCGCGGATAGCCCGGGCCAGCGCCGCGGGATCCTCCGGCGGAACGAGCAATCCATTGTCCGCTTCGACGAGCCCGGGAATGCCACCGACCCGGGACGCCACGATGGGAAGCCCCGCATCCATGGCTTCCGCCAGCACAATACCGAAGGCCTCCGATCGGGACGGCAGGACGAACAGGTCGGCAGCGCGCATCCGCTCCGCGAGGTCGCGGTGCGGGAGATTACCGAGGAATCGCAGGCGCTGCGCCACCCCCAGCGAGGCCGCCATCTGCTCCAGATGGCGGCGCTCCGGCCCGTCCCCGGCCAGCCAGACCGTCGCCTCCGGCACGTCCGCAACCGCCTGTACGAGAACATCCACGCCCTTGATCGGGTCCAACCGCGCGGCGCAGAGCAGCACCAGTTCGAGCGGCCGCAGACCGAAACGCTCCCGCAGCGCGTCGCGCGAGGCGATCCCCTGTTCATGGAGAAACCCATGCGGCACGACATGAATCGGCCGCACCCCGGTCAGGCTTTCAGCCAGCGTCGCCAAGGCGGGAGTGACGGCCGTCACCCGGCCTGCCGCACGGAGCGCCCAGCGCACCTCCGTCTTCCTCTGCAGGAACGAAGCCTGGCAGAGATCTTGCCCCTGAATGCTCGTCAGCACCGGAAGCCTCCGGCCGAACGCGGCCACCGCGGCATACAGTCCGCAGGAGATGGACTGGGCATGCAGCAGGTCCGGTTTCACGGTGCCGACCAATCGCCTGATCCGGCGCATGCGGTTCATCCACCGGACGATGGGGACCCATCCGGCATGTAACCGGCACACCATCACCCCCGCATCGTCACTCATGGGCGGAGACCCGGGAGCACGCTCCGTGACCACCACGGAGATCTCCGCCCCCTTCTCCACCATGAATCGGGCAAGCTGATAGGTCGCCATCGCCGTGCCCGCCGTCCGATCCGGCGGATATTCGTTGACGAGCAGGAGGAGCCTCATGCGAGCAATATCCGTGCGTGACGGTAGACCTCGTCCACCGTGATGACCCATGGGTACGGACTGTCTTTCCTGTCGTGGATATCGAACAGAATCGGGTTCCGAAGTATCACCGCTTCGTGCAGGCCATACCGGTAATACCGGGGCCGGCCCGGCCCGATCAGGCCGATGGTCGGCCGCTGAAGCGCGATCGCCACGTGCATCGGTCCCGAGTCGTTGCCTACGAACAAGTCCGAGGCGGCGATGAACGCCGCCATCTCGCTCAGCGTCGTCGCGCCGGTCACGTTCAGCACCCGGCCGGCCGGAAGACTCTTCGCCACCTGGTCGGTCAGCCCCCGCTCTCCCTCGGTGCCGATCAAGACGAGGCCATACCCATCGCGGCAGCAGCGTTGCGCAAACTCGACATATCGCTCTACGGGCCATAACTGCGCCGCATGGCTCGCCCCCATATGCAGGCAGACGATCCGACACCCCGGCATCGCCTGCCGCAGCCGCTCGCTGGCCTGCCGAACCTCATCCGGTTCCAACGGGAATTCCATCGTCACGTCGTGGCCTGCCTCGCCGAGCAGGCTCACGACATCCAAAAAGAAGGGGCGATAATGCCGCTCCCCCAAGAGTGATTCAGGAACCGCCCGATCGAACACCCCCGGTCCGGCGAGAAAGTCCGGATTGATCCCGATCGCAAACAGGGCCCGGGCACGGGCGGCCACCCAGAGCTCGAACAGATACCACTGGAGCAACCAGGTATGGTGAAAGCTCACATAGAGGTCGCAGGGCTCTTCTCGAAGGAACCGGATCGGTCGAGCCAGGCCTCGCCAAAAGGAAGGGGACCAGGCACGTTTCAGTTCAAGTTCAAACAGAGGAAACTCGCACCCTCGTCCCATGTACGGCAAGCGAAAGAGAAACGAGGCACTCCCCAACTTGTACGTGATCACATCGATGCGGGCCGCCGGATACAGCCGATGCAACGCCCGTAGCGCGGGGGTCGTCAACAAGAGGTCTCCCACCCCGCTCATCTGCAACGCGACGATCCGGCGAACCGAGTCCCGCGACGGAGGGTCGCGCACGCCCCGGACGATTTGCGCGCCGACCGACAAGAGGCGGATGAGCGCGCGGACCACTCGCTCAATCACGGCTGCGCCTTTCCCATGCCACGAGGAATCCCTTACGCCTTCCGAGCCATCAGCCGAATGATTTCCGACTCGCCCTGCAGGCCGGCCCGAAAGAATTCGTTCGCCGACCGAACCACCTTCACCATGGCGCAAAACCCAGGGACCCGCTTGGCTCCTTCGTAGAATCGGCGAGCCCGCTCGGCCCCGCCGCAAGCCGCTTGCATCAACCCCGTACCCTCCACCTCCCTGTGCGCGGTCAAGACCGTAAACCCCTGGCCTGTCAGCAATCGCGTGAGCGTCCGTTGATTGAAATAAAACAGATGCTCCGGCACCTTCATGTGGCTCCATTGAGGCCCCTCCCGCCTCGCCCGTCCCGAATCGATATCAGGGGTTTCCAGCCAGATGAGCCCGCCAGGCGCCAGCCACCGTTTGATCCGTTGCACCATCCGGACAGGGTCCCGAAAATGCTCGATCACATGCTGGAGCGTCACTACATCGAACGAGGCTTCGGGAAACTCCACGTCCTCCAGCGGCCCGGTCGTCACCTGCGTGATCCCGAACCGATCGCGTGCGTGGGCCGTTGCAAACGCCGACACATCCGCGCCGGCCACCACCCACCCGGCATCCTGGGCGGCCTTCAGGAGAAAACCAGGTCCGCACCCGAGATCCAACAATCGCCCCTTCCGCCCCAACCGCCCCTCGATTTCCTCCAGCACGCCCCGACAACTTTCCAAGCGGCGCGCCACCCGATCCGGCTCAAGGACGTTCTCCTGCCCGCGGTCCTTAACGGCGCAGTCGCCACGATAATAGGCCTCCGCATACAGTTGCTCGTCGGAACAGTCCGGTTGTGGGTTGAGCAGCACGAGTGAGCACGATCCGCAACGCTCCACTCGTTGCGCATCCACCATAAATAGCAGGGTGAGCGCTTCGGAACCGCAGAGAGGACAGCACAGGATTGGGACACTGACTCCCTGGCCTCGGGCTCTCGGCGTTGAATGGTCAACCATGGTCAGGCTCTCCCGGCCGCTCGCAATAGAGGTCGCGACGCACACAACTATCTCGGACACTACCCCGAACGGGCGGTCAGGAGCTGGACCATCGGCACGCGCCCTCCCAGCAACTCTTGATCTCGCTGATCCATCACGCCGGCCGCACGAATGCTCACCAGATAGACGGCGCCATAGAGGAACACACACGTCAGGAGCGAAAGGATCGCGGGGGTTCGTCCCCCGCGCAACGCCCAGTCGGTCAAGATTAGCTGTACCGCAAACGTCACGCCGGCCGCCGGGACATTGATCCACAGCACACGACCGAGCAGACGCAGGTGATCGGCAAGAGACCGCCCGAACTCCCTGCAAAATCGCGTCAGGACATAGACATTGCTGCTGACCAACGCCACCATCGTCCCGACGAGCGCCCCCTTATAGCCAAACGTCACGATCAGGAGCAGCGATAGGCCTAAGTTGAGCCCGGTTTGGAGAAACCCCGCTTTCATAATGGGGTCAACCCAGCCCATACCGGCTCCCAACGTCAGGGCCATGCCGACACTGATCGCACTCCAGTAGCCCGTTGAAAGTAACAAGACCGCCACATGGACATCGCTCGAAACATGACCGAGCCAGGCTTGTAAGATGAAATGCGAGGTCAGCCACATACCGATCAGCAAGGGCAGGCTCAGCAGCCACAGATACTTCGTGGCGCGATGATACAGCATCCACAGCCGGTCGTAGTCCCGTTGCTCCGACAACTCGGAGACCGTGGGAAACACGACGGCAAACAGAATATGCGGCAAATCGACCAGGACGGACGATACTTTCGCCCCCAACTCGTAGAAAGTGACGTAGTGAATCGGCACAAAGGCCCAGAGCAAGAGTTTGTCGGCCTGAAAGCTCACCAACTCCGCCAACCTCGGCACCTGCAAGCGAACCCCATAACTCATCAGCATCCTGAGCGCACCCCACGTCACCGCATGCCCGTCAAACCGCAATGACGGACGGACCATTTTGGCAAAGCCGATCAAGAGGCACAACTGCAGGCAATAGACTGCGCCGGCGACCATCGCAAGCTCCCACAGCCCCCCGCCTCGGTGGAGCACCAGATAGGAGCCCAGCACATTGGGGATGGACACCACAACCAAGGTCAAGTTCGTCAACTCCATCCGCTGCAGTCCGCGGAGCATCGCATCGAAGAGCGTGATCAAATTGAGGATCACCAGAATGATAAGCCCTAACCGAAACATGGCCACGGCTTCGCCCAGCAGACCTTGCGGCAACGTCATGAACGAAGCGATCCACGAGACCAGGGGCCAGACCACCACCAGCACCATCGCCCCCAACGCGAGATAAAAGCACACCACCGTGGCCACGACACCGTCAAAGGCCTGCTCGTCGTTTCGCGCCTTGTACTCTGCAAAATACTTCACCAATGCAGTGCCAAGCCCGCAGTCCAACATCATGAAGTACAGGATCAGGGTCCAGAGGAGCACCCAGACGGCAAACCGGTCCTGGCCGAGAAAGGACAAGATCAGCGGAGTCAGAAACAGGTTGCTGGCGATCAGCCACATCCGGCCGGCCACGCTGGCAAAGGTATTCCGGAAGAGACGCTTGACTATGGATTGGTCTGAGTCTGTGCCCATGCTGCCGCCACAATATCGGACATTCGCACGACCGTCCGGCCGCGCATCTGTCGCAGGAACCGCCGAAGCCAGTCCATCTGTCCGTCTTCGAACAGCCAGGCATGCAAGCCGATCCCCTGGATCGCCCCTTCGCTCGAATCCAGATTCGCGATCACGTCCTCGACGCTCCGGAACGTCTTCGATCGATAATCCACCACGGGGTCGATCGTGATCGAACACTGAACAATATGGCTGCCCGGAAACCGCTTACCGTTCCACGCCCACAGTTCCCCTTTGTTCAAGCCATAGAGCGCCGGCTGGGCAATCCGCATCAAGGGCGACTGCATACGCGCCCACCCAGACAGTCCCCGGAATCCCAACTCATCCAATATCCGCACGGTGGTTCGATTGTAGCTATTGTGCGGCGGCACGAGGATTCCGGAAAAGTTTGAGCCAAATCGCTCCGACATCCACCGGCCGCCTCGCTGGAGATGCTCTCGCTGAACTGCCTCCGGCACATGTGCCCCAAATTCGGGCAGATTTTTGATGGTTTCGTGGTCCCATCCGTGAAGATCCACACCAATGAGGGTCGGATGGTCCGCCGCGAGCTTGCCGAGCCAGCCGACAAGATCGGCGGTCGCTTGTTGCGGGATCACGGAATGATGGAGGGGCAGGCCTTCTTCCAGAAAGAGCGTCGTCACCTGCTGCAACTGGGAGGTCAGGTCCGTTACATCGTCATTGCGAAAAAAAATAGGACTCACCGATCGTCCGGCCTCCCCCTGCCATACCACGCCCGCCTCACCCCGCACGTTTGGCGGAGAACAGGAGCTGCAGGCTCATACCCCGCAGGCCCGGCACTCGAGCCCAGAGACGATCGAGTCGCACCAACATCTTCGTCAAGCAAACATTGCCGGGCACATACCGCAAGATCGGCAAGTGGTCGGGAAACCCCGCCAGCACGTACGCGCTATAACCAAACCGCTCCATCCGCACATCGCCGAACCCCAAAGAGTGCAGCAGGGCGCGGAAGGGTTCCGAGCGAAAGCCCTCGTCATCCTCGTCGAACTTGTCCGACAAGCGGTACATCAACTCCCGCGCAAATCGAACCAGCCACCAATCGTTGCTCGGCTCCGACAAAATCAGTTCGCCCCCCGGACGCAGGACCCGATGAATTTCGCGGAGCGCAGCCGGGACGTCCGGCAGATGGTGCAGCACGCCCCGGCAACTGACTAAATCGAACGAGGCGTCCCGAAACGGCAGCACGGATCCGTTGCCGGTCACCAACGGAGCGCCAAGGGGGCGAGCCCTGCGCATCATATCGGGCGACACATCGAACCCGACCACAAAACGGCTCCGCGCCTTCAACTCCTTTAGGAGAATCCCGCTCCCACAGCCGAGCTCGAGAACCCGATCGACCGGCCTTCGGTTGATCGCCAGCAATGCCCGGTTCCACTCCTGCTGGAAGACTTGCGAGAAGGCGTCCCGGTAACGATCCTCGTAATGGCTGGCAAGCCGCTTGTGCAGCTCGATTTCCCGTTCGAGATGGCCTTTGTCATGGCCGCTCATCGGCGTCTCACGATCAAATCGGCCAGCACCCCGATCGCCGCCGTCAATATGGTCCCGACGAACAAGATAGTGGTGGAATCGGTCAAGTTGGACAGCACAAAGACGTCGTAGCTCACGCGGGAGACCGTCAAAAGCAGGAACAGCAGGCTTGCCGGCAGAAAGATTCGCAAGGGGTTGAAGTAGGTCACGGTGCGGACGATCAGGATCAGAAAGTTCAGCGCATCCACCGGCTTGATCTTCGACTGCCCCACACGCTTGTAGTAATCGATCGGGATAAACGTGACGCCCAACCCATCCGAGAGAAAACAGAGCGTGATGGTCGTGGTAAAAGAAAACCGATTGGGAAGGATATGGAGATAGCGCTGGACGGCATCGCGGCGGAACGCGCGCAACCCTGAGTTCAAGTCCGGAATCGTGCGCTCCGAGAGATACTCCGCCAACCGGCGCAGCAGCCACTTGGCCGGCCTACGGACCAGCGGGATCGTCACCTCCGCTCCCGTCCTCGCCCCGACCACCATATCCACCCCTGGACGCAGCTCATCCAAGAGACGGGGGATCTCGGCGGTCGGATAGGTTCCGTCCGCGTCGATGATCAGCACGACGGGATATCGTGCAGCCTGGATGCCGGTCTTGAGAGCCGCTCCGTACCCGCGGTTCGTATCGTGGCAGAGCAGACGCACCTGACTCGCGTAGGGCTGGAGACTCTCCCTGGTCCGGTCCGTCGAAGCATCGTCCACGACCAAGACTTCGAACGCGCCCCCGCGCCGCGCCATTTCGGACGAGACGTGATCGAGAAGCGAGCCGATCCCCTTTTCTTCGTTGTAGGCCGGCACGACGACACTGACGCCCTCTGGATTCACCTGCTGCCCTTTCTTCGAAACGACGTCCCGCACTGTAGCATTGCGCGGCCACGCGCTTCCACGTATTTGCTCGGGCATGGACGCCCCGACTGGTTCCCGACGCTCGTCATGACAACGCACCTCGCTTCATATTGCCGCTGATACGCGTCCAGACGCAGCCGGCCGCGGCGGCTCCATAGACACACCAGACCGGCGCCATCACGTACCCATAACGCCGAATCGAATGCAGCAGCCCGTACACCACGAGCAGAGAGAGCAAGACTCCGAACACCCCATACGACGACAGGTCCATCCGATAGGCCCTGAGCAAATACAGGATAGCGCCCCCGACAAAGACGAGGTTGGCGAAAAACGCCGCCCAGGCCAATATCGGATGGATGCTCCGTAACGTCGTCGTGCCCGGCGGCGGAGAAAAGAGG
>JAGWTI010000058.1 GCA_028876065.1 Nitrospirota bacterium
CGCTTGAAAATGTTCCGCTCCGGGCTCCGGTCGATGAACGGCAACGCCGCCAGGAGCGCCATAAATGCGCCGGGAATCGCGATCGCGCCCAGGAACTGACCGAACTCCCCGGAAAAAATCTTGAGTCGCAGCAGTTGAAATAAAAAGAGAAAGTACCATTCCGGCTCAGGATGGTATTCCCCTGGATCCGGGGTGGCTTCCTCCAACAACACAACCGGTTCGATGAACGCAAGGCTGCAGATCGTCAGGAACACAGCGCCCATGGCCACCATGTCCTTCCAGATCTGACGCGGGAAGAAATAATCGGTCTTGGCTTTCAACTCCTCCACGCTTCCGCGAAACGGTCCGGCCGGGCCGGCCTTGCGGAACAGAAAGAGATGGAGCCCCGCCAATCCCATGAGCGTCGCCGGCAAGATCATCACGTGAATCACGAAAAACCGGCTCAGCGTCATCTGGCCAGGCGTGGGGCCGCCCTTCAGAAACCGAGCCATGAAATCCCCCACGATCGGGGTCTTATCCATGATCTCAACACCGACCGTCGTCGCCCAATAGGCCCGCTGATCCCAGGGCAACAGGTAGCCTGTGAAGCCGAAGCCCATGACGATTCCGAAGAGAGCGAGCCCGACCAACCAGATCATCTCACGGGGTTTCTTGTATGCTCCCCACAAAAAGACCTGAGACATATGGGCAAACACCATTACCACCATGGCGGACGAGCCCCAGAAATGGTAGCTCAACAGGAACCACCCGTAGTCCACTTCGTGGATGATGTACTGGGTGCTCGCATAGGCATGATCGGCGCTGGGCACGTAGTAGAACATCAGGAGGATGCCGGTCACGGCCTGCATAATGAAGATGAACAGCAAGACCGATCCGAAGACATAGGCCCAGCGAGACCCGCCAGGGACCGGCTCGTTGAGCATCTTGGCCTGCAAGTGCTTGAGGCCGACACGCTCATCGACAAAGGCCAGGACTTTTTCCAATGCTGTCGGTTCGCCGCTCATCAGATGATCCGTACTTGCTCTTTCTTTCCGGCCTTAAATTCCATGTCGATCACTTCGATATCCCCGTTACCAGCCACCCGGATCGGGAGTGTATCCAAGGGGCGTGGCGCCGGACCGTCCAAGACTTTTCCGCTTGCATCGTAGATGCTCAAGTGACAGGGGCAGAGGAACACTTGCCCCAGAACCTTGTGTGCGCGCCACTTGTAGCCGCATCCGAGATGAGGACATTTTCCGGAATAGGCGATGTACGGCACGGATTGCTTGTTGGTCCAAATTTCACGACCGGCCGCGTCGTGAAAAACCTGATCTTTTCCCTTATACACCTGCTCCAAAACAGCGGGAGAGGCTTTGAGAATCCAAATGTTCTTGTCGATTTCCGCTTCGGGCATGAATGCTTCTTTGAATTTCTTCTTGAACTTGAACTGCACCCCCACGTCTTCGGTCTTGATCTTGCTGGCACTGCCGACTTTAATCCATTGATTGTCGAAGGGAGCGTACATCGGCTTCATCAGGTACTTGAGGACCGGGAAGGCGAGGGGCAACGCAACAAGGGCACCGATGGCATGGGTGAAGTTGGTGAAAAACGTCCGACGCCTGACGTTGCGTTCGAGTTCGGGAAGCGGGACCAAGACTTCGCCCGGCTCAACATGGAGATTGTCCTCAAGGTGAGCGATCTCGACTTCGTGAATCGTCACAAAGTCGTCGCGCTTCAGCGGAGGACGCTGCGCCAACTCCGAAGAGGTGATCCGCAGTTGAACCACGCCGTCGGTCACGGCCTGGACTTGCGCCATTGGCACCTGCCGCTCTGGCCCACCGCCTCCGCTGCCAACGACAATGTCGCTGATCTCCCTGGTGATCGGGTCGAGGATCACCTTGGTCACTTCTCCGACCTCGCGGTCGGCACACTGGACTTTAGACTTCAGCTTAGGCTGCTGCACGTTATTTCTTCTTGATCGGTTTCGGTGTATTGACCGCCGGGTTCTTGAGCGTCGCGAGGAAGGCAACCAGCGCGTCGACCTCTTTTTCCTCCATCAGCTCCTTGTATTTGTCCGGCATCTTCTTCTTCTCATATTCCTTCTCGAAGCCTTCGGCCATCCAGCTTTGGGGATCCAGCACTTTCTGGCGGAGCTCCTCCGGTTTCAGGAGGTTCCCGATATTATCGAGCTCCGGCCCGCGCTTTTTGCCGCCCTCACCGAACAGTTTGTGGCAGTTATAGCATTCCTGCAGGTTCCACTGCTCCTTCCCCATGGCGACAAGGTCCCCAGCCGCCGCAGGAGCACCAGCGGGCTTCGCGCCGCCTTCTCCGGCAGGCGCCTCAGCCGCGGCGCCGCCCACAGCCTGGAGCCTGGCCATGATCGTATCCGCCTTTTCGGAGAGCGCCTTGGCGCGAGCGAGCAACTCTTCGGCCTTCCCCTGCTCTGAGGCGGCCCTCTTCGCTTTTAGCAACTTTTCAATCTTCCCTTTTTCATCCTCCGGATCGTACTGAGGCAGGTTCGACGCCCCGCCGATGTAGACAACGGACAGGACCCCATAGAACACGACCAGAGCGATGACTGCCTTCACTCCGCTGATCGGCTTCAACGAGGGCGCATCCAACAGGATGAACACCGCCGCACCCAACATGGCATATCCGAAGAACATCCCCTGGAAAATAGGCGGGAAGTGCAAGGCGATCGCCACGCCGACCAGGATGCCGCCAATAACCACCCCGATGATGCCTTTTTTCACTATGCTCTTGATCAAACTCGGCTGTTCAGCCATGAGCGCCTCGTCCTAAAAATGCTGATGAGTGTGTTACTCAGCTCCGGCGGGAACCGGCTTGGCTTCCGACGCATGCCCTTTCTTCGGATCCGCCACCCGCAACGTCACCACGATAGCAAAACTCACCACGATATAAAATACGAGCGTGATTCCGGTAATCCACCACGCGGCGTAGGACAGGGTCGGCGTGAAGGATTCCACGGTAAAGTCCGGCAAGAGGTTGTAGGTGTGGAAATACTTTCGGAGCAAGGACCGCACCGCCCCCATCAAACCCATCGTCCAAATGGCGCTGAACGCCAGGAAGATCAGAACAAATTGGGACGCAAAGTCGATCTTGCCCCAGACGATCGTTCCCTGCCTGATAGCGCGGTTATACAAGATGTAGTTCATGACCGTCACAAACACCAAGGTAAACGCCGCGCTGTTTTTAGCCGGCATCAGCGCCAGGAACCCGTAGTCCGAAGGCAACTCCAGATGCTCGGTCGCCAAGGCTTGCGTAGCCACAAACCCGTGCGGCGTCATCCAGATCGCATTCCCCACCACGACCATCAAGAACCCGACCTTGATGAAAACCCTCGAGGACACGGTAATACGTCCGAGCGGCGGAATGATTTTCCCCAGGACCGCCGGCGCGAGCACCAACGGCAACAGTACCCCCAAGGACTTCGGATCAGGGGCCGGGAAAATCGTCCAGGTATAGGTCATCACAAAAGGCAGCGCGATCATCACCAACATGCTCAACAGAGACATGCGGACGCGTTCAACGCCCTCGATGCGCTTCATACTGAGCCAGATGTAATAGTTGCTCGCGAGGAAAATCAGCCCGATCATGGCGCCTTGCATTTCGAAGAACATCGAGAGTTGGTCGGCCATCATGTACGGACAAATGGAGGCATCGTAGTCGCAGAGCTCGTAGGCCAGGAGATAGCCCATAAAGGGCAGAAACAAAAGCGCGCCCACCCCGATCAGGTTGCCGACGAAACCCATCCAGTCGTAATAGGAACGTTCCTCATCGTTCTTGGCCCCCATGAACATGTAGGCCGCGATGAGCCCGGCGATAAACCCGCCGAAGGTCACGTTTCCGACCAACCGGTGCAGATTCAACGGCATCCAGGAATAATTAAAGATCTTATCCCACAGGCTGGCCGTCTGGATAAAATCAGCCAGCGAAATACCTTCCACCGCCTTGGACGGCGTGTTCATGAATGATGTGGGTCCGTCAATGACGAACAGCGTGATCGTCCCGATCAAATTCAGCAGCACCCCGAGCGCGATGTGCCGGCCCTTCTTCTCCCCTTTCCACGCATCCCAGCTGTAGAAGTAAAGATACAGGACGATCGTCTCCCCGATGAACAGCAAGGGATAGATCACCGCGAAGATCAAGAAGAAGTGATTGATGAGCCAGGTGGTGAACTGCGGATAAGTCGCCAGCAGGACAAAGATGAACAAGCCTCCGGTCAGAGCGGTCATACTGTACAAAATGACCGTGACCTTGGTGACTTCTTTCGCCAGCCGATCATAGCGAGGGTCCTGTCGCCGATAGCCCAACCACTCCGAGATCACCACAAAGATCGGAGCGCCGAGAATGAACCCGGCAAACAGGATATGGAGCTGGGCGACGATCCAAACAGCCGTTCGGTTTCCAGTATAGGGAAACTCCCCGACCGGCGCACTGGGCACTTGGGCATAGGCAGTCGCCCCCAATACCGCCAGCAAGCCAAGTGCGATGAGCACACTACGTTGCCACATTCTCATGGTGTCTCGCCGCCCCCCTCCGGAGTCCTTATTCTACTTCCCGCCGGCTGCCGGTGCCGCCGGCGCCGCGGGAGCCGCCGCCCCACCCGCTGCAGGAGCCGGAGCTTCAGCTGGAGCCGGAGCCGCCGCCCCTGCACTCCCCACAGGCACCCAGGCCTTCTTGGCTCCGTCCCATTCCTGCCCCTTCAGTCCCCAGGTCCGTTCGAACGCCACCAGCTTCCAGCGGTCCTCTTCGGACAGCTTGCTCTTCCAGGGCTTCATCTTCGTGTTAGGCACGCCTTCAGAAATACGCCAGAACCAGACTGAATCGGAATACAACTTCATACGTTCGGTATTGCGGAAGTCCCTGGCGCCAGCCTTGACGGGCTTGCCGTCCTTTCCGTGACAGCTGGCACAATTGACATCCGGATTCTTTGCGCCGATGTACAACTGGCGCCCCTCTTCCACGATCTTGTCGTCCGCCCACCAGCCGGCCGGCATGTGTTTGTCGGCATATTCAGCCGGCGGCGGCGGCGGCGCTACGACGGGCCCTTCTCCTCCACCCTCGCCCCCGCCACACCCGGCAAACCCAAAACCGATAGTCACCGCACCGACCATCGTCATTGCTTTCATCCATGCCGTCCGATTCATATTCCTCCACCGCTCCTTTCTGTTGCCTCTACTTGCAGTTCAACATGCCCCATGATTCAACATCAAACAGGAACCTAACAAATAAAGACGCCTTCACTCAGGCCTGCCGGCCAGAAGTAAAAGCGCCACACGCCCAAATCGCCCGGATACACTGTGCCTGCCGCATCACGCCGCCACTACGCAACAAGCCAGCGTTTATGCGGACACATATTCTATACGATGTGAGCTATTTGCGCGGCCCTTTCCCCTGTTTCTGTCTTCGCTGGCGTTTTTTTATCACTCCCAAGCCAGCTGCCACCGCTACCGCTAGCAATCCGATCCCTGCCCCATAGTAGACCAAGCGTGAAGATTCTTCCTTCTGAGCCGCACAACCCGATCCGATATCGACTGTTGCCCGCCGCTCATTCTTGACGTCTGCGGGATCGAATTGCGCATATACCTTCTGCTCTTGTTCCAACGCGGTCACTATAATCGGATCTCCACGATTATCATTGTGAAGATGGAGGACCGCTTTATAATAGCCCTGTGAATCTGTAAAAACCGCCGTTCCGATGGACACTCGCGTGTCCTTGACGATTACCTTGGCTTCCGAAGCCGGACGGCCATCCGCCCCGCAGACATGGCCCTCTACCGTAAACCGATGATCGATCTCGTGCATCGCCTCGGCGACACCGGTCAGGTACGCAGTGCCACTCAGCCACGCAATCACGAAAACGAGGGCACCCTGCGCAAGCCTTGTACCCCGAGCTGAGATATATGTGTGCATCCGGTGGCTTGGAACTTGTTTCGCCGCATCCATATCGGAAAGCCTTGGCGGCGCCTCGCCCCTCGGAAAAACACACAAAAACACAGTCAAACCTGATTTTAGGCGCGACATTTCTAGCACAGGCCCTGGGCTTTGTCAACAATGGGAATCGGCGGTCTGGATGCGGATACGCACTGTGTTAGAAGAGTGCTACACAGCGTGGGGTGAGGTCCGAACGCAGGGACCGTGCGGTCTATCGCACAGCCCGTGAGGACGGCATCTTGTCCGTGCGGGATAATACTACAGATGTCCTCGGGCCTTTGCGTCAGCGGCGGCCTGTTCAGCCTCCGCCTGGCGTTGCGACTCTTTTTTCTCGACCCAGGCCTCCCAGGATTTACCGGACGCCGTGTCCTTGCCGCTGAACGAGATCGAAAGAATCTCGGCATACTCGATGACACGCTCGCCCGACACCCCCTTGGGGAACATCTGCAAGAATGGACGGGAGCCGGTCGGGGTACGGTTGAAAAGATAACCCTCGACGGTTTCGCCGGATGATAGCATCAGCGTAATATCGCCCCGGTAATCAAAGGCCCGCTCCACGGCTTCAGCCAACTCTTTGGGGTTGGCAGGACGGAAAACCTTTCCCTCAAGGCTGTACGCCTCAGGTCCGTGCTGTTTGGAGTCAGTCATGTTCGGCGGCAAACGTGAAGGAATATGCGGGCAAGTTCCTCGAATTATCGGGCATTCGGAAGCAATGTGGCCTTGACGGTCCGGCCGAATCCGGACCATGATCCGAATGTATCTTCAACGGCGGAAGGCTCATATCCGCAGTGGACCATGCAGTCGGCGCACTTCTCGTTCCGACCGGTGCCATACTGATCCCAATCCGTATGGTCCAACAGTTCCTGAAACGTCTTGACATACCCGTCTTGAAGCAAGTAGCAGGGCTTCTGCCAGCCGAAGACGTTGTACGTCGGATTGCCCCACGGAGTGCATTGATAGTCGCGCTTGCCCATCAAGAATTCCAAGAACAACGGCGACTGGTTAAAACGCCACCCGCGTTTTCGCGAAGACAGGAGCCTGGCAAACAAGTCGCGCGTCCGGTTTCGCTTGAGGAAGTTTTTCTGATCAGGCGCTTTCTGGTAACTATACCCGGGAGAAATCATCATCCCCTCAACGCCCAGCGCCATCATCTCATCGAAAAATTGACGCACCCGCTCAACGTTTGCATCGTCGAACAAGGTGGTGTTGGTCGTCACCCGGAATCCGCGCCGCAAGGCCTCCCGGATCGCCTTGACCGCCACATCGTAGACGCCATCGCGGCACACCGCCAGGTCGTGCTCTTCCTGCAGCCCATCCATGTGGACGCTGAACGTTAAGTACTTGGACGGCTGATATTCGTCCAGCTTGCGCTCCAACAGGATGGCATTCGTGCAGAGATAGACGTATTTCTTGCGCTCCACAAGGCCGCGCACGATTTCTGCCATTTCAGGGTGGATCAGAGGCTCTCCGCCCGGAATGCTTACCATTGGCGCCGCGCACTCTTCGACGGCCGCCCAGCATTGCTCCGGAGTCAGCCGCTTATCCAGCACATGGTCGGGATACTGAATCTTCCCGCAGCCAGCGCACGCCAAATTACAGCGAAAGAGCGGCTCAAGCATGAGCACGAGAGGATAGCGCTTCACGCCCTTGAGTTTCTGGGACAGAACATACGTGGCGACCGTATACATCTGGGACACGGGAACAGCCATGCACTCTCCTTCCGTCCTCTATCGATCCGACACAGTGTCAGCCAAACGGATGAAAACTGAACCGTGCCGCAACCCTATACATATTCCCGACAGAACCGGCAAACCGCCGGGTACTAGCTCGCTCTACCTCATCCACCCATCATGTGGAGCCGGCGAGAGGCAACGGGTGGAGGCGCCGGGCGGGTTCGAACCGCCGCATCGCAGTTTTGCAGACTGCTCCCTTAGCCACTTGGGTACGGCGCCCCGGCACTCATCATACCGATCAGTTCCCTGCGCCGCAACGAGCGAACTGGATGGAGTTCAGGCGCTGACTACTTGGCGCCTGCAGTGCTGGCGAACGATCTCTAGCGTTTGTTCGGCAATACGGGGATCTCACGCCCCCCACCAGAAGCCAACACCGGCACAGGAGTGGACGACCGATCCGCCAGGTCCCATTTCTCCCCGTCACCCGCATGACGAGTCGCCACCGGGGAGGCCGTGCCGTTCCCAGCATCGGCCTCGCTCTCACGCGCCATGATTTCCACTTCCTGGATTAACGTGTCCATCAACTCTTCCATGGGCACCTTGCGGACCAGCTTGCCTTTCTTGAACAGAATACCCACACCTTCGCCGCCCGCAATACCGATATCGGCTTCCTTGCCTTCCCCGATTCCGTTCACCACACAGCCCAACACCGATACATTCAAGGGCGCCGTAATATGCCCGAGTCGCTTCTCCAATTCGTTCGCCATCCGCACCACGTCGATCTCCACCCGGCCACAGGTCGGGCAGGCGATCACGTTGATTCCGCGATGGCGCAACTCCAGTGATTTCAGGATCTCGAACCCGACGCGCACCTCTTCAACGGGATCGGCCGCCAACGATACCCTCAAGGTGTCCCCGATCCCTTGCGACAGCAGCCACCCCAAACCAATGGCGGACTTCACGGCTCCGGTCTGCGCAGTCCCCGCTTCCGTAATGCCGATGTGCAGCGGATAGTTGGACTGCTGGGCAAACAACCAATAGGCGTCGATGGCCATGTGGACATCGGAAGCTTTGAGCGACACCTTCATGTTGGTGAAACCGACATCCTCCAGGGCATGCACGGCGTTCAGCGCCGATTCTGCCAGCGCTTCGGCCGTCGGGTAGCCATATTTTTCCAGAAGATGCCGTTCGAGCGATCCGCCGTTGACCCCGACCCGAATAGGAATGTTCCGGTCGTTGACGGCCTTAATGACTTCCGCCGTCTTCCACCAGGCACCGATGTTCCCCGGATTGATGCGCACACAATCCACGACCTCCGCGGCCTTCAACGCCAATCGGTGATCGAAGTGAATGTCGGCAATGAGCGGAATCGCGATCTGAGCCTTGATCTTCGGCAAGGCCTCGGCAGCTTCCATGTCCGGGACCGCGACGCGAACCAATTCGCAGCCCGCTTGCTCCAGTCGATGGATCTGTTCGACCGTGGCCTTGACATCCCTGGTGCTGGGAATCGTCATCGATTGGACGGAAATCGGCGCATCTCCGCCGATCCTGACATGCCCCACCCTGATCTGTCTGGTCTTACGTCGCGTAATGTGCATGAAAGGGATTACCCGTCGCTAGCGAGAGACCATCCGGTCGGACACCCCGGCCAGCAAAGCTAAGGCGCTTTGATAGACCCCTTCGGCGGTCAACCCATACTTGTCCCGCAGAAGATCCTGGGGACCCTGTTCAATATACCAGTCGGGAAGACCCAGCACCTTGGTGGGCAACAAAATCCCCTGATCGGAGAGAGACTCAAGCACGGCCGACCCGAACCCGCCCATCCGACATCCTTCCTCGACGGTCATCAAGCAACGAACACGTCGTGCAACTTCCCCGATCAGAGCATCATCCAACGGCTTGACAAAACGTCCGTTGACGACGGCGGCCGAGATCCCCTCCTGCTCCAACATCCGGGCTGCTTCCATGGCCTGCCAGACGGTGACGCCGATGGCCACGATGGCCACATCGGTTCCATCCCGCAGCAATTCGGCTTTCCCGATCGGCAATTCGGTCGGCTCTGGATCCATCTTCACGCCCAAGCTGGTTCCGCGTGGATACCGGACCGAGGCAGGCCCATCGTACTGAAGCGCGGTCTTCATCATGTGCTGCAACTCATTCTCATCCTTGGGCGCCATTACCACCATGTTCGGCATATGGCGGAGATAGGCGTAATCGAAGGCCCCATGATGGGTAGTGCCATCTTCCGCCACAAGGCCGCCCCGGTCGAGGCAGAAGGTGACCGGAAGATTTTGGGTGGCCACATCATGGACAACTTGATCATAGGCTCGTTGCAAGAACGTTGAATACATCACCACGACCGGTCTCAAACCTTCCGCCGCCAATCCGCCGGCAAAGGTCACGGCATGCTGTTCGGCAATACCGACATCATAGATCCGGTCCGGAAATTCTTTTTCGAATGCCGTGAGTCCGGTTCCCTCGCACATGGCGGCCGTAATCGCTACGATTCGTGAATCTTGCCTTGCCAAGCCGGTCAGGGCTTCCATGGCAAACGCCGTGTAAGAAGGCCGAGGCGCCTTCACTGCCGGCTTGCCGGTTTCACGTACAAAGGACGGACAAGCATGGAACCACACAGGGTTCTTCATGGCCGGCTCGTATCCGAGTCCCTTTTTCGTGATCACATGCAGCAACGTGGGGCCCTTCAGCCGTCCGACATTTTCCAGCGTCCCGAACAGGTGTTCAAAATTATGCCCGTCGATTGGGCCCACATAGCGGAACCCCAATTCTTCAAACAGGAGGCCGGGCAGAATGATCCCTTTCGCCAGTTCCTCAGCGCGATGCACCATTTTCTGCATAGGCTGCCCGATCTGCGGAATGGCTTGCAGGATATGCTTGGTTTCTTCCTTGATCTTGGTGTAGAACTCGCCGGTAAAGGTCCGGTTCAAGTATGCCGAGATGGCCCCGACATTCTTGGAGATGGACATCTGGTTGTCGTTCAGAATAACAAGAAAGTCTTTCCCCAACCCGCCGGCATGGTGGAGCCCTTCCAACGTCATGCCCGCAGTCATCGCACCATCGCCGACCACGCAAACCACTTTGTTCGTCTGCCCCAACTGTTCACGCGCTTCAACCATCCCCAGTGCCGCAGAAACCCCCGTCCCCGCATGGCCGGCGTTGAATGTGTCGTACTCGCTTTCTTCCCGCTTGCAGAATCCGCTCAACCCCCCGTACTGCCGGAGCGTACGGAATCGATCCCTGCGGCCCGTTAACAGTTTATGGGTATAGGCTTGGTTGCTGGTATCCCACACGATCCTATCCGTGGGCGTATCCAGCAAGTAGTGGAGCGCGACCGTGAGTTCTACGACCCCCAGGTTGGACGCCAGATGGCCCCCCACATTGGCTACGGTTGAGATGATCTGCTCCCGGACCTCCTCACAGAGAAGAGGAAGCTGCTCCGGCGACAGACCTTTAAGATCCGATGGGCTATTGATTTGCTGTAGCAGAGACATATGCGATTCCCCCCCTTAGGGTTAGGCCACGAGGATCCGCGACGGAAGCTCCTGGCCCGAACATGGAGAAGCCTTTCCGGTTCCTTTTAGGCCTCCAGATTTTAGCAGTGAGTATTTCATGAGCTTCCTCGTAAAGTCAAGTATTTAGAGAGTCCGGGGACGGTGCTTAACAACGTCACCGGCCGACCTGTCGCTCGCGCGAGTGGGCAACGGACAACTAAGAGCCCACCCCACCCCATTCCTCACTGCCTTCGAGCTGTGGCCGGACCCATTCGCTATGGCGCGGGTATCTTCTCGGATTTCTTTCGCAAGGTTTCGACCAATTCGGGATAGCCCCCCGGCGAACTGATGATTTTCGTAAATTGCCCCCGATAATTGTTCACCAGACTAATGCCGTCCACGACGACATCATAGACCCGCCACTCTCCGGCTTTGTTCATAAGTCGGTAGTCCAAGGGAATCTCCGCCTTGCCCGAGACCACCTTGGTGCGCACTTCGGCGTAGCCTTCTTGATTCCGTTCGTTGATATACTGCACCGGCTCGCCGGAGTAGTTCTCGATCTTATCTGAGTAGGTTCGAGAGAGGAGCGATTGGAAGAGGCCGACGAACTCCTGCCTCTGGCCGTCATTCAGCTTCGGCCATTGCGCCGCCAGCGACCGTTTGGCCATCTCTTCATAACTGAACCGCTCACCGATCACTCTCTCCAACAGTTTGCGGCGCTCATCACGCCGCTCAGGTTTCTTGAGATCCTTGTCTTCCAGAAGACGGATGACTTCGTTGATCGTCCCCTTGACCGCTTCGGTTGCCGCACCGCCAGCCTCTGCCAATCCAATCCCGGCGAACGGAACGAGGGCAAGGACCAGGAAACCCGCCAAACCCTGCAGCAGAACCGTTCGCACCCACTGTAGACTCTGGACTCCGGATCGGCCCTTATCCCGATATGTCATGTCGATACCCTCTTCGTTCTGACGGCCCATATTGAGGCTACTTCACCTTGCCATGGATGTATTGGCTGACCAACTCTTCCAGATCCAGCCCGGCTTCCGTATCTCTGATTCTTCCCCCGGCCTTCAACAAGTCTCCGCCGCCGCCCGGCGACAGCGAGACGAACTTCTCGCCGATAATGCCCCGTGTCTTAATCGAGGCGAACGTATCGTCATAGAGCTTGATCCCGTCATGAATCGCCATGGTCACAACGGCCTGATCGTCCTGCAACGCAATCGCCTTGATGCGCCCGACTTCCACGCCGGCGATCTCGACGGTCGCACCCGGCTTCAGGCCTGTGGTGGACGTGAACCCCGCCTCCACTTCATAGACATGGCCCCCGATCACTTCCAGTTTGCCGAGCTTGATCGAAAGATACCCCAGACAGGCAATGCCCGCGAGCACAAACACCCCGACAATGAGCTCCAGCTTCGTGTTCTCCATATTACCCCTCGCGAACCGCGTGTGCCAATGCTACAGTTCCGCCGACGGAAATAAACTCGAGAATGGCCGGATCGGTGGTCTGCTGAAACTCCTTCGAGGGAGCCATCGCCGCGATTTTCCCCTCTTTCAGCATGGCCACCCAATCAGAAATGGCAAATATTTCTGGAATCTCGTGGCTCACCATCACCGCCGTGAACCCAAACGTCTTATGCATCGCCACGATCAGATCGTGAATGGTCTTCGCCATGAGCGGATCAAGTCCCGTCGTCGGCTCGTCGATCAAAAGAATTTCCGGTTCCATCACCAGCGCCCGGGCCAAACCGGCACGTTTCTTCATCCCTCCGCTCAACTCCGCGGGGAACTTGTGTCCCATGCCGGTCAGTCCAACTTGATCGAGCTTTTCTCCAACGCGGCGGGCGACATCCGACTCCGGCAACCCGAGCTTCTCGCGCAACGGAAACGCAACATTATCAAACACCGTCAACGAATCGAACAACGCCGCGCCCTGAAATAACATGGCGAACCGTTTGCGCGCATCGTTAAGCGCCGTCCCCTTCAGCCTGGAAATTTCAGTGCCGTCCACCCAGACTTCCCCTCGGTCCGGCTTGAACAGCCCGATCATATGCTTGAGCAGAACGCTCTTCCCTTCGCCGCTCCGTCCGATGATAGTCGTGAGCTTGCCCTGGGGGATTTCCAGATCCACGCCGCAAAGGACCGGCTGCCCGCCCAACGTCTTTTCGACCCCGACAAGCTTAATCATGATTCGTCCCACCCATCAGCCCTCAGCTCGGACTTCTCCAACAAGCTGATAGGTAACCGCCGACGGCTTCTTTGCTAGAGCAACACGGAGGTCAGGAAATAGTCCCAGACGAGAATCAACACCGAGGTCAGGACCACCGCTTCCGTGGTCGCCGTACCCAAACCCTCGGCGCTCATCCTCGTGTAGTACCCCTTGTAGCAACAGACCCAACTGACGATCAACCCAAAACTGATGGACTTGAGAATCCCCCCGTACACATCCTTCCATTCCACGGCCGATTCGATGGAGCTCCAGTAGGACCCGGCATTGACCCCCAACAGTTCGACCCCGACCAGGTAGCCCCCATAGATCCCGACCACGTCGAAGATGGCGACAAGCAAGGGTACCCCGATCAGGCCCGCCACCAATTTGGGCGAAATCAGATACTGCAGCGGATTGATCGCCATTGTGTCCAGCGCGTCGATCTGTTCCGTGATCCGCATGATCCCAATCTCGGCCGTCATGGCCGACCCGGCGCGAGCCGTGACCATCAACGCAGCCAACACCGGTCCCAGCTCTCGAATCATGCTCAAGGCCACGGCCGAACCCAGCGCCGCCTCCGCGCCGAACTTCCGCAGCGAATAATACCCCTGCAGGCCCAACACCATGCCGGTAAACGCGGCCGTTAGCACCACCACAAACGATGATTTGAACCCGATGAAGTGCAGTTGCTTCAGGATCTGAAGCGGTCTCAACGGCGGCCGTGTAAACCACGCAATCGTGGCAACCAGAAACAAGAGCATTCTCCCCATTTCTCCGAGTAGAAAGAGGGTTGTGCGCCCCAGACGGGTAATCATCGCGGTCACCACGACTGCCTCTGGGGAAATGTCATCCGTCCCTCCTCGATCTCGCTACCGCAGATCATGCGACAACGCTCCCATGAAACGAGTCAACTGAGCCGTTGCTACATGGCTCTGTCGCTGTAGACGCAGGATGCCCGTCAGTGATGACGGGCGGCAAACCACCTGCCAGATGCCTTGAGGCCAAGTCTTCGGCGTCAGAAAGAGATTAAAGTCCAACGGCAGCGTCTCGTCGAGCACATCCGACACCGTGCGCGCGACCAGGAAGGGAACCAGCCGCTCTCTCGCGGCGGCACCGATTGCCGCGCTTTCCATGTCGAGGCCGACCGATCCGGTACCGGTCGCCACGCGCCGCTTGTCGTCAGCCCGCCAGAGGACCTGCGAAACAGACACAAACCGCCCAGCCTGAACTGCCACGCCAGCCCGCCGCGCCGCGCTCAACGCCGTTTCCCGGAGCTCGACCGAACAAGGCACAGGCTCCTGCAGTTCAATGGAGGAGGCCCCGACTCGACAAGGGCTCACGTCCGTGCCGATGAGGAGATCGCCGATCTGGGAAGGAGCAAGCGCACAGGCGAAGCCGGAAGAAACGGCGAGGTCTAGGGGATACCTGGCAAACGCTTCACGAGAGGCTGCACCGGCTTTCACGGGCCCCATGCCTGTCCGGAACACCGAGACCCAGCAAGCCCCGAGACGTCCGCTCACGCATGGAACGCCACCGACGCGTGCCCGTTCTTCTATCACAATCGCTCGAGCAACCGCCGCTTGCTCCCACCGCGTGGCCGTAAAGATGCCAACCCGCGTCAAGAGGTTCGCCGCCTTACGAGCGATCACCAGCCGCGCGATGCAGCCTGACGCTCACGCCTCGGCACGCAAGCGTCCCGTCTCGCGCGCAATCCGACGCAACTCATCCGCCTTGCTCTGACCATGAGCCCGCAGGTTCCGATACATAGCCAGCGCCCACAGGGGGAAATACTGGCAGTACCAATGGTACCGAAGATAAAAGACACGCGGGAAGCCCGTGCCCGTATGGCGAACCTCCTCCCACGACCCATCCTCACGCTGATGGCGGAGCAAGTAATGAATCCCCCGCACCACCGTGATCGAGTTCGTCACGCCCGCAGAGAGCAGCGCCAACAACGCCCACGCCGTCTGCGAGGGGGTGCTGACTCCACGGCCTGCCATGTCGCGATCCGCATAGGACAAGCAGGACTCGCCCCACCCGCCGTCCGGATTCTGCTTGGACTCCAGCCATGCCACGGCGCGCTCGACGTACGGCGCCGACATGTCTTCGCCGATCGCTCGGAGACCTGCGAGGACCGACCACGTCCCATAAATGTAATTGACGCCCCACCGGCCAAACCAGCTTCCGTCCGGTTCCTGCTCCTTCCGCAGGTACTGTAGCGCGCGAACGGCCGCCGGATGGGTCCGGTCATAGCCCAGGATGCCCAGCATCTCCAAACAGCGACCGGCCAAGTCCGCCGTGCTGGGATCCAGCAACGCCTTGTGATCGGCAAAGGGAATTAAATTGAACACCATCCGGTTGTTGTCTTTGTCGTAGGCGCCCCAGCCGCCATCGGATCCCTGCATCGCCATGACCCAGCGATACCCGCGGGCAATGGCCTGTTGCTGGGCTTCGCGATCGGCCACGCGCACTTTGGCCAATCCCATCAACACCACCGCCGAGTCATCCACGTCGGGATACAACTCGTTCTCGAACTGGAAATACCATCCGCCCGGTTCCGCGTCCGGCGCCGAGACTTTCCAATCCCCAACGGTCGTCGTCTGACGGGACAACAGCCACGTCGCGGCTTTCGTCAACGCCTGATGGTCCTGAGGCAATCCCGCCTCGACCAGGGTGTTGAGCAAAAGCGCCGTGTCCCAAATCGGGGAATGGCAGGGCTGCAGGTGCAACGTTTCGGCCTGCCCCTTCCCCTCGGACACCACATCGTACACTTCGAGCGCCTCGATTTCGCCGAGCGCCTTGACGACCAGGGGATGGCCGACCTCATACCCCAAGCACCGCAACGCCACCACCGAATTGGCCATGGCCGGGTAGATGGCTCCCAGTCCCCCGCTCCCCTTCATGTGGTCGAGCATCCACTCGGCAGCTTTCGCGATCGCCTTGTCGCGCAGCGGACGGATCGGCATACGGTCGTAGACCTTCAGCACCCGATCGAGGGTGATGAAGACATTGCGCCAGGTAAACCAGGCAGCATCCCGCTTGAGCGGCGGTTCATGGCGAAAACGGACCTGCTCGCGCGGCTGCAGGAACAGTTCATCAATGCCCTGCTCCTTCGGAATCCGGCACACAGGCCGATGCGAAAAGATGATCAAGAGCGGAATGAGGACCGCCCGGGACCAGTAGGACACGGCGTACAGACTGAAGTAGAACCGCCTCGGCAACAGCATGATCTCCGGGGGCATGCTCGGAACACCGCGCCAGTCGTATTGATCGAACAACGCCAACGTGATTTTGGTGAAGACATTGGCCGCAACGACGCCGCCCATGCCGAGGATGGCCTCACGGGCACGCACCATGTAGGGTTCATCAGCCGATACGCCGGAGAGCTTCAATGCGAAGTAGGCCTTGACGGACGCGCTGATCTCGGGAGGGCCTCCATAGTAAATCGGCCACCCCCCTTCCGGCAGTTGCATCTTCCGCAAATATAGGACGGCCTTCCGCTCGCGTTCGGGATTGGCCAACTCCAGGAAGCGACGGAGCATCAGGTACTCGGACGTCAACGTGGTATCCGCCTCGAGTTCCGCAACCCAATAGCCTTCCCGCGGATGTTGACGGCCCAGAATCCATGCTTGGCTCCGCCGCATGGCCTCATCGATGGCTTCAGACTGGCCATGGGCAGGCCCGGCGGCTCGGCGGACCGGCTCCGGCGCAGCTGAGGGATATAAATTGTGGGATACCAGACGCAGGACAGGCCCCAGCTTCGTCCTGGCTCCGGCTTTGAGGCGGTCCGGGACCGATGCAAACAGACTATCGGACAGACGTGTAATCAAACTCCGAATGAGTTTCATACGTGTACGCCGTTCACCAAATGATGAAGAAGGGACGCGAGGGCAGAGACTCCTGCTCAGCAGCAATAGGATGACACCGGTCGGCAGCTAGATCTCCCATGGGGGTGATTTATAACAAATTCATCCGGAGACTGTCAAGCAACCCACAACTTTTCAAGCACTTGGGTTAAAAACCAGGCGGTTAGGCCGGCTGGAGATCCGCCAAACGAACCGATACCAGTTTGGAGACACCGGGCTCTTCCATGGTGACGCCGAAGAGCGAATCAGCCACAGCCATGGTGCGCTTATTGTGGGTGATCACCAAGAATTGAGCCGCCTCGGCCAGTTCCCGGAGCACGCCGGCAAAGCGCCCGATATTCTCTTCATCCAGCGGCGCATCGATCTCGTCCAGAATGCAGAAGGGAGTCGGCCGGATCAGAAAGCTGGCAAAAATCAAGGCCATGGCCGTCAAGGTTTTCTCCCCCCCGGAGAGCATGGTGATGCTCTTCAGCCGCTTCCCCGGCGGCTGGGCCACAATATCCACCCCAGGCTCCGAACGAGCACCCGCTTCGCCCTCTTCACCGGCCTCCGGCTCGACCAGCACCAGCTCGGCCCGTCCGCCGGGGAAGAAGCGCGTAAAGACCTCGCCGAACTTTTGCTGCAGCTCGTTGAATGTTTCCAGAAACATCTGTTTCGTCGTCCGGTTGATGCGAGCGATGATTTCTTTCAGCGCCCCGATCGACTGGGCCAGGTCTTCTTCTTGCGCCGTCAGGAACTTGTGCCGTTCCTCCAATTCGCGATGCTCCTCGATCGCCGCCAAATTGATCGGGCCCATCCGGTCGAGCCGATCGCGAATCTTCTGCAGTTTCTCGCGCAATTCCTGAGCGGCCACCGCGTCGGCATCCTGGGCCGGTTCCTGCCCGTCCAACGCCAACGCCGGTTCCGGAGGCGGCTCCTGAGCCAGAGCCGCCTCGACCGAGAGCTGGTAGGTCCCGCTCAAGGTCCCTTCCAAGGCCGCCAACTGCGTCTTGAGTTCAGCCCGCCGGACCTCGAGGGTCGTTCGAGCTTCACGGCTTTCCGTCAGCGCGGCCCGTACCGCATCAAGCGAGCCTTCCACGGCCCGAGCCCGCTCAACATCCTGTGCATGGGCTTCCTGGACACGCATCAGGTCCTGGCGAATACGCGCTACCTGTGCTTCATATTCCTGGCACTGCGCTTCCTGTTGCCGGCGCAGGTCCTGGCTCCGCTGCCACGCCTCTTGCAAAGCCGTCACCTGCTGTTCGAGCGCGGCCATCCGCACCCCCCGCTCCCGATCCTCTCCGGTCAAGCGAGCCACGTCCGTTTCGCAATGGCCATACTGCGAACGATTCGCCGCAGCCGCCAAGCGAGCCTCCAGCATCCGCTGCTGAAACGCCTGGCTTTCCTCATCCAGGCGCCGGCGGGCATGGCTCCGTTCCTCGAGGCCTGCCTCATGCAAAGACTTTTGTTCACCCAATTGGACGAGTCGCGCCCGGCCAGCCTGGAGCTCCGTCTCAACCATACCCTGTTCCTGCTCTTCCGCCTGGCGTTCGGTAGACAGGGTGTCCAATCGGTGCATCAATTCCGACATGGTGCGCGAATAAATCGCCTCGTCCTTCTGCGCAGCAAGCACGACGAGTTCGGCTTCTCGGATGGCGGCCTGCAACCGTTCCCCCGTAGCCTGGCAGGCCTGTCGGTCGGCTTCACATCGCTCCCGCGCGGCCCGTGCCTCGTCCAGCTTCGTGGAAAGGTCTCGACTCCTCGCTTCCAACTCTTCGATTTCCCGCCGCCACTGCAGAAGCCCGCCCGTCTCCTCTGCCAACCCCCCGGTGAGGATCCCCGCCGGATCCAGCACGTCTCCTTCCAGCGTGACCAGAGTCGGACCGGCAGGCGCAGACCAGAGCCCCAATTCCCAGAGACCCACCGCCACATCGAGCGACTCGACGATCACGACGGCATCAAACAAGCAGGCCAAGACCTCTCCGGATGCTCCCCTGGTGTGCAGCAAATCTTTCGCCAACCCCCTGACTCCGGGTTTGGTCCTCAGGCTCGCCCACCAATCGGAGGCAGCCGCATCCGCCTCGCGATGCCACCGGGGAGCCGACGGCACGAACGCGCCGCGGCCCATCCCCTTCTGCTTCAACAGCGCCACCGCGTCGCGCGCCGAGCCGGGGGCGTCAACCAGCCAGCCCCGCACGCGCTCGCCCAACACCGCTTCGACCGCTCGCTCAAGCCCGGAGGGCACGACCAGCCACTCGGCCACGGCTTCGCGCAAGCCCTGGCAGGCCACCCGAAGCGACGTCGCCTCTTCCCCCTCGCGCCCATACCCCATCCCCTCCCGCACGACGGCTTGCAGGGCGCGGAGTCGGGAGCGAACGGCGGCGGCGTCTTCTTGATACCGGCCAATGCTTCGCTCCGCCTCGCGAAGCGCCTGCTCGATCCGCTCCAACTCCCCAACCGCCGTCTGACGTTCGCACTGCCGGGCCTGCACTGTTTCTTCACTCTGGCCGCGGCGGTGCGCCGCGGCCTCGCACTGAGCCTTCGCGCTGTGCCACTGCGCCTCGACAGCGGTCCGTTCCTGGGACAGGCGGTCGGCACGACGCCGCGCATCGTCGAGTCTGCGCTGCAGGGCCGCCAACCCGTTTTCTTCTCGAGTGATGTGCATCATGAGGTCAAGGCTGGCCCTTCTGGCCCGTTCCTCTTCGTCCACCGCCGCAGCCCGGCGCGTCGAGAGTTCTGCGCCCGCCGCTTCGAGTGCCGTCAGCGCTTGAGCGCTGGCCGCAACCGCCTGGTCGAGGTCGGCCAACTTGGCTCGGAGCCCCTCCAGTGCCACGCCGGCCTGCTCCTGTTCGTGGCGCAATCGGGCGAGATCGGCTTCCGCCTGCATCTGCTGCTGCTCACATTGTCCAAGCTTGACCCGCTCCACTTCGGCCGCCGTCATCGCCTGGGACTTCAGCCGCTCCAGTCGTTCCATGTCCTCGCGGGTACGCGCAATGGACTGATCCACTTCCGTGATTCTCAGCCTGAGCGTTTCCAGCTCCGCCTGAAGTCTGGCTTGCTCCGCCGCATGGCCGGACTCCTTGGCTTCCATCTCGGCCAAATCCCCTTCGCAGACCGTCTGACAGGCCAAGCGGGACCGGTAATCCCACACCAAGAGCCGCACTTCCAGCCCCGTCGCCTCCTGCTGCAAATTCTGAAAGGCGCGCGCCTGCCTCGCCTGACGCTCTAACGAACCCAACTGGCGATGCACCTCGGCGATGATATCCCGCACCCGCAACAGACTCTGGTGGGTGGACTCCAGCTTGCGGAGCGCCTCCGCCTTCTGCTTCTTGTAGCGGACAATGCCGGCGGTCTCCTCGATGAGTTCGCGGCGATCCTGCGGAGAGGCATTTAAGATCTGTTCGATGCGCCCTTGCTCGATGACCGTATGGCCCTTGCTTCCAGCTCTCGTATCGAGGAACAAACTGCGGACATCCTTGAGCCGGCAGAGGATTTTATTGATCAGGTATTCGCTGTCTCCGTTGCGGTAGAGCCGGCGCGTCACCATCACCTCGTGCAACTCGCCCATCTGGGCCGGCAGGCCGGGAATCCCTTGCAGTTGTTGATCCGAAATACCGCTCATCACCAGCGACACTTCGACCATCCCCAACGGTTTCCGCGCCTCGGTCCCGTTGAAGATCACGTCTTCCATCCGCTCGCTTCGGAGCGTCTTGGTGCTCTGCTCGCCCAGAACCCAGAGGATCGCATCCACGACATTGCTTTTCCCCGATCCATTGGGACCGACCACTGCGGTCATGCCGGGGGGAAATTCGATCTTGGCTTCGGCAAACGACTTAAACCCTGTCAATTCCAAGGATTTAAGATGCATGCTCCTCCCTCATCAATAGGTCCGGTACGAGAACGCGGGCCCCACTACAGGCAGTGGGGGACCTTGTAGCATAAAAAGACGCTTGAAAGCAAAAGAAAACACCGGATGAAGGGGGCAAAGACATCGTCACCCCAATCAGTTGGGGTGAGAAAAGAGGTGCCCTGTGAAGGCAACAAATCAAACAGAAGGGTTATGCAGAGGCCTGCGACACGGACTTGATCGTGACTAATTCTTTGGGCAAGGAAAACTCCACATCTTCCTCGATCACCGTCAATTCCTCGACTTCGGAAGCTCCGAAGCGCTTGAGGTACTCCACCACATCGGCCACCAAGACCTCCGGAGCCGAGGCCCCGGCGGAAATACCCACGGCACGGGCGTTTTTGACCCAATCGGGATTGATATCCGACGAGGAGTCGATGAGGTAGGACTGGATGCCACAGCGCTCGGCCAACTCCCGGAGCCGGTTTGAGTTGGAGCTGTTCGGGGAACCGATCACCAAAATCACATCCACGAGGCCGGACAATTCTTTCACGGCATTCTGCCGGTTTTGGGTCGCATAGCAAATGTCTTCCTGATGCGGCCCTTTGATCCTCGGGAACCGCCGATTCAAAGCCTCGACGATGTCACGGCATTCGTCCACGCTGAGCGTCGTCTGCGTCACATACGAGAGATGGTGCTGATTTTCCACTTGCAGGGCTTCGACATCCTTCACGGAAGACACCAGGTGAAATTTGTCCGGAACCTGCCCCAATGTCCCGATGACTTCCGGATGCCCGGCATGGCCGATCAGGATCAATTCATACCCTTGCGTGTAGTCCCGGTTCACTTCGTTATGGACCTTGATGACCAACGGACAGGTCGCATCGATGACCTTCAGATGGCGACGAGTCGCTTCGGCCCAGACGTCCTTCGCCACCCCGTGGGCGCTGAAAATGACGATGGCTCCATCCGGCACCTCGTTGAGCTCCTCCACGAACACCGCCCCCTTCTGCCGCAGGGAATTGACCACATGGCGGCTATGGACGATTTCGTGCCGGACGAAGATCGGCGCCCCGTACGTTTTCAGCGACAACTCCACGATATCAATCGCTCGGTCCACCCCGGCGCAGAAGCCTCGGGGGTTGGCAAGATATATCTTCATGATCTTATACGCTCCTAGCCTTCAGCCATCAGCTCAAAACAGGCTTCACCATACGTCACAACAGGCCTTACCGTCAACTGAATCTCCGCACTGACACATAGGCAACGACCGACTTAGCATTCCAATGAAGAACCCCGCCCTTACAGGCGGGGTCTCCTTAAAGTTCAAGCTGCGCTTGACCCGTCTCCTGCTCGCCCTGGTACCGGACATACTGCCGAATCGTGGCTTCGTTGAC
>JAGWTI010000147.1 GCA_028876065.1 Nitrospirota bacterium
GGTCAGTAAGGCTCCGATGTCTTCAACGACCGCCTTGGCGCCCGCGCCGAGTGACTCCTCTTGCACCACGGTGATTTGCTCTCCGGCAGCGAGCGCAGCCTGTTCCCACACGATACCTGCGCCGAGCGCAAGGCTCACCAGGCTGGTGCATAGCAGGCGAATGGGGGTATTCCCCCAACACACTCTCATGAAGGTGGCGCTCCTCACGTCTCGATCATCAACGATGTGCGATAGCCTCGCACCGTCACAAGGCGGGCGTTTTGGCAGCAGATGGTGACTGGAGCCGGCGAGTGGGATTGAACCACCGACCTGCTGATTACGAATCAGCTGCTCTACCACTGAGCTACGCCGGCTCTCGAACTGGCATGCGAGGCAGGAAATAACTTCGAATCTTACGCAGGTCGGGGCCGAGCTGTCAATGAGTTACAGGCGCTACTTTACACGCGCCATGGGTAAGTTCCAGGCCTTGGACGCGGGCACCAGTGCCGGCACGCAGGCCGGGTCTTGCTCGTTTCCAAAATCCGCCTTGGCCGTCATAGAGACCTGCCGCTGGGCATACTCAAACAGCTCTCCCGCGACAACGGTCCCGTTGTGATCTCGATCGGCTGCCCCGGCCAATCCCTTGAGCAGAAAATAGGTGAACAGCCCATGCTTACCTTGCTCATACTGATGCGTCAGCTGGCTTTGGCTGACCCCGATCATCTGCACCAGCTTGCCGTCCGCCACCTCCGGGGTCCCCCAGACCGGGTCGAGCCCCGTTGCCCGGCCATCCGGCAACGTTGCGCCAGGGGGCGTCGCAAGCGTCACATCGAGCAGCACTACGGCCTGCTGGACGGGAAGGCCGGCCAAAGCGGTCTGCAGGCGACGGAGAGAAAAGCCCTTCAGCGACGTTCCTACATTCCCTTCGTAGGGCAGCAACACGACCGAGCCCGTGCTGGGCTCCACCTGGGCCCGGCCTGAAAAGAACACGAACACCACCCCGCCGGCCTCTGCTTGTTGAGGGAGCCAATCCTCGAAGGCCTCGACCAAGTCGTCCTTCAGCGCATGTTCGTCGATCAGCAGCTTCACGCGTTTCGCCGGAATCCCTCCGACGGTCTTGAAATAGCTCGCCATGACATCTGCGTCGCGGGCGGCATATTTCACGCCGGGCATATCCGGCTCGCGGAAACTTCCCACGCCAATGGCGAGCGCGACCGCTTTCTTTCGCTCGAAGCCTCGGATCGGCGCGGGCACTTGATCCACGTCGACCGACAACACCTCTACGCTCTCCGGTTTGGCGGGACGCAAGGCGACCAGAAACTTCTTCGGACGGACTGGCCCGGTTGCCCCCCCGGGAACTTCCACGGAGACGATCAATTCCGCCTGCTGGACCGTGGACATGTGAGGCAGGTTCCCGCTGACAGTGACGTGTCGGCTCTCTCCCGATGGCAGGTCACCGACCGGAATCGGATTCTGCAGCATCTGAATCAACGCCGGTGTTCCCTTCAAAGTCACGATGACACCGCGGGCGACGTCCGGACCCGCATTGCTGACCTCGACATCCACCGTGACCCGCTCCGCCCCTTCCAAGACATTATCTTGGCTTTCATCCCGCAACATGGCCCGGAAGGACAAGGTAGCGGGTTGAGCAGACGATGCCGCAAGGGCAGGGGCATGAGCCGGAGTCGGAATCGTCGCGGCGGCACCGGCTGGACGGCCACCTTGCTTTTTCTCGGTCGCCGCTTGCCGGATCTGGCTGGACGACCCAAGGTGCGTTTTGAACCCTTGGGCCAATGCGGCCGCAGCCTGGGCAACCAAGCCGTCGAGACCTTGCACGTCGCAACTCCCCCGCTCCGTCTCCACCGTGCCTCGGGCTTCGGTCCGGATACTCTTCGAATAGACAGCGGCTCCGCTGCTATCCACATAGGTCGCCGTCCCGCCGAGCATCACGGCGGCCGTATAGCTGTTGGTCTCATGTCGCGGGATAAACAGGTCGAGGTCCTTCAACCCCAGCGTCACCTGCACGGTTCCGTCGGGAGACCCCTTCGCAGGTTGTTTGGATTGCCCATCATTGACATGCTCAAAGGCCATCCCTATCTCACGGCTCACCGACTTGGTGAGTTTCTCGCCGAAAGCCAGCGTGGCTGGTTGCTGGCAGGCATTCGTGTAGTCGAACGCCGCGTTCGACACCGTAGGATCGACCTGCAGATCGACGGTGAGCGGCAGCCAATAGCCTCGGCTATCGCCCCCGAACCAGGGGCGAGACGTGAGACCGCTGCAGCCGGTGAAAGCCGCGAGGAACAGAAACCAGATAGCAATGCGAGTCATACTGAGTCTACGCACAGGCAGGGGGGCCAAGAAGATGGACACAGCCCACACGCTAGGGTTATACCGGATTCCTCGCAGCAAGGCAACCGCAAAGGCCGGACATGGCTGAGAGAGCCGCGGCGTTGACAGAGTTTTCCGGCTTGCGTTAAGGTCAGCCGCATGGTTGCCCTCCCCCAGCCCGAGACGAATTCCGCGTCCCTTGGTCTTGAGGCCCCGGCTACCTGGCAACAACTGGCTATTTTGATCCGGCTCCGGAACCAATCCGGCACCTTGCTCCTCCTGTGGCCTGCCCTCTGGAGCTTGGTGATGGCCTCCGATGGCCATCCCCCGCTGCTCCTGCTTCTGCTGTTTGTCGCCGGTTCGTTTCTCATGCGCAGTGCCGGGGTCGTGCTCAATGACCTGGCCGACCGCTCGTTCGATCGCCAGGTGGCACGTACCAAAACGCGCCCTCTGGCCAGCGGAACGCTGAGCAGACAGGTTGCCATCGGGACTGCCGTGTTCCTGCTGACCGCCTCGGCCAGCCTCTTGTACTGTCTCAATCGTTTCACCGTCCTGCTGAGTCCGATGGCGTTTTTCCTGGCCGCCCTCTATCCGTTTGCCAAGCGGTTCGTGCAAGTTCCCCAGGCCGTGCTCGGTATCGCATTCGGCTGGGGCGCGGTCATGGCCTGGGCTTCGGTTCGCAACCAGCTGGACTTGCCCGTCTGGTTCCTCTACACCGGAACCATCTGCTGGGCCCTTGGCTACGACACAATCTATGCGTTGCAGGATCGCGAGGACGATGTGCGAATCGGCGTGAAGTCCTCGGCCATCTACTTCGGGTCACGAACGTGGTCGGCCGTAGCCTGTTGCTTTGTCGGAATGCTGGTCTCGGTCGGAGCGGCCGGATGGCTTGCCGGCTTGGGTCCGGCATTCTACGCCATGTTGGCTGTGGCAGCCTTGATGATGAGCCGGCAGGTCTTCCTCGTGAGAGGCACCGTGCCGCCCCCCCTCGCCTTGGCCCTGTTCAAGCAACATGTCTGGATCGGCGGAGCAATCCTGGCGGGCGTCTGGTCCGGAGCTCTATTCCCCTAGCATAGGCTCCGGCCAACGGACGGAACGGCCTCAGCTGGCCGGTTTCTCGATGGGCTTGTCGGGCTTGGGAGCCCGCAGCGTGGCCAAGTACATGGCGATCGCTTTGGCATCGGGATCGCTGATCCCGAGGTTCGGCATGCGGGTTTCCGGCTTCATGCTCTGGGGATACTTGATCCAGCGTACCACCCAGGTACTGTTCAGCCGGAAACCGGCTCGATCGAGGGCCGGACCGACGACGCCCCCTTCTTCCCCAACCCGGTGACAGGCGTTGCAGCCGTACTTATTCGAATAGAGCCGCTTGCCCACTTCGGCTTGCTGGGCCGCCACGTCGGCTGCCATGGTCAGATCCGGCCTGGGCACGGAGGCAAACTTCGGTCTCGCGGTGAAATTAGCCGAAGCGGTCTTGGCAGCCTCGAGCTCTTTGGCGGCCGCGCCCATGGCTTCTTGCTCCTTGGCAGTCGCGGCATCATCCACATCCTTACCGCTCTTCTCCGCCTCGTCGCTGGCCTTCTTCTCCGCCGCATCCAGCGTTTGTTTGGCCTGATCGAACTTCTGTTGGGCGGCCTGCAACTGATCGGCGAGTTCCTTTTTCCGGCCCTCGACATTGTAGGTCAGTTGCATCCCGTGCAAGGTCCGAACATAGGCGACGATGGCCCAGATCTCTTCTTCCGAGAGGGTGTACTTGAAGGTCGGCATGGTCGGGACAGCGAAGTCGTCGTCCCCAATCTTGTCGCCGATTTCCGGAGTCGTATCCTTCATGTCCCGGGAGACCGTGTTGAAGATATCCTCGTCCTTGAACGTGGACAT
>JAGWTI010000059.1 GCA_028876065.1 Nitrospirota bacterium
GGGCTGATGCCGTTTCCGAGCGGCTGCGCCGGCACGATGGAGCCGGGCGTCACCGGCTTCTATCAGACCTGGGACGACGTCATCAACCGCTGGATCGGCAAGAACAAAAAAGACCTCTACTACGAGTTGGGGCCGCCGAACCTCCATCCCCACACCTCCGCGGACGGCATGGAAGAAATGGGCTGGGACTTCACGGTCGACCGCATGCCCGGACAGGCCGACGAATTCAACCTGCTCCCCATGTACGGCGGAAACGTGAGCTGCCGGCTGATCTTCATCGCCGACGCCAACGGCCTCATTCGATCCGGCCAACGCATCGGCTGCGACTAGCGCCGTCAGGACGGGCCTCGGTCGGCGCTCCGGCCTCCGTTTCCGGAACGGACCGCCGCGCACGGCATACGGCACCGCCGTTGGCATGCGCGACGAACCATACAGTGGTGCAGAAGCGCCGGGGTCGGTCTACTGGGCGGGCGGATGCCGGGACGGCTCGTGCAAGGCCGCGTGCACGGCATCGAGCAAGGTATGCATCGCAAAGGGCTTGTCGATCGTGCGGTACGCGCCCAAATGACCGGCGATGTCGAGAAAACGGACATGCACTTGCGGGCTGCCGCCGGAAATGGCGATGACTTTCGTGCCGGGCGACAGGCGGCGCACCTCCCGGATCACCTCCAGCCCGTCTTTTTCCGGCATCAGAATATCGGTGATGATCAGATCGAACGGTTGATCCTGACACTGCTCCTGCCATCGTTTCATGGCGACGGCGCCGTCGGGGGCATCGACGACCGCGTGGCCTTCGCTTTCCAGCATATCCCGGAGCATGGTCCGGATGGCCGCCTCATCGTCGATCACCAAAATTCTCGCCACTCGTAGCTCCTGAGCCATCATCGTGCACTCGCATCCATTTCACTGAACTTGTCGGCAGACGGAAGAAAAAACTTAAGACATCCGCCCCGTTCGGCCGGCCGGGGGTTATGATATGCTCCTCCCATCGGACGACCGCCCCGGAGGTCACCCATGGCCCATGACGAGCTCACGCCATCGGATCCACCCCCTGTCGAGTCCCCAGCCGAAGGCCAGGCCGACGGCCGGTCGGCGGTGAGCCGACGGGCGCTCCTGACCGGAGCCGCAGCCTGGGCCGGAGCAACCGCCGCCCAAGCCGTATGGTCCCCATTGGAGGCCGCGCCGATCTCCGCCTCCAAACCGGCGCCCGGCACGGAGGACACGACCCGCATCCCCGGACATCCCCCGACCCCGTACGGCAAACGGTCCGCCTTTGAACGGGACCTGCGCCTGGCCGGCGCCACCAGCTCTCTCGCCCCGCTGCAGGCGTTGTACGGCATCCTCACCCCTTCGGCGCTCCACTTCGAACGGCACCACAACGGCGTGCCGGTCATCGACCCGGCCCGCCATCGCCTGCTCGTCCACGGCCTGGTCGAAAAGCCCATGACCTTCACGCTCGAAGAGTTGAAGCGGTTCCCGTCCCGCTCCCGATTGACCTTCATCGAATGTGCCGGCAATTCGGCCGGCGAATGGCACAAGCCGGAGGGGCGCACGGCGCAGGAAATCCACGGACTGATGAGCACCAGCGAATGGACCGGCGTGCCGCTGGCCCTCCTGCTCCGCGAGGTCGGCGCCAAGCCGGAGGCGGCCTGGATGCTGGCGGAAGGCGCCGATGCCGGGGCCATGACCCGTTCGATCCCTCTGGCCCAGGCCCTGGAAGAGGCCCTGGTCTGCTACGCCCAGAACGGCGAAGCCCTGCGGCCCGAGCAAGGCTACCCGCTCCGGCTGCTCCTCCCCGGCTGGGAAGGCAACGCCAACGTCAAGTGGCTGCGCCGGCTCAAGCTGGGCCAGGCCCCGTTCATGACGCGGGACGAAACCGCCCGGTACACGGACCTGATGCCGGACGGGACGGCGCGGCAGTTCACGCTCGTCATGGAGGCCAAGTCGGTCATCACCAGCCCGTCCGGCGGTCAGCAGGTGGCGCCGGGCTTCGTCGAGATTCGCGGCCTCGCCTGGAGCGGCCGGGGCCGCATTGCGCACGTGGACGTCAGCACGAACGGAGGCCGCACCTGGCAACCGGCGCAGCTCCAGGACCCGGTGCTCCCCCGATGCGCCACCGCGTTCCGGCTTCCCTGGCGATGGGACGGGCAGGAGGCGACGCTCCAGTCCCGCTGCATGGACGACACCGGCTACGTGCAGCCGACCCGGCAGACGCTGGTCTCGGTCCGCGGGGTCAACTCCGTCTATCACTACAACGCGATCCAGAGCTGGCTCATCGCGCCCAACGGAACGGTGCACAATGTGCACGTCTAAGAGACGCCTCGCCCGCTCGGTCTTGCTGTGCGGGATTCTGCTGACGTCGGGAACCGGCCTCTTGGGGGCGGATGACGGCCCACTCGGTCTCGGCCGTCCGGCCACGGAAGCGGAGCTCCGCGCCTGGGACATCGACGTTGCCCCGACCGGAGAAGGGTTGCCGCCGGGACAAGGCACCGCGCAGGAAGGGGCCCGCATTTTTTCTTCCCGCTGCGCCTCCTGCCACGGCGTGACCGGCAAGGAGGGACCCGCGCCCCAGCTCGTGGGCGGGCAAGACACGCTCGCGACGAAACACCCGGTGAAGACCGTCGGCAGCTATTGGCCCTATGCCACGACGCTCTACGATTACATCCGCCGGGCCATGCCCTTCCCCGCGCCGCAGTCGCTCGCCGCGGAGGAAGTCTATGCGGTGACGGCCTGGATACTGGCGCAAAACGGGATCATCGCACAGGACGCCGTCATGGACGCCGTCTCGCTCCCCCAGGTCCGCATGCCGAACCGCAACGGCTTTACCCAGGACCCGCGCCCGGACGTGCCGGCCAAGTAGCGCCCCACGCATGCACGCACCCAGCCAGCAGACCCTGGACGATCCGGCAAACGGACGGCGCGTCAGCGGCTTCACCGCCGCCTGCGTGCTCGTCAGCAACGTCATCGGCAGCGGGATCTTCACGACGACCGGCTTCATGGCCCGCGATCTCGGCGATCCGGCGGTCATCCTGCTGCTCTGGGGTTTCGGCGCCTGCCTCACCCTGGCCGGCGCCCTCTCCTACAGCGAATTGGGAGCCGCCCTGCCCTACGCCGGGGGCGAATACGTCTACCTCCGACGCGCCTACGGACCGTTCCTCGCCTTCCTGAGCGGCTGGGCCTCGTTCACCGTCGGATTCAGCGCCGCGATTGCGGCCGGCGCCATGAGCTTTGCCGCCTACGCCTGGCAACTCGTCTCGCCGGGCGGAGAGGCGGGAGGCGCAGGCACCCTCCTGGCCCTCGCGCTGCTCTGGCTGTTGACGGCGGTTCATCTCGCCGGCGTCGGGCCGGGAGGCCTGGCGCAGCGGCTCCTCACCCTGTCGAAGGTCGGCGCCGTCTTCCTGTTTCTGCTGGGCGCCTGGTTCGTGGGGCAAGGCAGTTGGGCGCACCTCGCCGAGCCGGGCGCGCCGGCCGGGCCAGGGCCAGGACCGGGCAAGATCATCGCCTCGCTGATGTTCGTGATCTTCGCCTATTCGGGCTGGAACGCAGCCGGCTATATCGCGGGAGAAATCGAGGACCCGGGCCGGGCCATTCCCCGCGCCATGCTCTGGGGCACCCTGTTCATCGGCTGCCTGTACCTCTTGCTGAACCTGGTCTACTTCTATGCGCTTCCGGTCGGCGAGCTGGCCGCCCCGCCCCTGCTCCCCGTGGCGGAAAAAGCCGCCACCGCCCTGTTCGGGCCCCAGGCCGCCCGATTCATCACCCTCCTGCTCTGCCTGTCCATCGCCGCCGCCGTCAGCGCGATGGTCTGGGCCGGCCCGCGCGTCTACTATGCCATGGCCCGGGACGGCGCGCTGCCGCAGGTCTTTGCGGCGCAGTGGGGAGCAGGCCGGGCGCCGGGACCGTCCATCATCCTGCAAAGTCTCTGGGCGACCCTCCTCATTCTCTCGGGCACGTTCGAACAGTTGGTGATCTACAGCGGGTTCGTGCTGATCGGCTTCAGCGCCCTCGCCGTCAGCTGCGTCATCGTCCTGCGCCGGCGGCAGCCGGACCTGCCGCGGCCCTATCGCGTCCCGCTCTATCCGCTCCTCCCCGGCCTCTTCATCGTCGTATCGCTGATCATCATCGCCTACGGCCTGATCCAGCGGCCGATGGAGGCCGTCATGGCGGCCGGCACCCTGCTGGCCGGCGCGCCGCTCTATGGCCTGATGCGGCGCCGCGGCGGCCGTTGACGCGGGGACGACGGCCTGAGCGAACCGCCCGGCACATCTGTTACACTGAGGGCCGCAGACAAGCCGGTCAGCCGCCATCGCTCCAGGAGAACGATCCCCATGCAAGACGACAAACCGTCGGGACGCGTCCGCCTGTCACGCAAACGGACGCAGCAGCTCACCTCGGGCCACCTCTGGGTCTACGACACGGAGGTCGAGTCCGTCGCGGGCGACCCGGCGCCGGGCGATCTGGTGGATCTGTTCACCGACACCAGCCGCTTCTGCGGCCGAGGCTTCTACAATCCCAGTTCGAAAATCCGCTGTCGCATCCTGACGTTCAAGGACGAGCCGATCGACGCCGACTTCTGGGCGGCGCGCCTGCGGAGCGCCGGGTCGTTGCGGGCCCGCGTCGTGTCCGACACCAGCGCCTACCGCCTGGTCCACGGCGAGTCCGACCTCCTGCCGGGGCTCATCGTGGACCGGTACGGCGACGTGCTGGTCATGCAGACCCTCTCCCTCGGCATGGACCGCCGCAAAGCGGCGCTGGCGGACCTCCTCATGACGCAGACCGGCGCCCGCTCCGTCTATCAACGCAACGACAGCCACAGCCGGGCGCAGGAAGGGCTCCCCACCGAAACAGGGTTTGTGCGCGGCGAGGGCCCCACCCTCGTCGAGGTGACCGAAGGCCGGGCCCGCTTCCTGGTGGACATCGCGCAAGGACAAAAGACCGGCTGGTTCTGCGATCAACGGGAAAACCGGCTGGCGGCGGCTTCGCTGGCCTCGGGCGCCGACGTGCTGGAAGTCTTCTGCCACACGGGCGCCTTCGGCATCCAGGCGGCGCTGCACGGGGCCCGGTCGGTCGTCGGGCTCGACGTCAGCGCCGCGGGCGTGGTCCGATCGCGCGAACACGCCGCGCTGAACAAGGTCGATCACCTCTGCCGCTACGAGGAGACCGACGCGTTCAAGGCGTTGCGCCGCCTGGAACGGCAAGGGGACCGGTACGACGGCATCATCCTGGACCCGCCGGCCTTCGCCCGCCACCGGCAGGCCGTGCCCCAGGCGCTGGCCGGCTACAAAGACATCAACCTGCGCGCCCTCGCGCTGCTCCGCCCGGAAGGCTGGCTCGTCACCTGCTCCTGCTCGCACCACGTGAGCGAAGACGCCTTCTGGCAGGCGATCCGGGAAGCCGCGCGGGACGCGAAGCGGCCGCTCCGGCTCCTGGAAGCGCGCAGCCAGGCGCGCGACCATCCCGTGCTGGCGGGGATGCCGGAAACCCGTTACCTGAAATGCTTCATCCTCCAGACCTTGTGAGCCCGGCGAGGCGAAGCAGGAAGAAGAAGGAGAGGCCATGACCGCCAAGGCGCAATTCCCCGACGAGCAGAGCCCCGAAGGGGCGTTCCGGCGGCAGGCGGACGCCTTCCGCCACTGGGTGACGGACGACGGCGCATCCGGCTTCCCCGCGGAAAAAGGACGGTACCATCTCTACGTCTCCTGGGCCTGTCCCTGGGCGCACCGGACGATCGTCGTGCGGAAGCTCAAGCGGCTGGAAGACGTGATCGGCATGACCGTGGTGGACCCGATCCGCGACGACCGGGGCTGGGCCTTCCGCGAAGGGCCGGGCCATGCGCCGGATCCGATCAACGGGTTTCAATTCCTGAGCGACGCCTACCGGGCGACCGACCCCCAGTACCAGGGACGCATCACCGTGCCCGTGCTCTGGGACAAGGAGACCCACCGCATCGTCACCAACTCCGACGACGACCTCATGCGCATGTTCAACCGGTCCTTCGACCGGTTCACCGACAGCCAGCTGGACTTGTGCCCGGAGGCCTTGCGGCACGACATCGACGAGCTGAACGCCTTCCTCTACGAACACGTGAACGACGGGGTCTATCGCGCCGGCTTCGCCACGTCGCAGCGGGTCTACGAACAGGCGGCGCGGCGCCTCTTCGACGCGCTGGATCAACTGGACGCGCGCCTCCGGGATCGGCGGTACCTCTTCGGCCCGCGGTTCGTCGAGACGGACTGGCGCCTCTTCGTCACCCTCGTCCGGTTCGACGCCGTCTATCACGGGCACTTCAAGTGCAACCTCCGGCGGATCGTGGACTATCCCCATCTCTTCGGCTACCTCAAAGACCTCTATCAGACCGACGGGATCGCGGACACGGTCAACTTCGACCACATCAAGCGCCACTACTACATCACCCACGACGACATCAACCCCACCCGCATCGTGCCGATCGGGCCGGACCAGGATCTGCGCGCGCCGCACGGCCGATCGCGACCGGCTTCGTAAGATGCATTCCTTATCGGCCGGCAAGTGTGATAAATATTTCCCGGCACCGTCACCCGTTCATGCTCACGAAAGGATCATTATGCGCACGACGATCATGCTCCTCACGGCCCTGCTCTGCTTCGGCGCGGCGGGCCAAGCCATCGCCGCCGACCCGACGACCGACGAGCAGAAGACCCTCTATGCCCTGGGCCTGGCCATCAGCCAGAACGTGAGCGGGTTCGCGCTGACCGAGGCCGAGTTCGAGTTCGTCAGGGCCGGGCTGGCGGACGGCGTGCTCAAGCGGCAACCCAAGGTGGATCTCCAGACCTACGGCCCCAAGATCCAGCAACTCCGGCAAGCGCGGATGTCGGCGGGAGCGGAAGGCGAGAAGAAGGCCGGCGCCGCGTTTCTCGCCAAGGCGGCGGCGGAGCCGGGCGCGACGAAGGGCGAGACCGGCTACGTGCTCAAGACGATCAAGCCGGGCACCGGCGCCTCGCCCAACGCGTCGGATTCGGTCAAGGTCCACTACCACGGCACGCTCATCGACGGCACCGTGTTCGACAGCTCCGTGCAGCGGCACGAGCCGGTGACGTTCCCGCTGGCCAACGTGATCCCCTGCTGGACGCAGGCGGTGCCGAAGATGAAGGTGGGCGGCAAGAGCCGGCTCGTCTGCCCGTCCGACCTGGCCTACGGAGACCGGGGCGCGCCGCCGCAGATCAAGCCGGGCGCCACGCTGGTCTTCGAAGTCGAGCTGCTCGACATCGTGAAGCCGTAACGGCCTCGGCCATGCCGCTCAACCGACGACAGCTCCTGCGCGCCGGTCTGCTCGGCACGGCCGCCACCCTCCTGGGCGCGCGGGCGCCGGCGGAGCCCATCCCGGGGCCGGCCCTGCGCATCGCCCTGCTCCACCTCGCGCCGGTGCCCGGCGATCTGGCGCACAACCGCCGGCTCGTCGAAACGGCGGTGACCGCCGCAGCGGACCTCGGCGCGGCCTGGATCGTCACGCCAGAACTCTGCGTCACCGGCTACACCTTCGCCGACCGCCTCGGCACCGACTGGATCCTGCCGCAACCGGACCCCTGGATGGCGGACATGTGCCGCCTCGCCGCCCGCCGGCGCGTGACCCTGTTCCTCTCCCATCCGGAACGGGACCGCACATCGGGCAAACTCTACAACAGCCTGTTCGTGATCGAGGCGGACGGGACCATCGCCGGCCGTCATCGCAAAGTCCATCCGCTGCGCGTGGGCTCGGAGGCCTGGTCGAGCCCGGGCGAGCGGGCTTCGGCCGTGCCGGTGCGGCCCTTCAAGCTGGTCGGAATGTTGATCTGCGCGGACGCCTATGCGCCGGAAGTCTGCCTGAGCCTCAAGGCCCAGGGGGCGGAGCTGCTGGTGTCGGCGGCCGCCTGGGCGCCCGGCCTGCACGGGCCGAGCGGCGAGTGGGAACGGTGCACCAGAGACACGGGGCTCCCGCTCATCGTCTGCAACCGGACCGGCCCGGACCGGACGCTGGACTTCACCAAGGCCGAAACGGTCGTGGTCAAAGACGGGAAGCGCCTCCTCTCCCTGTCGTCGGACCGGTCGGCGCTGTTCGCGGTCGAGTGGGACCTGCACGCGGGGACATTGGCGACGCAGGATTACCGGACGGTGTTTCTGTAAGCCCCGCGTCAGGACCGGGGCGACGTCCGCGCCGTCACGCGGACGACCCCGTGGTAGACGGCGCCGGTCTCCGGATCGTCCGCAAACCGGCAATAGGCCTCGATGTCCTGTTCGGTCGCCGCTCCCGTGGCCAGATACTGCTCCCGAAGCTGCACCGCCGACAGCCGCATCATCCTCGCCATGTCGGACCCGCCGGCAAAGAGCCGGGCCTCCCGCTCCACGGAGAGGTCCTCCCAGCCCCGCTGCCGGAGGAGCGACGGCAGTTTGCTCCCGAACGCATGGTCCAGGGCGCGTCCGGCGAACATCCGTTCAATCGCCCGATGCACGTTCGCCACCGAGGCCAGGGCACCGGGGCTTCCGGTCACGCCCAACGAGGCGGAGAAATCCGGCTCTTCGAGCACGAGCCGGCCGCCGGGCTTCAGCAGGCAGCGCAGCACGTCCAGGACCGGGCCTGGATCGGCCAGGTGAATGAGCAGGAATCGGGCATGCACCAGATCGAACGACCGGAGGGGCAGGGACACGGTGCGGATATCGCCAACGATCACCTGCACCGGCGGCGCAGGCTCGTTCTGGAGGAACCGGGGATTGATCTCCACTCCCGTCACCAGGCCTGTGGGACCGACCACCGTCCCCAGCCAGGCTAAAATGGACCCGGCCCCGGGTCCGATCTCCAGGCAGGCCCATCCGGATCGGAGCCCCGTGGCGAGGAGCAGCCGGCGACTGGCCGGATCGAATACCCGCTCGATCAACCGGAGCCGCTCCAACTCGCGCCGGTCTTCGGCCCGCTCGAAAATATACTCCGCCATACTCCGTTACCGTGACGCAACCCCGGGAACCGTGACGGGGATGAACCACTTGGGTGTCATGCGGCCGAAGTCGGTGCGACGGTGCCTCCGCAAGGACCGTTTGGAATCGAGCACCGCCGGCCCGTTCGGACCCCGATGGAAGACCACCCAGTGCCAGCAGGGACGCCCCTGCTCCCTGTGCCACTTGACGGCCAGCAGCGCGCAGGCCGGCAGAGCCTCCCAGGAGACGAAGGGCCGTTCGCGGCCCTCGGCGCGAATCCCATACTGCTTCAGCAGCCGGCGCACCGGACCGGTCTCGGACCACAAGCGGGGATCGGCCGAGGAGATGCCGAGCCGCCGCGCCGCCCGACTCGCCTGCCGGTAGGTGACCCCGGCGAGAACCGCGACGCTCGCAATCCCGCACCCGGTCCGTTCTTGCTGCACAACGGGTTTCACGCTCGTCTCCACGTTCAGAGATCCACTTTGAGTTTGCGCCCACCGGAGATGCAGAATCCCTGCTGCCGATAGAAGGCCAACGTCCGGTCGAATTGCGGCAAGGGCGGGGTGGTCACTTCGAGCCTCGTCCAGCCTCTCGACTGCCCGATCCGCTTCGCCTCGGCCAACAGAGCCCTCCCGACCCCGCAGGAGCGAGAGGCCGGACGGACGAACAGTTCCGGAATCGTGCCGAACGCCCCCTCCGCATACAGGGCATAACTTTCGTACAAGGCGAGAAACCCGAGCACCGCCCCGCCGGCGGCAGCGCGGGCCAGCAACACGGTGTAGCACTGGCGCTTCAGCCAGGCGTGCGCGCGCGCCTCCGTGTCGCCCTGATGGAACCCGAACGCCTGCGTCCCGATGGCGGCCATGATCTCGCCGAGCAGTTCGCCGACCATCTCGGCAATGACCGGCGCATCGTCCGGTTGAGCTGGAGCCACATGGATCTGCATGATTTTCCTTCTCTAGACCAATCGCGCAGCCAGGTCAAGCGAAGCGGAGAACGGTCGCCGGAAGACAGGGGGTGACCGGTCGAGCACGCGCCCGCAGACTTCCGGGGCAGAGGCGGCCGGCGCAACCGCAGGAGGCGAGGACGGCTCGATCCGGTCAACCGAGCAGGCCACCGCTTCAAATTAAGCGTGGCAGACAAGGCATCGGACCCCGTATACTGTCTTCAGATTTCTTGATCCGTTCGCCTCACTCCACAAACCTGCGCATCATACCATCTGCGCAGACGGGACTCGAGGCCCGGCCCGGTCATCGGCAGGCCGAGAGCCGACCGAGCGCGTGCGAGAGGTCGGGGATCGGACAAGGGCACAAGAGCAAGACCGGAGCACCATGGCACCGACGATTCTGTTGAGTTGCGAGTCGATCAGCAAGACCTACGGGGTCAAGCCCCTGTTCGACGACTTGAGCCTGTCCCTCTTCGAGGGCGATCGCGTGGGCCTCGTCGGGCCCAACGGCTCCGGCAAGTCCACCCTGCTCAAGATCCTCGCCGGCCTCGAAGAGCCGGATCGAGGCACGCGCTCGATGCGCCGCCAGCTGCGCATCGCCTACGTGCCGCAGCAACCGACTTTCGCCGACGGGCAGACGGTGGAAGACGTGCTGACGGAAGTCCTGCTCGCCGAGGGGCTCGACCCGCACGAACACCAGGGGATCGTGGCGCGGGCGCTGAGCATCGGGCAGTTTGCCCGCGCCGACCAGCCGGTCGGCACCCTCTCCGGAGGCTGGCGCAAGCGCCTCGCCATCGCGCGCACGCTGATGCGGGAGCCGGACCTCCTGCTGATGGACGAACCGACGAACCATCTGGACGTCGAGGGGATTCTCTGGCTGGAGGCGCTGTTGCAGGCCGAGACCCGCGCCTACCTGGTCGTGAGCCACGACCGCCGGTTTCTGGAATCGGTCGCCGCGCGCATGCTGGAGTTGAACCGCTGCTACCCGAACGGGGTCTTCGAGGCCAACGGACGCTACAGCGAATTTTTGGAGCAGCGCGCGGCGCACGTCCAGGCGCAGGCGGACGCGCAGGCCTCGCTCGCCAACCGCGTCAGCCGCGAAGTGGAGTGGCTGCGCCGGGGGCCGAAGGCCCGCACGACGAAAGCCAAGGCGCGCGTGCAGGCGGCGGGGCAGCTGATCGACGAGCTGGCGCAGGCCCAGGCCAGGGCGAAGCAGGGCACCGCCGGCATCGACTTCGTCGCGTCGGGACGGAAGTCCAAGCAGCTGCTGGTGGCGCAGCAGATCGAGAAGACCATCGGGGACAAGCCGATCGTGAGCCGGCTGGACCTCCAGCTGGGGCCGGGCCAGCGGCTCGGCTTGCTGGGCCCCAACGGCAGCGGCAAGACCACGCTCCTGCGCCTCCTGGCCGGCGCCCTGGAGCCGGACGCGGGCACGATCTGGCGCGCGGACGGCCTCCGCATCGTCTCCTTCGAGCAGCACCGCGATTCGCTCGACCTTACCCTCTCGCTCCGTCGCGCCTTGGCCCCCGCAGGCGATGCGGTGGTCTATCGCGACCGTTCGGTGCACCTCGCCTCCTGGGCGAAGCGGTTTCTGTTCCGGCCGGAGCAGTTGGACCTGCCGGTTTCGCGGCTCTCCGGGGGAGAACAGGCCAGGCTCCTCATCGCGCGGCTCATGCTCCAGCCGGCCGACCTGCTGATCCTCGACGAACCCACGAACGACTTGGACATTCCCACTCTGGACGTCCTGGAGGAGAGCCTGCTGGAATTTCCCGGGGCGCTGGTGCTCGTGACCCACGATCGTTGGCTCCTCGACCGGGTCTCCACCCTCCTCCTGGCCCTGGACGGACTGGGCCGGGCCGACTGGTACGCCGACTATGCCCAGTGGGAATCGGCGCAAGAAAGGAAAGACGCCGGACGACCGGCGTCCTCCGAGGGACGGGCCCGTAACGGAGCCGCGCCGGCTTCACCCAAGCGAAAAGGGTTGTCCTATCGCGAACAGCAGGAGTGGGGGCGGATGGAACAGGCGATTCTCTCGGCGGAGGAAACCCTCGCCGCCTGCCAGGCGGCGGTGGAGGATCCGGCCGTCGCCTCCGATGCGGCGGCCCTGCAGGCCCGGTGCGACGCGCTGGAAGCCGCGCGTCTGGAAGTGGAACGGCTCTACCGTCGCTGGGGCGAGCTCGAAGAGAAGCAGACGCAGGCGATACGCTAGCCCCCTCCGGACGAAACCTCCGCCTTGCCGTATTCCTCGTGGTAGATATGGATGGCCGTGTGCAGGAGCCCCACGATGATCGGCCCCAGGAACAACCCGACGATCCCATAGACGGCCAGCCCGCCCACGATGCTGAAAAACATGAACAGGACCGGAATCTGGGCGCCCTGCCCGATCAGCCAGGGCTTCAACACCGTGTCCACCATCGTTACGATGCCCGCGCCCCAGGCCAACATCGCCAGCGCCTTCCATAGAGGCCCCGCCCACCAGAGATAGAGGGCGACCGGCCCCCAGACCAGCGCCGTACCGCCGACCGGCAAGGGCGCGAGCACCATCGTGATCGCGGTCAGGAACATCGGGAACGGGGCCCCGAGCACCGCATAGGCCAGTCCCGCGGCGAAGCCCTGGGCCACCGCCGCGACCAGGACGCCCTTGACGACCGCCCGCAGGGTCTGGTCCAGCCGGACAAAAATCCTCGTCTTGTGCGACTTGTCGAGCGGCACCACCCGGTAGAAGCCGTCGAAGAGACGCGCCCCGTCCTTGAACAGGAAGAACAGCACCAGGATCATGACGAGAAAGTTCACGCTGAGCAGGAACACGTTCTCGACGATCCCGGTGACCTCCTCCACCAGAAACTGCTTGAGGGCCTTGGCGCTGTCTAGGACGAACTCGTCCAAATTGCCCTGCGTCACGACGAACCAGCCGACCCACTCCTGCACCCGCTCCCCCATCAGCGGCAGCGCGGCCAGCTGTTCCGGCAGCCGCTGGATGCCGCCCGATTGAATCCAGGCGGCGACCGTCATCTGCGCGGCCTGGGCCTCATGGACCAGCAGGAAGCCCATCGCGACGAGCGGCACCACCACCAGGAGCATGATGCCGACGGTCAGCAGGGCCGCCGACATCGTGACGTTCCCCCGGCAGAGGACCGTCAGCCGGCCGTGCAGCGGAAACATCAGGTGCGCCAGGATGACCGCCCAGACGGTCGGCAGCAGGAACGGCCGAAACATCAGCGCGATCTGCCAGAGCAACACGAGGAGGACGGCGAAGAAGCCGACGGTGAAGAGATTCCGCTGGTTCATCGGAGCATCATGAACATGATTCATAGTAAAAAGTCCAGCGCCCGTCGCGTTTGCGGGACAAGACGCCGGCGAACGGCGCGCCATCGCAAGGACGACGCGGCGCCGGTCGTCGTGGCCACGTTCGGGAGCGGGTCACTGTGAACCTGTGCGCTTGTGTCGCCAACGGCGGAGCGCGACGAGCGCCCAGATCGTTTCGACCACGCCGAAGGGCCATGCCCCTTGCAAGAAACCATAGACCGCCCCGAGGGCGCACGCGAGCGCGAACCCGAAGATGAACCACGCGCTGCGATCTTCGAGCGCATAACAGACCAACATTGCGGTGACCGCACACAACCCGAATGCGGTAAGAGCGTCCATACCCGTCAGCTCGTTTCGCCGTTGCTTCCGGCATCCGTACGCGATCCGACATTCCGGCCTCCATAAGACCTTATTTCACTCGGCCCGGTCAAACCGACCCACGACCCCAGGTTCGCCGCCATTGCGCCGCGGAACCATCCGTGGTACAGTGGGCCCGATCGCGTAAGACCTCTCGTGCTCGGGGGCGGCAGTCCTCGAGGAGTCACAGAGTCTTACGCGATTTGTCTTTTTACGCTGTCGCAGCACGCACCGCCGAGTCGGCCGCCGCAAGCTCCACCGCCCGTCGCTCGCATTGCGCAACCCGACATAGACATGGGAATCGTGCAGTCCAACACAAAGAGGTGCATCGTTGTTTCAAGAATCCTGGTCAACCGCCCGCACGCTCCTTCGGGACGCCGCGGGGAGTCTCTATCACATCGCCATCGTCGCCCTGAGCGCGGGCATTGCGCTCATGCTTCCGGCCGGCGCCAAACAGTTCCTGTCGTTCTGGTCCCGGGTGGAGCATGAACAGCTCTCGCTCATCGCCGTCGAAATGACGACGGCGATCGTCCTGATCGTCGGCCTCAACTACGTCCGCCGCAGCATCAAGGACCGGGCCCTCGCCACGGTGGCGACCGAGGCCGGCCTCGTCTCGTTTTTCCCCCGCCGCACGCAGGGCGCGCAGCGGCGCATCAAGCAATTGAAGGAGGAGCAGGGCACGGGCCGCACCATCATGGCGATCGGGTCCAGCGGCTGCAGCACCTTCGTGGACCAGGTGGGCGATCTGTCGTCGGTCCTCGACAAGTGCCTCGGGGCGAAGATTCTGCTGGTGAACCCCTACAGCCAGGAAGCCAGCCAGCGCATGCTGGCCATCGCCCATCCCGAATACACGCTGGCCGCCTTCCGGGAGGAAGTCCGGCAAAGCATCGAGCTGCTCAAGCGGCTGAAGGCCATGGGGAAGGCCGTCAAGCTCAAGCTCTACTCGGACCCGCCGTTGATCAAGATGGTGATTCTCGGCGACTACCTCTGGCTCCAGCACTACCATGCCGACCTGGACGTGCAGACCATGCCGGAGTATGTCCTGCGGCACAACCGCAAGAACCACGGCCTCTACACGCTCTATTCCCACTACTTCGTGCAGCGATGGAAGAGCGCCGAGATTCCGGAATACGATCTCGACACGGACGAACTGGTATATCGCAGCCGGAGCGGCCACGAGATCAGGCGGGAGCGGTTTGAGATCGAGGCGCCGCCCGAAGAAGCCGGAGCCGCGGTGCCATCGCGCGACCTCGCCGCCGAGCCGGTCCAACTCGGGTGAGCCGTCGGCGCTTGCCGACGAAGCGGTTATGACGCAGGCGGGCGAAGCCAGGCCACGGCGCCGGCGCCCGCCGCCCTTCCGCTGGCCAAGCAGGCGGTGAGGAGATAGCCGCCGGTCGGCGCTTCCCAGTCCAACATTTCGCCCGCGCAGAACAGGCCGGGGACGGCACGGACCATCAACCGTTCGTCCAACGCTTCGAAGGCTACCCCGCCGGCCGTGCTGATGGCTTCCTCCAACGGACGTGGCGCGACCAACCGAAACGGCAGGGCCTTGATGGCAGCAGCCAGCCGGGCCGGGTCGGCAAAAACCTCTTTCGGCAGGACCTCGCGCAACAGCCCCGCTTTCACCCCGGCGATCCCCGCCCGACTCTGAAGCTGCTTGGCCACCGTGCGCGACCCGCGCGGCTGCGACAGGTCTTCGATCAACCGCGGCAAGTCCCGGTCCGGCGCGAGGTCGAGGAACAAGGTCGCAACGCCCTTGGCCTGAATCTCGTCGCGCAGCCGGGCGGACAGAGCATAGATCGCACCCCCTTCAACGCCTGTCTCTGTGATCACGAACTCGCCCTGCTGCCGCAGCTCGCCCCCCTCCGCGGTCTTCACGATCACGGCCACAGACTTCACCGGATGGCCGGCGAACTTGGCGCGAAAGTGGTCGGTCCATCCGACTCTTCCAATGGAGCCGACGTCGAAGCCGCAGTTCGCGGGACGGAGCGGTTCGATGCGGACGCCGCGCCCGGCGAGCAGCGGCACCCAGGCACCGTCGGAGCCGAGCTTGGGCCAACTGCCGCCGCCCAACGCCAGGATCACTGCGTCGGCCTTGACTGTCTGAGGTCCCTGTGGCGTGTCAAAGCGGAGAGCCCCAAGGTCCTGCTCATCCCAGCCGCGCCAACGATGGCGCACGTGGAAGGTCACGCCGGCCCGGCGCAACCGGCGCAGCCAGGCGCGCAACAGCGGCGCGGCCTTGAGGTCGGAAGGGAACAGGCGGCCGGAGGTGCCCACGAACGTCTCGATGCCGAGTCCCTTGGCCCAGGCCCGTATCGCGTCCGGCCCAAAGGAAGCCAGCAGCGGAGCGATCCGGGCACGACGGGTTCCGTAGCGAGCCAGGAACGGTTCCACTGGTTCGGAATGGGTGAGGTTCAAGCCACCCTTCCCGGCCAGCAAAAACTTGCGCCCCACGGAGGCCATGGCGTCGTAGAGGTCAATCTGAAGGGGCTCAACAGGCTGCCCGAGCTGGGCACCGGCGGCGCTGGCCGCTTCCGCGGCCATGAGCCCGGCCGGCCCCCCGCCGATGATGGCGATCTTCACAAGAACCCTCTACCGGCCTACCCGACGCATTTCGCCCTTGGGAACCAGTGGCAGCATCTGTTGGAGTTGCGGAAGTAAGGAGCGAAGGTCTTTCAAGCGATTCGTCGGCGCCTGGAACACGATGACGGCGATGGCGAAATGGGGCAGGTGCTGCTGGAAGGAAAGGTTTCGATCAACCGTGACGAAGACATCAAACCGTTCTTGCGCAAGTCCGAGCAAATCTCCGTTCTTGATGCCGGCCCAGCCGGCTTGAGGCACCATGACCACGTCATGGCCATCGATATCCTTGGCCAAGCGGCGGTCGATGCATTCGTCAGGGAGCACTCTCACGAAGCGACGGTCAGCATCCTGGCCTTGGCTTCCTCGAGGAAGGCAATCACTTGCTCACGGGTGACAGTCGGAAACCCTTCGAGAAAGTCGTCGATCGTCTGGCCTCCCTCCAAGTATTCAATGAGGGTCTGCACAGGCACCCGTGTTCCGCAAAAGACCGGCGTGCCGCCTAGAATGTCGGGGGTTGAGGTAATGAGAGGTTGTTTCTGCGCAGCCATAACGCATCCTGTAGGCCGATGGAATTCTATGCCAGTAGGCGTGAGAAAGCAACGCGAAGCCGTGACACACCAACTGCCATCTTCATGGTTTGTGTCCGGGGAAGCAGCTCCGCTATCATACGGGTCGTCATGACGACCCTCACGGTTCCCCATGTCGCTTGAACGTTCGTCCCATCTGTCCGGCGGGTTTCAGATCGGGCACCGCGCTCTGGGGATTTACCAGGGGAGCGCCGTCGAGCTGGCGTTTTGGCACCCGGCGTCCGGGATGCCTGAGTATGGCTTGTGCCGGTTTGCGACGGAAGGGAAGGCGCAGGCGCTCGTCGAATTTCTCTGCTCGCCTGCCTGCGCGGAACCGATGGACCGGACCGAGCTGACGATCGAGCCCTACGACCTCGCCGAGCATGAGCGGCTGATCAGCGAACACCCCTCCTCGTCCGCCTGGGAAATGCCCACCTGAAACCTCTGAGCCCTTATCCAAAACGGGAACGGGTCCATGAGCGACGCGTTCCCGCCACCCCTCTTTTCCTCCCGCGGCTGGAACGGATGGGCAGGGAGGCGGAGGCACGGCGGGAAGGAGACGGTAAATGGGAGAAATGGTGTCGGGCGCCGTTCCGCTAGTCCGATAAGGCGGCCGGCCAATGGGACAACGCGAATAGCTGCGAGGGTTCAACGCATCGTGCCGAGGCCGACGGGGCCCGCCGTTCCTCAGCCCCGGCCTCTTACATCCCGATCGTCTCGATCACCTGGAGCTCGTCGGGGGTGAGGGTGAACCGGTCGGCTTGGAGGTCTTCGGCCATGTGCTGGGGATTCGTGGTGCCGGTCAGGGGCAACATCCCGACCTGCATGGCGAACCGGAAGATGACCTGGGCGACCCCGGCCCCGACCCGTTGCGCGATGGCCCGCACGTCCGGCTCGACCAGGATCGGCCGATTGGCGGTCAGCAGCGAAAACCCTTGGTAGATGAGGCCTTGGGTCCGGCAGATCTCCCGCACTTCCTTGTCCCATCCGAGCGAAGCATAGCAGCGGTTCTGCACCACCATGGGCTTGTGGGCCGCTCTGGCGCAGAGCTGGGCCAGCTGCTCGGCCGAGACGTTGCTGATGCCGATCATCTTGGTTTTCCCCGAGACATAGAGCCCTTCGATGACCGCCCAGACCTCCCAATCCGCCGCCCCCAGCCCATAGCGTTGATAGGGACCGTGCAAGACGTAGGAGTCCAGGTAGGTCGTGTGGAGGTGGGCCAGGGAACTGGCGAAGGACTGGTTCACCTGTGTGGTGAGGTCGGCCTTGGCATCGTAAGGGGTGCGATGGTCCTGGCCGTTGACCGGCGTAAACTTGGTTTGGAGAAACAGCTGGTCCCGCCCGATCCCCTGCTTCGCGAGCGCCAGCAGAGCCTCCCCCACCAGCGCCTCCTCGTAATGGATCAACTGGTTGGCCGTATCGATGGCCCGGAAACCGGCCGCCACCGCCTGCAAAACGAGCCCGGTCGTGGCCTCTTTCTTCCAGGCCGTACCGTACATGAACGAGGGAAGCGGCACCTGGTTATAGGCGGTCAACGCGCTCATAGCGTCTTGGTCTCCGCTGATCAGAACGTCGTGCGGGTCGGCGCCACCACCAGATCCCGGATGCACAGGTGCGCCGGCAACTGGTAGCAATAGAGAAGGATCGCGGCCAATTCGTCCGCCGTCATGAAATCGGGATGGCCCAGCCTGCGGCAATATTCCTCGAAGGTGATGCCCATCCCCCGGTGAATGTTGGTCCTGACGTAGCCCGGCGCCACGTTGACGACGCGGATGCCGTGCTGCCCCTCCGCTTCCCGAAGCGACTCGGACAGGGCCCGGACTCCGTACTTCGACGCCGTATAGGCCAGCGCCACCGGCGCCGTCTTCCGGTCCGAGATCGAGCTGATGTTGATGATCGTCCCGGCCTTGCGCTCGGTCATGCCGGCCAGGACCGCCTTGATCCCGTTGAACACGCCCAGCAGATTGGTCCGAATCTCCCGCTCATAGTCCGCGGGCGTCACCTCGCCGAACGGCCGGGCATCCACGAACCCCGCCGCATTCACGAGGCAGTCCGTTCCGCCGTACGCCTGCTCGGCGTCGCGCACCGCACGCTCGACCCCGTCGAAATCCGCCACGTCCACCGAGGCATACAACACCGGCTTGCCCGCAAGGTCCGGCAGCGCCTCCATGTGCCGGGCGAGCAGCAGCAGCGGATGGCCCGCCGCCGCAAACGCGCGGGCCGCCGCCAGCCCGATCCCCGAACTCGCCCCCGTGATCACCGTCAACCGCGCCATAGGACGCCACGCTAACGGGACGGAACGTGCTTGTCAATCGCCCGCACATGATCGGCAGGCAATCCCGTCGTGAGCACGGTCTTGCGGTCGCCAGGCAGGCAACCGGCAGGACGACGGTCAGCTGTTGGAGTAGTCGGATTCCAGCGGCGGGATGTTGTAGAGCAGCTCCAGGTCGAATTCGTCGATCAGGTCGTTGACCGCCTTGGCCCCCTGGTCGGAGCGGACTTCGTTGATCACCAGCTCGATCGCATTCGCCGCATGCTGGCCATATTGCTCGATCGCCGACTCGATCCGCTGTCTCGCTTCGTCCAGCTTCATATCGTCCCCCCTGCGCCCATGGTTGCGCCGGTCACCCGAGTGATTGCAGCAAGGCCCGCATCTCCGGGACCAGATCCACGCCGCCGCTCGAACGGCCAGACGACGCGGCGTTGATCCCGGCCGTGAGCACCGGCTTGGCCTCGTCCTTCCGCCCCAGGCCGACCAACGCCCGGCCCAGAGCCAGGTGCGAGGCCACGTGCACCGGATCGAGCTGCACCGCCACGCGCAAATGCTCGACCGCCTCCTCCAGATTCCCGCCTTCCTGCAAAATTTTGTTCCCCAGCCCGTACCGGCCCAGAAACCCCTTCGGATTCTTCGCCACCATCTGCCGAAACGCGTCTATATCCATGATGCCCCTTCTTCCCTCTGTCTGGTGAATCGCCGGCCCAAGAGCGTCTTATCGTAATGGATGCCGGCGGAGAAAATCCACCGACGCTCCTCAAGCCCTGCCTGGCCCAGAAAAGACTTGTCTATGGTCCGTCATTGCCGCAGGCTAAGGACCAGTGGCTCCGACCGAGGGGACCGGATTCCCATGAACAAGTCCACGACGCCAGCTTCGAAGAAGACGCTCCTCGCCGGCGCGATCGGCAACGTGCTCGAATGGTACGACTTCGCCCTCTACGGCTACTTCGCGCCGGTCTTCGCTTCCCTGTTCTTCCCCTCCGACCGTCCCTCCGCCTCGTTGATCTCCGCCTTCGGCGTCTTCGCCGTCGGGTTCCTGGCCCGCCCCCTCGGGGCGCTGCTGTTCGGACATCTCGGCGATACGCTGGGACGGCGCACCGCCCTGGCCTGGTCGGTTCTGCTCATGGCCGTCCCGACCTGTCTGATGGGGCTCCTGCCGACCTACGAGGCCATCGGGGCGGCCGCGCCCCTGGCCCTGACGCTCTGCCGGTTTCTCCAGGGCCTGTCGGTCGGGGGAGAATTCACCGGGTCCGCCACCTTTCTCGTCGAACATGCCGCCGCGACCCGGCGGGGCTACGTCGGAAGCTGGGCCGGCTTCAGCGCCCAGGTCGGCGCGCTCCTGGGGTCCGGCGTGGGCGCGCTGCTGGCCACGAGCCTCACGGCGGAGGCCCTCCATCACTGGGGCTGGCGGATTCCGTTCATCATGGGCGGCTTCAGCGCCGTGGCTGGATGGTACGTGCGGACCAGGGCGCCCGAGTCGCCGGACTTCGACGCCATCCGCCGGGCGGGGGGACTGGCCTCCTCCCCCATCCGCGACGTGTGCCTGACGCAGCGGCCGGCCGTCGCCAAGGTCATCGGCCTCGTGTGGCTGCACGGCGGCGCCTTCTATCTGCTGTATGTCTACGGCACGTCCTACCTGGCCACGGTGACGGCCCTGCCCCTCGCCACCCTGCTCGCACTCAATACGGGCTGCATGACGCTGCTGGCCCTGTTGATTCCCCTGACGGGGGCCTGGTCGGACCGCATCGGACAACCGCCCCTGCTGATCGCCGGCGCCGCAGGACTGTCGCTCCTGTCCTATCCCCTCTTCCTCTGGCTCACGAGCGGCGACCTGCCCCGCATGATCGCGGCGCAAGCTCTGCTCACCCTGCTGGTCGCCTGTTACATGGGCCCGTTCTTCGCCGCCGTCGCCGAGCTCTTCCCCGTGCCGCAGCGGTACACGGGCCTCTCGGTCGGCTACAACATCGGGTCGGCCCTGTTCGGCGGCACCGCCCCCTTGATCGCCGCGCTCGGCATCGAATGGAGCGGCAACGACCTGGCCCCCGCCTTCTACCTGAGCCTCTGCGCCGCCGTCTCCCTCGCCGTCGCGCTCACGCTGCGCACCACGAAGCGCGGGGGCCAGGATCGAGCCGGCGGCGGGCGGCCGGTCTCGATCTAGCGCTCCGCCCCTCTCCTCGGCTACACTCATCGGACTGGAACGGAGAGCCCCATGAAGGAAGAACGGCAGGTCAACTACTACTCGGTGCTCGAGATCGCGCGGACCGCCACGGACGCGGACATCAAAAAAGCCTGGCACGAGCAGATCCAGGTCTGGCATCCGGACCGCTTCAGCCATTCCCCGGCCCTGCACAAGAAGGCGGAAACCCGCACCCAACTGATCAACCAGGCCTATCAAACCCTCAGCGACCCGGCATCACGCGCCCGCTACGATGCCGCCACGCCGCCGTCTCCCTCGCCCCAGCCGCCCCAACGCCCGGCCCCGCACGCCTCAGCCCACACCACCCCGCCGCCCCGTCCCCAGCCGGCCTCACGATCCCGCAGTGGCCCCCGCGGGCCCCAGGCAGCCGTGACCCTCTCCCGGGAAGGGCACCCGGTCGTCATGGTGCCCGCCTGCCATCTGCTCGTGGACCCCAAGGAGAACCTCCCCTACACCTTCGAAGGATTCAGCCGCATCGCCGGCACCGTCAGGCAAACCATCCCGGCGGGCGACTACATCATCGAGGAAGCGCCGAAGATCTTTTGCGTGCTGCGCAAGCGGGTCGAAGAGGTCATGACGGCCTTCTCGAACCCCTCCGGCAATCGCCAGCGGTTTCTGGGGGAACTCAACCCCCTCCGCGATTACCCCCACCGGTTTCTGGTGATCGAAGGGACGCTCCAGCACAGCAAATCCGGGGGGCTGCTGGGCCAGTATCAGAAAAACGGCTTGATGGATTTTCTGGACGCCATCACGACACGCTACGGCATCCACATCATCTAT
>JAGWTI010000148.1 GCA_028876065.1 Nitrospirota bacterium
TCATGGCAGGATGTTCAAAACGGTCTTCCAGCGAGGCCGCAGGAAGCGAGACCCCTAAGGCGTACTGGAGAAGTACGTTGAGGGGATCGAGCGACCGAGAACAAAGCTGGAAGCCGTTTTCAACATCCTGGGGGAATGAATGATACTCGCAGGCGACATTGGCGGGACAAAAACGATCCTCGCGCTCTTCGATTGGAAGCACGAGCGAGTCGAACCGGTGCGGGAACGAACGTTCGCCAGCGCCGACTTCAAGTCGCTCGAGGAAGTCATCGACGAGTTCCTGCGCCCACCGGAACCGCCGGCGCCGGTCCCCACGGACGATGAGCCGACAACCGAAGCGGCCGAATCCGCTCCGCCCGTTCAAGAAGAGCCGCCCGTCATCGAAACCGCCTGCTTCGGCGTGGCGGGGCCGATCATCGAAAACCGCTGCAAGACCACGAACCTTCCCTGGGTGATGGATGGAACGGCTCTGGCCGCACATCTCAAGATCAAGCAGGTCCGGCTCCTGAACGATTTGGAAGCGACGGCTTACGGACTCCTCGTGTTGCGACCGGACGAGTGCACGGTGTTGAACGCGGGGGCCGCGTCCCGCGGACCGGGTCAGCCCACGGCCGCCATGGCGTTGATCGCCGCAGGCACGGGCCTCGGGGAGGCGATTCTGTATGGCGACGGGACCCGCTACCATCCCATGCCGTCCGAGGGAGGCCATGCCTCCTTCGCGCCGACGAGCGACCTGGAGATCGATCTGCTCCGCCATCTGCGCAGCAGCTACTTGCACGTGAGCTACGAGCGGGTGCTCTCCGGAGCCGGATTGCATGCCATCTATGAGTTTCTGCGGGACACCAAGCGCAACGAACCGACGTGGCTCGCCGAGCGGATCAAAGTCAGCGACGCGGCGGCGGTGATCGCCGAAGTGGGACTGGCCGGACAATCGGAATTGTGCCAACAAGCGCTGGACATGTTCGCCTCCATCTACGGAGCGGAAGCGGGCAACCTGGCCTTGAAGGCGCTGGCCTTGAACGGCCTCTACGTCGGCGGGGGCATTGCGCCCAAACTCATCCCCAAATTGAAAGACGGGACCTTCATGCGCGCCTTTGTCGCCAAGGGCCGGTACAAGACCCTGCTCAACGCGATTCCCGTGCGCGTCATTATGAACCCCAAGACCGCGCTGCTGGGAGCCGCCTCCGTGGCGGCCCAGCTGCGACAAGCCCAGGCGGCATGACGACCACCGAGCCGGCCGATCAGCTCAAACGCCGGGCCGCCGAAGCGGCCGTCGGCCATGTCCGCCATGGCCAGATCATCGGGCTGGGCACCGGCTCCACCGCCAAATACATGGTGCTGGCGCTGGGAGACAAAGTTCGAGCCGGCTTGGCCATCAAGGGTGTGCCGACCTCCACCGAGACAGCCGAGCTGGCCAGGAGCCAGGGCATCGAGCTGTTGAACCACGACCAAGCCTGGCAAATCGACGTGGCCATCGACGGGGCGGATCAGGTGGACCCGCAACTCAATTTGATCAAGGGAGGCGGAGGCGCGTTGTTGCGGGAAAAGATCGTCGCGGCCGCCGCCCGGCAATTTATCGTCGTGGTGGACGCATCCAAGCGCGTGCCGGCCCTGGGCGGCGCCTTTCCCCTGCCCATCGAGGTGGCGGTCTTCGGCTGGCGCAGCACCGAACGTCAAATCCAAGCCGTCAGCGATGCGTTCGGATACGGGGGCACAGTCCTCCTCCGCGAGAAGGACGGCCAGCCGTTCCAGACCGAGGCGGGGAATTACATTCTGGATTTGCATGTTCCGCGCATCGACGATCCGGCCGGATTCGAAACCAGGCTCAACGAGATTCCCGGCGTGGTCGAGACCGGACTGTTCGTGGGCCGGACGGATATTTTGATCGTGGGCACCCAACAAGGAATCGAGGTTCGGCAAGCCGAGAGACGGTAGTCCCGGCCGCCGGAATGCGGGATGCTTGAGCGGATCGCCGGCCTGCTGAGCGAGCCTTCCCTCCTGTACATATACGTCACCCGCCGTCGCGCGCTCGCCTCGCTCCCCGCCATAGCCGGATACATCGTCCGGCTTTGGGGCATCGGCCTGGTGGTGAATCCGCCCGGAGCAGAGGCCCGCGCCTGGCTGGTCGGACGGCCCCAGGGAGAGGACATCGAACTGCTCTATCCACCCATGCCAACAGAAGAGAGGAACCGAGTGGACCAGTATCGCTTGCCGCGCCATGTCATCCCGACCCGCTATGACCTCCGCCTGGAACCGGATCTGTCAACGTTCACTTTTGTCGGAACCGAGACCGTGACGGTGACGGTGCAGGAGCCGACCACGGAACTCCTGTTGAACGCGGTCGAGCTGGAAATCTCGGAAGCCTCCATCGAACAGTCCGACGGCAGCCGGCGCGCGGAGCACCGGGCCACGGTGGAATCGGATGCAGCTTCGGAACGGTGTCGGCTGAAGTTCGCCGCGACGATTTCCCCCGGCACCTGGCGCCTGCGCCTCTCCTTCACAGGCACCCTGAACGACAAGCTGCGGGGGTTTTACCGGAGCACGTATCAGGACGGGTCCGGCCAGGCCCGCCCTCTGGCCGCCACCCAATTCGAAGCGACCGATGCGCGGCGGGCCTTTCCCTGTTGGGACGAGCCGGACTTCAAGGCGGTCTTCGCCGCAACCCTCATCATCGATCCGGCCTTCACGGCCGTTTCGAACACCGCGATCACGTCCGAGCGGATGGAACAAGGCAAGAAGATCGTGCAGTTCGCCGACACGATCCGCATGTCCACCTACCTGGTCGCCTTCGTCGTGGGCAAGCTGGAAGCCTCGGAGCCGGTTGCCATCGGCGAGACTCCTTTGCGCGTCTGGAGCGTCCCCGGCAAGAAGCATCTGGCTTCGTTCGGCCGGGAGATCGGCGCCTTCTCGCTCCGGTTCTTCGAGGGCTACTACGGCATCCCCTATCCGGGCGACAAGCTGGACCTCCTGGCTATCCCCGACTTCGCCTCCGGCGCGATGGAAAACCTGGGGGCCATCACCTTCCGCGAGACCGCCCTGCTGGTGGACGAATCAGCCGCCACGCATGCGGAGCTGGAACGGATCGCCGATGTCGTGGCGCACGAAAACGCCCACATGTGGTTCGGCGACTTGGTGACCATGGCCTGGTGGAACGGCCTCTGGCTCAACGAAGCCTTCGCCACCTTCATGGAAGTGCTGGCCGTGGATGCCTGGAAACCGGAGTGGCAACGCTGGACGACCTTCAGCGTGTCGCGCGCCGCGGCCTTTGCCGTGGACGGATTGCGCAGCTCGCGGCCCATCGAATATCCGGTCCACGCGCCGAAAGACGCGGACGCCATGTTCGACGTGCTGACCTATGAAAAGGGCGCCTCGGTCCTCCGCATGCTGGAGCAGCATATCGGGCCGGACGTCTTCCGCGAGGGCGTCCGCCTCTACCTGCGCACCCATGCCTACCGGAACGCCGACACGGGCGACCTCTGGACATCGCTCGGGCAAGCGGCCAAACAGCCGGTCCCGGCCTTGATGGACGGGTGGATCTTCCAACCCGGCTATCCCCTGATCGGCGTCACGCTCGACGGGAAGCGGCTGCGCTTCACGCAACGGCACTTCACCTATCTTGCCGATCCCGAGCCGGGCGCCGCGCCATCCGCCCCCAGGAGATGGCAGGTGCCGCTCCAAGTGCGCCTCGTCGCGAACGGGCAGAGTCGCACCCACCGTCTGCTGTTGACGGAGGCGGAGACGCACCTCGACCTCCCGGCCGGATTCGAGTCGGCCCTGGTCAACGAAGGGGGTCATGGATTCTATCGGGTGCACTATGCGCCGGACCTGCTCGCGCGCCTGCTCCAGAAACCGGAACGGCTGGCGGCGATCGAGCGGTTCAATCTGGTCAACGACGCCTGGGCCGCCACCGTCGCCGGCCTCATGCCCCTCCCCGACTACCTGGACCTGACCGCCCGGTTCCGCGGCGAACGGGACAGGAACGTCTGGGCCCTGCTCCTCGATTCGTTCCACAGCTTGAACCGCATCATCCAACCGGCCGACCGGCCGAAGCTCGAAGCGCTGGTGCGGGACCGGGTCGGTCCGGCGGCGGCAGAATTGGGCTGGACGTCGAAGTCC
>JAGWTI010000060.1 GCA_028876065.1 Nitrospirota bacterium
CACTATCACCTGAAAGTTCCGGTGGGCAGCAAGGAACGAGTGGAGCAGGTCCTGGACCAGATTCCGACCTGGAAGCCTCCGGTGCGGTTTCCCAAGCTCGCCAAGCATCGCCCCGATCCGGCCGGGGAGTCTCGTGGCTGGTATCGCGTGCGGGTCGGAGACAGTCTCTGGACCATCGCCAAACGTTTTCACCTATCCGTCCAGGATCTCAAGGCCAGAAACAATCTGGCCAGTCGTCGCCTGAAGCCGGGCGAACTTCTCCTCGTCAGCCGCTAGACAGCCTTCCACCCACGGAGCCGGACAGGCCGGCGCGTCATTGATGCAGAAGAAAACTTACTTGGCCGGCGGTCCGGCTTGGGGAGGGACTGGCAGAGGCACGTTTCCTGTGGCGCCGGCGTCGGGTGCCTTCTTCACTTCCAGGGCCTTGATCCGCACGGCCGCTTCGCTGGCGAACGGAGAATTGGGATAGTTCTTCGTCAAGTCTTGGTACCGGGCCAGAGCGCCTTCGGGGCGAGACTGGCTCTCCTCCAACTTGCCCAGCTCGAAAATCGCCTGATCCTTGTTGAGCGCTCCGGGCACCTCCATGATCGCAGAGAAGGCTTTCACCGCCTGTTCCCGGTCGCCGTTCAACAAATGGACGAACGCCAGCCGCTGGTAGACGAGCCCCAGCATGACCTTGTTCGAACCGTAGGCGGCAATGTATCGCTTGTAGGCCTCAACCGCACCGGGGAAGTCATTGGCTTGGACGAGCGCATTTCCCAGATTGTACAAGGCCATGGGCGCCGCGGGGGATCGGGGATGTTGCTCGATCACCTGCCGATAGAGGCTGATGGCTTTCTTCAGATTTTCATCCGCCACCGCCGGCTTGTCCGCCGGCCGGTCAAGAGAGAGCACCATGGCCTGCCGACTGAGCTCGAACGCCTCATCGGCCTGACGCTGGCCGTACCACACCGCGCCGCCGATGACCGCAAGCACCACCAGCAGCGCCACCAGACCGGCCAACACCTTCGCCCGATTCTCCTGAACCGTCACCAGAAATCGGTCCATGCCGCTCAGGAGCTGAGCTTCGCCGGGGGTGCCGTCTTTCTGGTCCAGTCTGATTCGGTACGACATATTGCGTAGACAAAATCCGTGAGCACGATGATCAACGCGCGCAAACCGTGGGCCGTTATACAAGGTTCGAGAAACGCTTGTCAATTCTCGTCGTGTCTTTGCGTGAACCGTCGGCCTCTGGCCCGGATGGTTCGTTGACAGCGCCGGGCAGCGCAGTATAGCGTACCGGCGACCACCGGTTTTCCGAGCCACCGCTATGTTTGAAGAGCATCTCGCCCAACTCCAGACCCAACACTTGCTCCGCCGCCTGAGGCTGACGGAGTCGGCGCCTGGGCCGGTCGTCACCATGGAAGGTCGCCCTATCATCCTCATGGCGGCCAACGACTATCTGGGCCTGGCCACCCATCCGGCGCTCAAGCAAGCCGCTGTGGCCGCCATCGAGCGATTCGGCGTCGGTTCGGGCGCCTCACGCCTGATTTCCGGTACGTTGCCCCCGCATCAAGACTTGGAGACGGCATTGGCCCGCTTCAAGGGCACCGACGACGCGCTGGTCTTCGGCTCCGGCTACCTGGCCAATATCGGACTGATTCCCGCCCTGGTGGGAACCGGCGACCTCATCCTGGCCGATCGTCTCTGCCATGCCAGCCTCATCGATGGATGCCGACTCAGCGGGGCCACGTTTCGCGTCTTTCGACATCGGGACCCCGCTCATCTCGAACAACTCCTCGCCAAACGCACAGGCCGGCACACCACCCTGATCGTCACGGACGGAGTCTTCAGCATGGACGGGGACCTTGCCCCGCTGCCCGACCTGCTCGACCTGGCGGAACGATACGCGGCCCGGCTGCTTGTGGATGATGCGCACGGAACCGGCGTCATGGGCGCCACCGGTCGAGGCACGCTGGAGCATTTCGGGGTGGAGTCCCGCCTGCCGTTCCATATGGGAACGCTCAGCAAAGCGCTCGGCGGCAGCGGCGCCTACGTCGCCGGCCCGAAACCCATGCTTCAGTATCTGGTCAACCATGCCCGGTCCTTTATCTATACCACCGCCCCGCCTCCGGCCACAGCTGCCGCGTCGCTCGCGGCGCTGGACGTCATTCGAAACGAGCCGGAACGCCGCACCCGTCTCTGGACAAACCGGCAATGGTGGATTGACGGGTTGCTCGGCCTGGGCTACCGGATCGCCGACACGGCAAGCCCGATCGTACCGGTGCTGATCGGAGAGGCGGAGCAGGCACTCCACTTGGCCGAACGCCTGCTCCAACTGGGCGTCTTCGCTCCGGCCATCCGCCCCCCCACCGTGCCCGAAGGCACCAGCCGGATTCGGACGACGGTGTCCTCGGAACACCGGCCCGAACACCTGACCCAAGCCCTCGCGGCCTTTCGTCAAGCCGGCCAGGAATTGCGGTTGATTTAGGCCCTTCATCTGGCCCCCCCGCGCAGATTTGGGTATACTGAAGAACCGAATTCGATCCACGTGAGGAGGCATCCCGATGGACATTACCCAGTTGCTGGCCTTCGGTGTGGAGCAGGGCGCCTCGGACTTCCATCTGAGCGCAGGCGAGCCCCCCATGCTCCGCATTCACGGAGAATTGAAAAAGCTGGACTCGCCCGCCCTCAGCAAGGAAGAAGTCCACGACCTCGTCTTTGACATGATGAACGACTCGCAGCGCAAGGTCTTTCAGGAAAAGCACGAGTGCGACTTTTCCTTTGAAATGGGCGAAGTGGCCCGCTTCCGGGTCAACGTGTTCGTGCAACGGCGCGGCGAGGGCGCCGTCTTCCGAACCATCCCGACCAAAATCCTGGCGCTGGAACAGTTGGGCATGCCCCCCATCCTCCGCCAGCTGTGCGAAAAGGAAAAGGGGTTGGTGTTGGTGACCGGCCCGACCGGGTCGGGAAAATCCACCACGTTGGCCGCGATGTTGGACTTTCTCAACGACACCTTCGAAGGCCACATCCTGACCATCGAGGACCCGATCGAGTTCGTCCACAAATCCAAGAAATGTCTGGTGAACCAGCGCGAACTGGGCCCGCACACCCATTCGTTCGCCAACGCGCTCAAGTCGGCCCTGCGCGAAGACCCGGACATCATTCTGGTCGGCGAAATGCGAGACCTGGAAACCATCCAGCTCGCCTTGTCGGCCGCGGAAACGGGGCACTTGGTCTTCGGCACCTTGCACACCTCCAGCGCCCCCAAGACCGTAGACCGCATCATCGATGTCTTCCCGCCGAACCAACAGGCCCAGATCCGCGCCCAGTTCGCCGAATCCATCGAGGGGGTCGTCACGCAGACGCTGCTCAAAAAGAAAGGCGGCGGGCGGGTCGCCGCGCTGGAGATCATGACCGGCACCACCGCCGTCCGCAACCTCATCCGCGAGGCCAAGCTCCACCAGATTCCCGGCATCATGCAAGCCAGCAAGAAAGACGGGATGCAGACCATGGACAACGCGCTCATGGACTTGGTGGCCAAAGGCCTGGTGACCAAGGCCGAGGCCCAGTCCCGCAGCATGAACCCGAACCTCTTCGGCCCGCCCGGCGCCGCCGCGGCATCCGGCGCCGCCTAGTCAGTCACGGTTCCCGCGACTTTTTGCTCGGAGGACACGATCATGGGCATCAGCATCCACGATATTCTCCAGGTGATGGTGGAGAAAAACGCCGCCGACGTCTATCTGACGGTGGAGCTCCCGCCGATGTACCGCATCGAAGGCCTGACCCAGCCGATCGGCGACAAGCCGTTCACCAACGAAGAACTCGAAGGGCTCGCCCAGGACGTCATGAAGGAGAAACAGCGGGCCGAATTCGCCGAAAAGATGGAAATGAACTTGGCCCTGTATTTCCCCGACCTGGGGCGTTTCCGCGTCAATATTTTCCGCCAACGCGGCAACGTCGGCTTCGTCATCCGGCAGATCAAAGTCGACATTGTGCCCATCGACAAGCTGGGCCTCCCGCCCATCACCAAGGACATCGCCTTGACCAAGCGGGGCCTGGTGCTCTTCGTCGGCGCCACCGGGTCGGGCAAATCCACCTCCCTGGCCGCGATGATCGATCACCGCAACGCAACGACGCCGGGCCACATCATCACGGTGGAAGACCCGGTCGAGTTCGTGCATCGGCACAAGAAATCGGTGATCACGCAGCGGGAAGTGGGGTACGACACCCTCTCCTTCCAGGCCGCGCTCAAAAACACCCTGCGCCAAGCGCCGGATGTCATCCTGGTGGGCGAAATCCGCGATACCGAGACGATGAAAGCCGCCATCGAATTCGCCGAAACCGGCCACTTGTGCATGGGCACCCTCCACGCCAACAACGCCAACCAGGCGCTCGAACGCATCATGAATTTCTTCCCCCACGAACAACACGAACAGATCTACCTCCAGCTCTCGATGAACATGCGCGCCATCATCTCGCAGCGGCTGATCCGCGGCGTGGACGGCAAGCGCGTGGCCGCCTTGGAAGTTCTCATGGACACCCCGCGGGTCAAGGAGCTGATCAAGAAGGGCGAAACCGACAACCTCAAAGAAGCGATGGAGCAAGGCGTCCAGGAAGGCTGCCAGACCTTCGATTACGTCCTGTTCAATTTGTTCAAGGACGGCAAGATCTCCCTGGATCAGGCGCTGGCAAACGCGGACAGCGCCAACAACCTCAGGCTGCGCATCAAACTGGCCGGGTTGAAAATGGACGACGGTGCCGCCAGCGACAAGGTGGAACCGGAGAAACCCAAGGGATTCCAGATCCAGGGCGTCGGCGTCCCCTTCAGAAAACCATAAGGCTGGAAGCGAGTCAGGGACGCGCAGGCGGGGCGTCGGTGCCGAGCGTCTCGAGATAGGTCGCGATCTTGTCCAGCGCCGCGGCGCTGAGCTTCTGACCATACCAAGGCGGCATGGTCCGGTCCGGATAGCCCGGGACGACGTAGGCGCCGGGCGTGAGAATGGATTCGATCACATATTCATGGACCGACGTCGCCTGCCCCCGGTAGTTCGGATCTGCCAGCCGGCGCCTGCCGGTCTCCCCAAGCACCAACTTCGGCCCCACCTTTCCGTCCGCGCCTGCAATGCCAGGAATCGTATGGCAGACCGGGCAGCCGGCTCGAATAAAGAGCTGCGCCAACGGCTCGTCGCCGGTCACGAGCGGAATCATGGATGGAGCGATTTGTGGAACGGCCGGAGAGGCGTGCTGAGGGGCAGGACGTGAGGCCAGCCAGCGAGAGCCAATCGTCAGCGCGAGAAAGACCGCCCCGACCAGGAAAAAGCCCCGCGCCACCCGGCCCCGCTGCAAATCAGACAAGAGACAAGCCTCGAGCCACTAATAGAGGGGCGCCTGGGGGCCAGGCCGCATGCCGGCCAGATCCGGATCAGGATCGTCCGGGCTCCGTTCGACGGCGTCCTTGGACTTCTTCCGTTCAACCCGCCGGAGTTCTTTTTCTTTCCGTTTTTCAGCCTTGTCGCGCTCGCGTTGGCGCTTCGCAGCCGTGACTTTCGGATTGCTCGCCACGATTCCTCCTTACGCCCACATCACGCGGGACGGCACATACCGGGCGCATCCGCTCCCGCATCCGGCAAACCCGGACGCCTCAGCATATCACGGAGCCCACTTGATCGTACAGCCGATCGCATGCGTCATCGGCTCGGCCGGCTCCCGCTGTTCGAGCAACGCATCCAGCGCCTCGCGCAAGTACCGCCGCCTCACCGCCTCCGGCCGCTGCCAATTGTCGTCGATTTTTCCGGTATACCGAAGCCGGCGCGACCGGTCAAACACGAACATCTGCGGCGTGTGGGTCGCCCCATAGGCCTTCGCCACCTGCTGGGACGCATCGCGCAGGTAGGGGAAATTAAACCCCTTGCTCTGAGCGCGGGCGATCATCTGCGCCAGATTGTCTTCCGGATAGTGCACGTCGTCGTTCGAATTGATCGCCACCAACTGGACGCCCCGCCCTGCATAGTCGCGCTGAAGCTCGATCAAGCGGTCCTCGTAAGCCTGGACATAGGGGCAGTGGTTGCACGAAAAGATGACGACCAGGACGGACTTCCCGGCAAAGCCGTGCAGGCTATGGATGCCTCCATCCACCCCCGGCAGGGAAAAATCGGGGGCCGGATCGCCGAGTTGAAGCAACGCCATCGTGACACCCCCAAGACCTGCGCACCCCTACGGGGCGACATCCATCGCGCAACGCACCCCGATCGTGCGATCTTGAAACTCCGGCTCGGCGGAGATCCGCACGGTCGTCCGGATTCCCTGCGGCACATCCGCCCAAGACCCGCCCCGGATCACCCGCTTATCGCCGGCAGACGGGCCGGGCGGATTCCGGTCCGGACTCTTGTGATAGTACTCCCGGTCATACCAGTCGGCCACCCATTCCGCCGCATTGCCGGCCATGTGGAAGAGGCCATACGGGCTCTTCCCCCCTTCCTTCGTTCCATGGCGCACGCTCATCCCCTCGATCCCGCTGGTCACCGGCGCCAGCGTAATCGCATCGCTCACCCAGACCCCCCGATTGTAATTCGCGATGTCCACGAACGGCTGCATCGAGCCCCAGGGATACCGACGCCCGTCCGTGCCCCTGGCCGCTTTTTCCCATTCGGCCTCGGTCGGCAACCGCTTGCCGGCCCACGTGCAATAGTCCACGGCATCCTGCCAGGTGAGCCCCACCGCCGGGCGGTTGCCCGCCGAGGTCACGGCCTCGTCATCCCAGGTCGGCGGGGGACCATGCTTCGCGCCCTCCAGAAACTTCGCATAGAGACTGATCGTCACCTCGTACTGATCGATCGCATACCGCTTCAACCACACCTTGTGTTCGGGACGCTCGTTCGCCGCCCCGTCGTTGGAGCCCATCAGAAATTCGCCTTCGGGAATCACAATCATGGGCGCCCCGTCCTTCCCCGTCGGACCGCCGGGTGTCGGACCGCCGGCCGGCCCATCCTTCGAGGGATCCGCCGCGCCCACCGTAACCAGGCCCACCAACAAGAGTCCAGCGACCCCCCATCCAGCGCGATATGGCCGCATGTACGCCTCCATCAATCAATGAGGGAAAGAATGGAGATTAGTAACAGGAATGCCCGGAGGGATCAAGGCTGACGCGCTCGAACGGGACCGTGTGCAGGGCAGAAGAACCGCAGGGAAAGAAGGTGGCGTCCCCAACGGGATTTGAACCCGTGTTGCCGGCTTGAAAGGCCGGCGTCCTAGGCCAGGCTAGACGATGGGGACCTACCTACGAGACGATGACGAGAAGAAGGCCACCGGGGCAGAGCCCCTGTGGAAACCCACACCTTGTAACAGATTTCCCGGCCCGAATCAACGCCCCGGCCAGAACGACCAACCCACAAGGCCGCATAGCTTGCCGCAGTTGCGCGTCTGACTCTCCGTTAATACAACAAGTCCAACCGCCCCTGAGCACGCGCCAAATTCACGCGCGATGCATTGAAGCGGTACAACGCATCGACGGCGTTCTCCCGTGCGCGCGCCAGCGAAATCTGTGCCGTGGTCAACTCCGCATTGCTCGATGAAAGGACCGTGAACCGTTCACGGGCCAGTTCCATTTCCGCCATCGCCGCTTGAAGTCCCTGTTTGGAAACGAGCACCTGTTCTTTGGAGGAAACAAGCGTGTCCAGTGCATCCCGCACTTCCAGGGCCACTTGGCTCAACACGTCTTTCAGCTTGAGGATCTCCTGTTGCACCTGGCTACGCGACTGGTAAATCCGCCCTTCCCGCTGCCCCCCGTCGAAAACGGGAACGGACAGCACAACCCCTACATTATGGGTCGAGACCGTATCCGTCCATGCATTCCCGATCCGGCCAAAGTCACCGCGCGCCTGCAAGGACGGCCACCGCTCGGACACCGTCGAATCCAACGTCAAGGACGCCACCTTGATGCGCTGGGCTTGCGCCTTGACTTCCACACGATATTCCTCCGCCGCAGCCAAGGCTTCTTCCAGGCGAACGCCGTCGATTCCCGCAAGCGATAATTCACCGGTCAGAACAAGCGGCACGTCGTACGACAACCCGATCGCACGCATCAGACTCAGTTTGGCGCGAGTCAGGTCATTCTGTCCGACCAAGACACGCTGTCGCTCGTTCTCCAAATGCGCCTCGGCACGGGCCGTATCCAATCCGCTGGCCATCCCTCCTGTGCGCTTCTCTCGAGCCACCTTCACCAATTGGCGGAACAACTCGACATTCGCCTGCCTCGCCCTGACGGCTTCCTGCGCGCGGAGAGCCTCGATGTAGGCCAAGGCCGTGGTCGCCATGGTGTCTCGTTTCGTGATCTCGGCCTCCATCTCCGCCACTTCGACGCTAATGCGCGAGGCCTTCCATTGCTCGACAAGACTCTTGCTGAACAGATACTGGGTCGCCGTGGCACGCGCATCGAAGATGTCGAACGGGGTGGTCGGCACCGGCGCGCCGCCGATCGTCCCAAGAAAGAAGGTCTGGTTGTATTGATTCATGGAGCCGGAGAGATTCGGCAACAGCGCACCCAGCTTTGTGTCCTTCACGCCATGCGCCTCGCGAATCCGCTCCTTGAATAACTGGACCTTGGGATTATGGTCCACGGCGGCTTCCATAGCCTCACGTAGACTCAGCCGCAAGACCAGCGCATCACGCGCCAAGGTCTCGTCAGGCTCGGCAGCACGCCCATCAGCCAACACCCCCAACAGCAAGAGCGGAACGCACACAAAGCTACATCTCCTGAGACTATGCATCATATACACCTCGTTCGAATTTCCGTTTCCACCCCGGCATGAAAGCCCGAGAGCGGGCTGGCGAACCATGTGCCCGCAATCAGGGCATCGCAAACCTGGCGGTGCACTTGATGCCTGCGGGCAGACGCAGCCCCGGGTTAGGCAGCTCTAGGCTGATTGCAACCGTCCCGCCGGCGGCATCGAGGACACGGCCCACTTCCGTGACGGTAGCGCGATAGACGCCGGAGATCGGTGCTTCGGGGATCACGTCTGCCTGCATCCCGACGAACAGTTTGCCCCACCAGACCAGCGGCACGAAGACGTCCACGCGCAAAGGATCGACGCGGGCCAACTTGAGAATCGGCGTCAGTTTTACGGCTTCGCCGGGAGAAAGCAGCCGTTCGACTACGACGCCGGTGATCGGACTGCGGACAGTCCTTAGGGCCAGCGACGCGCTCGCCCGTTGCAACTCGAGTTCGGCCAGCCGCCGGTTTTCCCGCGCTTCCAGGCGATTGGCTTCCGCCAAGACGCGCTCCGTCTTGGCTTCGTCCAATTCATGCTGCGACAGTGTCTGCTTCTGCGACAAATCTTCGGCTCGGATGAGCTTGCGGGTGCTGAACTCCAGTTTGGCCTGCGTGCCCTGCAATGCCGACTCTGCTTCGGCCTTGGCCTTGGCAACCGCCACGGCCGCTCGCTCCAAGCTGGATTCCAGCGTCGCGAGCACCTGTCCCTCCTGCACCAGGGCTCCCCGCTCCACGGAGACTGTTTCCAAGATGCCTTCCGCGGGACTGCTCAAAGCGACGACGGTTGAAGGCTGCAGGAGGCACGCCACCTCCTGTGCGTCCGCAACGCCAACGTCCATCCCCAGTACCACAAGAACGATCCACCACATCATCCGCAGGCGATCCATCACATGGGTCCCCGGTTACTCGGCTTGGCCTGAAAACGCCATGGTGGACATCTGTTCCTCATCGCTCCGCAGCAAATCGCGCCGGCCCCTGGCATGCAGTCGTTCCGCTCCCCGCTGCGCCTGGCGCATCACCATCCGATAGAGCCAAGCCCAGGGCGATCCCGCCGTCCGCAAGCCGAGCGCAGCAACCCAGGCCCAGACCGACCCGCCGTAGGTCGCCACCAGCTCGTCTTCCAGCGAGACGATCATTTCATAACTGCCGGGATTTCCTTGTCGTGCGCAGCGGCCAAACAACTGCCGGTCAATGCGGCGCGCTTCATTCCGTTCCACCGCGATCACATGCAATCCACCAAGCGGCACCACGTCGTCCGCCAGGCGGATGTCGGTTCCCCGTCCTGCCATATTGGTCGCGACGGTGATCCGGCCATACGCTCCGGCTTGCGCAACAACAGCGGCTTCAGCCTGGTCCTGACGGGCGTTCAAGACCTGATGCGGCAGTTCGGCGGCAGCCAGCAAACGACTCACATGCTCGGACGTATCGACAGAACGGGTCCCTATCAACACCGGCCGCCCCGCGTGATGCAGGGCCTCAATTCGGGCGACCACGGCCCGCCATTTCTCCTCCGCCGTGGCATGGACCTGATCCGGCAACGCACGTCGCTTGGAGGGCCGATGGGGCATGATGCGAACCACCGGAAGCCGATACACCGACCACAACTCGCCGGCGACTTCCTGAGCCGTCCCCGTCATGCCGGCCAGCCGCAGATACCGCCGAAAAAACCGCTGATAGGTAATCCGCGCCAACGGACTCTGGAGCGTGCCCAGCGGGCAGCCTTCTTTCGTCTCGACCATCTGGTGAAGCCCATCCTCCCACTTCCGCCCGTCGAGAATGCGGCCCGTGTATTCGTCGATGATCTGGACCGTGTCGTCCCGGACGAGGTAATGGGTGTCTCGTTGGAGCAGATGAAGCGCGTACAGGGCCTGCCGTGCCAGGCCTTCGCGTCGCCGTGGGCCTTTCCACATGCCGCCAAGCGCCTGCGACCACTCCTCCAACTTCATCTCGCCCGAGAGCGTCAGATGGATCTTGCGGTCGCGTGCATCGACGGTAAAATCCCGCTCGCTCTGTAGTCGTTTCGCCAACGCCAACGCTTGCGCATACAAAGCCTGTTCGGAGCCTCGCCCTCCGGCTCCGGAGATGATGAGCGGTGTGCGCGCTTCATCAACCAGGACACTGTCGGCCTCGTCCACAATGGCATAGTGGAGACCCCGCAGCACCAATTGCCGCGCGCGCGATGGCTCGCCGTAGAGCCGCTCGAGTTGGAGCTGAATCCGGCTGGGATGCCGCCCCAGCACCAAACGATCCCGGAGATAATCGAACGCCAGCTCCTTGTTCGTGCAGTACGTAATGGAGCAGGCGTACGCGGCCTGGCGTGCAGGCGGATCCATGCCGTGGACGATGCGCCCCACCGACAGCCCTAGCGCTTGGTACAGAGGCGCCATCATGTCGGCGTCGCGCTCCGTCAGATAATCGTTGACCGTGATCACATGGACGGGCACCCCGGCCAGCGCCGCCGTGCAGACCGGCAACGTGGCCGTCAGTGTCTTGCCTTCGCCGGTGTCCATCTCCGCGATCATGCCCCGGAGAAGCGCCCATCCGCCCAGCACCTGGGAATCAAAATGGCGCTTCCCGAGCGCGCGCTCGGCCACTTCGCGTACAAAGGCAAACGAGCGGGCGGCCAAGTCCGGATGGAAGCCTTCGCGCGACAATCGAATGCGCAACGCTTCCACCACGGCGGGGATCTGCCGATCGGAAAGCCCGATGAATCCCGCGCTCTCCCGCGCGATCCGTTCCAAAATCCCGCTCCGTCGGCACTCCCAGGTTTTGCATTGCCGGACGAAGGGGCCGACGACGCGGGCCGCCAGCCGGTCGAGGGACCCCAGGCGCGGGGCCCTCCGTTCAGGGTAGGCGCTGTGCAGCGCGGCGTGCGACGAGCCGGGCCTACGCATTGAACCTCGCAAGAAACAGCTGGCGGAGCGTGCGGACCCACTGCACGCCGAACGGCGCCCACCCATGATCGAAGCGGATATAGACGCGGCCGCCGACATTGAGCACCGGCACATCCGTCGGCAGCCGCAGATCGACTTGAAACATGGTGTGCGCGGCCTTTTGCCCCTTGGTATCGGACGGGTCCAGCGGCACCAATCCCCCGCCTTCGCTTCCCAGGGCGGGACTCGGCAACTGCTCGCTCGCCGCCGGCACCAACCGCTGCAGATCGGCAGAGATCGGCCGGGCGAGCCGTTCCGCCAACCGAACATCCACTCGTTGCGTCCGTTGTTGAATCAAGTTGATATCGTCCTGCGAGACCACGGCCCGAACCGTGATCGTTGCGAGATCCACCACGTAGCCCAACACCTCGCCTTTGTGGACGAACCGTCCCGGCAAGTCCTCCGCCTGCGGGACCACAAACGTGCCGTCGGTACGGCTCCGAACCAGGAGATCGGCGGCTTTTGTGCGAGCCCGCTGCAACTGCTCTTCGACGTAACGCCGTTCCTCTTCGATGATCTGCGCCTTCACCAAGTCTTGCGGCACCTGCTCACGGTGGCGCGCCTCCATCTCCCGCAGACGGGCCTCCAACACAACGACGTCGGTGGTCAGCGTCGAGTCTTCGCAGCGAATGAGCAAGGCGCCGGCCGGGACGCGGACGCCGGGTTGGGCGACGACTCGGCTCACAAACCCGTCCGTCCCGGCTCGAACGACGGCCTCGTCCGGAAGCCACACGACCCCTTCGGTTCGCGTGAAAAATGGAGCCGGGACAAGCCAGACCAGCGCCACGACCGCCGCGATAACCGTCGCCGCCACGGCCACGGCGCGGCGCCGAACCCGATGCAGGCGCGGGCTGGAGGCGAGGTAGACCGCCCCTTTGAAAGCCGGTACCAGAACTCCGAAGAGCAGGGTTATCACCCCGAAGAACATGCCCAGGTAAAACCACCGGTCGGCGAGAAACAGCAGGATGGCCACGGTCACAAGCGCGCGGTACGCGAACGCCCCGACCGCAAAGGCCGCAAACCAGGCCCGTTCTCCCGCCCCGGCGGGCGGAGGCTCGGCCTCCCGCCGGCCGAACAGGTACCGCTCACAGAGAAACCCCAGATACGAATTGGCGCGGGCCCGGAGGTTCGGAATCTCCAGAAAATCGGCCAACATGTAATAGCCGTCGAAGCGCAACAGCGGATTCAAGTTGAAGACGATCGTCGACACGCCCGCGATCAACACGGTGTTGAACGCCAGCGTCCGCACGATGCCCGGCTGACTGCTCGCCCACACGAACAGGGCGCTGGCCCCGATCACAAGTTCCACGGCCATCCCGGCGCCGCCCACCAGAATTCGGTGCCATTTATTCGGGAACGCCCAGGACGACGAGGCATCGACATAGGGCACCGGACTGAACATCAGGAACATCACGCCGATCTCGTGGACATCCCCTCCGAACCGTTTGACCATCAACGCATGTCCCAGCTCGTGCGCAAGCTTGACGACCGGGAACAGGAGCCAGAGCAGGATGAGATTCCGCGGGGCAAGAGCCTGGTCCACGACATTCTTCGTCAGATCCGTCCAATGGGCGGCCGCCAGCAGGAGAGCCGCGCCGACCACGGCCAACCAGCCGATTGCCCCGCCCCAACCCAGCAGCGGCCGCAGCACAGGCAGGCATCGCGTCAGCAGTCGGTCCGGATCGAGCAGCGGGAGCTGCCACGACAGCACGCTGAGCAGCCGCCGCCTCCAGTGCTGGCGTTGCTGTCGCTCACGCCGGCTGAACAACTCGGCGGTATCGGGCCGCACATCGCACTGCAGCACATCGGCGGCGTGTAGCTGGCTCAACAGATGAATAAGATCGTGTTGCGTCAGGGCTTCGTCGCCCAGCCGCGCAAGCACGGACTCCCAGATCGTTTGCAGGGTACGCCGGCCGTCCATCAGCCCGATCACGGCATAGGCCGCCGGCGAAAACCGGTGGAACCGCTCCTGCGCCAGGTCCTGAAGCACGTACCACGTCTGCCCGCGGTAGTCGTGCCGATGAATCCGGGCATGGCTCCGCAAGCGGGGCGTCAGCTCGGCCACGCGGTACCAGGCAGGACTCAACAACGTATCGCTCATCGGCGCCCGCGATCAGCCGGACGTGTCGTCGACGTCCGTCCGCCCTTCTACGGCCACCAGGCCCACACCGTCAGCCGCAGCCAATCGATCGCCTGGCGTGTCCAGATCCACACAAGACGGCGCTCGTCGATCGAGATTTTGCCCACCCCTTCCATCGCCGGCCGAAGCGTGGCCGGCGCCTGATGCAGCCGGCCTTCGACGCGGAAATAGTTGCGCCCCTCCTTCGCCTCCGACACCGGCGTGATCTTCGTGACGGTCACGGCGAGCGGGTCCGATGGAAAGGCCGAAAACAACACCGTACCCTCCTGACCGACGGCCACGTCGGCGATATCCCGTTCGTCCACCTGGACGATCACCCGGTACGCATCCAGTGGCGCCAGTTCGAAGAGCGTCTCGCCCTTTTCAACCGGAGCGCCCAGCGATTGGCTAAGATCACCCGAGACCACGACGCCGTCAAAGGGCGCCTGCATGCGCGTGCGCGCCAGTTGCTCGCTGAGCAACGCCTGCTGCGCTTTGACCTGATCAATCTGCGCGGTCAACACTTCGACCTGCGCCGCCTTCCGCTCCGCCAACGCCTGGTGATACTGTTTCTGCAGTTCGCCGTGTTGACTGAGCGCTTTCAACTGTTCCAGACGTAGGTCCCGATCGTCCAGCGTGCACAACACCTGGCCTTGCGTTACGAGGTCTCCGGCGCGGACACGGGCATCGGCGACGAACCCTTGAAAGGGCGCGGCCACCACACGTTTGATCGACGGCTCCAGGACCGTTTTCGCAGACACCCGATACTCGCCCGTGGCCAGGACGCAAAAAGCCGCCAAGGCGGCGGACCCGAAGACCGACAACTTCAGCGCCACATGCTGCGGGCCGATGAGGCGCGCCACCTGTGCGCGCATGGCGGCCCAGGCCTTGGCGCCCAACCAGCGATCGTCGCGGCGCAACGACTCCAGCAGCGGAGCAGCCAATGCCGCGACGGCCTCGCACAGGTCGCGCGTGGCACCGTCGAAGGGCCGCTCCGCCGGCCGCTCCAGCATCAGCACCCCGACGTGCGAGCCCGCCGCGGTGAGCGGGATCGAACAGATCGCGCCGACGTCGTGCTGTCGGGCAAGGTCGGCATGAGCCTTGGTGATCAAGGGGAAAGAGGGGGACGGCGGATAGACGATGGTCGCTTGCTGGTCCAACGCCTCATCCATCGCCGCCTCCATGGCCCGAAGCAGGCTGGTCTGCTGCTTGAACTGGGCGCTATGGGACACGGCACGAACCGTCACGGCGCGCCCCTGCAAGAGGCCCACGCTGACCCGGTCGCAGCGCAACTGGGTCGCCAAGGCCGTCACAAACGCCATCGCGGCGGCGTGAAAACGCTCATGCCCGGCGGCCGAGGCCACCAAATCGAGCACCGTCTGGAGCCGCTCGCGGGACGCCGCCTCCTTTGCCACCGCCTCCCGCGTGAACAACAGATCCAGCCAGGCGATCCCCCAATGCAACTGCCGAAGCGCCTCCTGTAACTCTGCCTCAGGCCTTGTCGCAACATCGAGCACGACGACGCCATAAAGACGCGCTTGCGCGTCGACCGGATAGGCCACCGCCCATCCCGGCTCCGCAAAACGGCGGGCAACGCCGGCGCCATCGGCCGGCAGCAGCAGGCCGCGGCGTTCGCTGATCGCCCGCTCGGCCGCCGGACCGAGGTATTGGAGGTCCCAGCGCCGGTTCGGCCAGACGGCCGCGGGACGGAACGGACCGCGATCCGGCTCTCCCAACAACACCATGCCGGCAAGCGTATCGGGAATCGCGCGGCATTGGAGCGCCAACCACGCCTCGCAAAAAGATTCGACCGAGGAGGCCTGCGAGAAGGACGTCCAGAGGTGTGAGTCTCGCCCTTGGGAGATCGGGGAAGACTCGGCGGTCGAGAGACTTACGCCCGGCTCTTGACGATGAGGCACAGACTGGGCATCAGGCTCATGTTCCATCGTTAACCATGATGATGTGGGAACAGCCGAAGACGTCTATACGTCTCGGCGATGGCGGATCGATCAGGCCGGGCTGCGACGCCGGTCCGGCAACGCCGCAGCCAGGCGATCCTGACCCGGAACCGGCAGGCCTGGGGGCAGGCAGGAACCCGCCCCCAGACATTGGTCCTACTCAGGCCGCCGGGCTTCGTCCTGAAGCGCGCCGAAGCGCGTTTCATAGTCGCGGATCACGTTCGTCAACAGGTTGGCCAACCGCTTCGCCGCAAAGGGGCTGAGGATCAGCCGATCCGTCAGTTGCACATGCACCTCGGACTGGCCACGCTCCCAAGCCTGGTTGATGCCGAACACGAGCACGACCTCTTCGCGGGTTGTGGACACATTGCACACGTTGGCATAGGAACTCTTGAGGTTCGAGTCGTCCCAGCGGATGGTCGGGGCGGCAGGAGCGCCTCGGGGCGCTTGTGGAGCGGGGTTCTGCGGAGGAGTTTGCGTCGCTTGCGCACGTTCGGTCGCCATGGGTGATCTCCTTTTGTTTACGGTGAAAGGCCCTCTGACGTTCGACTCACGGAAAACGGACCGTACATTTCAACCCGGCCGGCAACTTGTAATCCGGATTGGGGAGCTGCAGGCGAATCCCGAAGGTGCCGCTCGCGGCGTCGATCACGCGATCCACCACCGTGACCTTGGCGGAATAGACGCCGGTGGCGGGCGCTTCCGGCCGCACCTGCGCATGCATCCCCACCGTCACCTTCCCATGCAGAGCCGCCGGGGCAAACACTTCGACGCGGAGCGGATCCAACTGCGCCAACCGGAACAGGCGTTCTTGCTTGGTGAATTCGCCCGGATGCATCAAGCGCTCGACCACCACGCCGTTGATCGGGCTGCGGATCGTCCGCAAGGCAATCTCCGCATTCGTACGTTGCAGTTCCAACGAGGCCATCTGCTTGTTGGTCAATTCCGCCTGGGCGTGATTGATGGAACCGACCGCGCGCTCCAGACTGGAATCCAGCATCGCCAGCACCTGCCCCTCCTTCACCAGATCGCCTCGGTCGACTTCCACGCTCGTGATCAATCCGCCGACCGGCGCCGTCACCGTCACGGCCACGTGCGGCTCGATCAAGCAGTTCAGCTCGCCGCCGAACGACACCGCAACCCCGACGAACGACGACAGAGCCAGCGCGACGAACAAAACCGCCGCTGGTGAGCCGCTACGCATAGCAACGCAGAACGAGCACTGGTGAACCCCACGTGGAATCCCGATCCGGACCGTACAGTGGCGGTATGGAATACGCTCCCCTACTGAGCCTGTCAATGCGTACAACCACTCCCCTGCGCATGGACATTTTGAGCGCAAATACCGCAACTTATTGTGGTTTCGTGGTGCTCAATAAGTGGCCCGGCGGAGCATGCTCCCCGGCAAGGTCTGGCCATGTTGGGATTGGTGTATGGAGACAGGGAGACGAGCAAGGAAACGTGCAGGTGCAATACGCAGTCAGTGGAAAATGCGTCGCGCGCTGAGCGGTAAGCTAACGCTTGTCACTCGGCAGGACGACTTCGAGCGTGCGGTTGGCACGGCGCAACCTTGTGAGGGAGGGGCTCGGCATCAGGCTTGGCTGAACCATGCCCGAATCCTGCCCGTCCCGCTCAATGAGCGACGCGACGCCAGAATGCGGCCTCGGCTGAGTCGGTGATTATCCCGATTGCCGCGCTCGCCGCTGTGCGACCATCCAGAGGCCACTCTTCAGCACTCCCGCATAGGGCAGCGAGGTCCTACGCGCGACGCCATCGGCTCCCACCACTCCGCTTTCCTCCTGCATCCACACGGGCATCGTGCCGCCCTGCCCGTCCGGCAGTTCGGCGTAGCGGAAGAAGAAGACCTTCGTGCCGGCGGCAAGCTGGTTCGAGACCGGAATGGCGAGCTGCGCCGTCACGGCCAGCGGATCCAAGCGAGATTGCAAGGGTCGGGTTATTCAAGTAGGATAGGCGGCGGGCGGCGTTGTCCAGGAGCAGTTTTAACCACGTTTGGGCAGAAGGGATGCAACCATGCCTCTAACCAACGTGCACCACCGTCGCGCAAAAGACCCGAAAATCGTCGTCTCTGAGCCGACGCTCACGGTGCTATTAGCTCAGGATGAGGATGGCTCGTACTGTGCCAAGTGCCCTGAGTTGGACCTGGTCACACAACTGTCCAGTGCGGAGGCGGCGCTGAAGGATTTGCTCGCTGCCGTGAGAGACTACGCCGCAGAGTATCTGCGAGAGCGTAAGTTGTATAGTGCCAGTCCGAATCGCGCCCATCACCGGCCATACGTGGACGCGATCGCCGCATGTCAGACGGAATGGGAGCTTCGCACCCTGATCGAGATTAAACATGGCCTCGTTCACCTATGACGATTTTTGAGCCGTTCTCAAACGGGCGGACTTTGAAAAGCAGCGATCGGAAAAACACGAGACGTGGCGCAAGATTCTCCCGAACGGTGCCATCTTGCGAGTCCGCATCAGCCACCTCCACAAACGCGATATCCCCAAGTGGCTATTCCACGAAATGCTGCGGCAAGCCGGCTTGACCCTTGACGAATTCAAGGCCCTCCTGAAGAACTAACTCGACTACACGTACCGCCGCATGTTGCCGCCCTCTAGTCCCGCTTCCCCGGCAGCACGATCTCCAGCCCGCGATTGGGGTCGCGCTCCTGCTCGCTGCGACCCAGGTCCAGCAAGAAGCGCGGGAGCCAAGCGGCCGGCTTGGGGGTGAGGCGCGAGAGCCAGGCCCTCTTCTCCCGCTGGGAGCCATCCCAGTCAATGACGACGGGGGGCGGTGCACAGGGAGCGGGCGCGGGCGGCAGGGCCACGGTCAACGTAACGAGCGTGGGGGCGGAGCGGCCGCCGTGGCGGTCGTCGGCCTGATAGACAAAGGCGTCCGTCCCGGTAAAGCCGGCTTGCGGCTTGTACGTGAACGTGCCGTCGGCCTCCAGGTCCAGCTTCCCATGGGCCGGGCCGCTCACCAGCCGCGCCTTCAGATGGTCCCCATCCACATCGGTGTCGTTGGCCAAGAGGCCCTCGGCCTGGCGGACACGGAACGTGGTCCCCTGGGTCACCATGTAGGCATCGGCCACGTTCACCGGTGCATCATTGACCGGCGTGATCGTCAGCTTGACCCTCGCCGCCTTGGCGACAGTGATACCATCCGTAAATTCGTACCAGAACCGGTCCTGGCCAAAGAAGTTGGCATGCGGCGTATAGACGAACGCACCATCGGCGTTCAAGAGCAGCGTCCCATGATGCACGTCTTGCACCACCCGCGCCCGGAGTGTGGAACCCGCCGGCCCGCGATCGTTGGCCAAAACCCCGACCAGACTGTCCACGATGAGCACATGGTCTTCGGCGATCCGGTACCGGTCCTCGTGCGCCTTGAACCGCCCATTGTGGATCGGCTCCTTGACCGTGATGAGCAGGGTATCCGAGCGGACGCCGCCGTCATCATCTCGAACGGTCACGGTCACCGTGTAGCCTCCCGCGTTCGTATATGCATGCGTCCCCGTGACCGTTCCCTGCGCGCCGTTGGTAGAGCCGAGCGGGCCGGCGGGGGTCTCGGTCACGGTGCCCACCGTGACCGGTGTGCCATCGCCCCAGTCGATGGTGGCCGTATGGGTGTCCAGAATGCCCAGATCAGCAAACGTGGCGGTGATCGTGACCGCCGCCTGGCGCCGAGGGCCTGGCTGATGGTCGTCGCAGTCTTCCTGGTTGCGCCAGTCCTCGTGTTCGTCGTCGCGGCCCGGCATGACTGTTTCATGATGGTGACGGTCATCGTGCCGCTTCTGGAGGCCGATGAGTTGATCCGCCCCTGCGTCCAGGGTCGGGGCAACATTGGCGACGGAGACGGTGGCGGAGGTCTGCCCCACTCCGCCATCCTTGTCGGTCGCCGTGACGAGGACCGTGTAGAGACCGTTGTCGGCATAGACATGCGACAGGACCCGTGAGGTCTGAGACGCTGGAAGGGAGGCGGTCGCGGGAGAGAAGAACGTTTCACGAGCGGAACCGTCGCCCCAATCCACCAGGAGGGTATGGGTATCCAGCACGCCCGGATCCGTCAGGTGCACCGTGGAGATGAACGGCCCCCCTTCCGTCACGGGCTCGGTCGGCAGTTCGAGGGCCGCGGTCGGAGCGACATTGAGCACGGTGGCCGCGAAGGTCTGGGAGACCGTGACCTCGCCGTCCGTGGCCTGGACCGTCAGAGGGTACGAGCCGGGGCCGTCGATCGGTCTCCAGGTCAAGCCCCCTGTGACCGGATCAAGGATCGCCCCCTCCGGCGCGCCGGCGGCCAGATGATAGGTCAGCACCTGCACCGGACGGTCGGGGTCTGTCGCCATGGCCGTCAGCGTCAGGAGGGTCCCTTCAGTGATGGTCTGATCGGCCATCGGGGCCAAGATGGGCGCCACATTCACTTCGCCCACCGTGATGGTGACGGCCTCGCTGGTTGCCGCCACGCCATCGCTGACCACGAAGGTCACTTGGTAGCTCCCAAGTCCCTGCTCCTCCGTGGGCGTCCAGGCGAATTCGCGGGTCGTCGGATCGAACGTGGCGCCGACCGGGAGGTCGAGCGCACGATAGGTCAGGGCCTGGACCGGAATATCGGGATCGGTGGCACCAATGGTGAATCGTAGCTCCGCCTGTTCGTCCACAGCCTTGGCGCCAATGGGCGTGAGGGTGGGCACGATATTGACTTCATTGACGATGAGGGTGACCGCCTCGCTGGTAGTCGCTACCCCGTCCGTGACGGAGAACGTCACGACGTAAGAGCCGGGACCCTGCGCTTCAGTGGGCGTCCAGGCGAACTCCTTCGTGGTAGCGTTGAAGGTCGCGCCGGTCGGCAAGTCGGCGGCACTATAGGTCAACCGAGAGCCATCCAGCAGACCCTGATCAGTCGCCGCAATCGTGAACCGCAGCTCGCTCTGCTCGTTGACCGACTTCGGGCCGATGGGCGCCAGTACCGGGGCGACGTTCTGCACCGTCGTCGTGAACGTGCCCTGGCCGACCGAGCCCAGGCCGTCGGTCACGGCCACCGTCACCGTATACAGCCCCTCGTCCGCATAGGTATGGGCCAGCGTGAAGGTCCGATCGGCGTTCAACGTGAGGGCTTGGGCGCCAGCCCCGTCGCCATAGTCCACCGTCGCGGTCCAACTGTCGCCCGCGTCGGAATCGGTGAACGAGGCCATCCGGGTGAACGGCGCTCCTTCTTCCACCATCGCATCGGCGCCGGCCTGCACGACCGGGTCGGTATTGAACGTGTCGCGCAGTTCGACGTGGTCCAGCCGGACGACGCTGGTCTTGGGGCCGAAGCCCAGAAGGTCCACATAGAGGGTGGCGGTGGTGCCGGCCTGCACCCCGCGCAGATCCATGGTGACCGTTCGTGAAGCGTCGTTCGTGAAGCGTGAAGCGCCGGAAGAGACGCGGACCTCGGAGCCGGAGAAGAACGAGCCATCGGCCTGGATGTTCAGCAGCGAATCCGTCTGCGTCAGCCCGGTGGCTGTGCCTAAGAGTGATGCGCCGGTCTGGGTATTCAGCAACGCCACTTCCAGGGCATCGGGGGGCGCGGCGCCCAATGATGAATGATCAATGATGAATGTTGAATCGAGGGTGAATTGGAGGGATTGGACATGTTCCGGCACCACGAAGGTCTGGGCGAAGCGGGAGAGCACCCGGTCGCCTTCGCGCAGGACCGCCGCGCCGTTTTCGACGGTGGCCGCGCCGCGCACCGACCAGCCGAATGAGGGATCGGTCACCATGTCTGTCGTGAACTCGCCGTTCACAAGCCCGACCGGCGGATCGGCCACCGCCGGGGCCAAATCCGGCACGGGGGTGAAGGCTTGGCTGCCGGAGCCGGGCTGAAGGCTGACGGCTGATGGCTGAGAGCTATCCCCGACTTGCAGCCCGCCCCA
>JAGWTI010000061.1 GCA_028876065.1 Nitrospirota bacterium
GAGGACATACAACTCGCCCTCCTGGTCTTGTCCGAACGACGCAATCTGTTTGCCGGTCGAGAGCAGGACGCTTCGTGTGCCATAGCAAAAGAAACAGTGTCTTGAAGATCTGGGGGATTGTCTATGTCATGGGCGGGCCGCTCAGTCTGCCTGTTTCTCGATGTAGTCGAGCAGCGCCCGGTAGGTCATCTCGCGTACCGTGGCTTTGCAGGCTGTACCTTGGTCAAGGCTGGACTCCAGCCATACCTGTTCACGGACATAGGCATGGGCTTCGTTGCATAATGTCCACATCTGATGAAGGAAATCCTCGGGAAGTCCGACTTGGACCCCTTCCGATTCGATACGGTCATCCAGAATGGCCAGGAGGTCGGAGAGCGCTTGATCTGGTCGGTAAGGGGCCGGGGCGAACCCAAAGGACTCGTTGGCTTGGGTTTCCTGACGGGCCTGTTCAACCAAGTCGACCATGTAGGCTTTAAGTAAACCGACCAGATGCCCTGTGAATCGCACGACGATCCTCCCCCTCATCTTATGCCATTATCGGCAGGGAGGCGCAGCCTGGCAAGCGCAAACGCAATGGCAGGATGGTGGGCAGGGGGGCTCGTTGAGCACGCTTTTCTCAGGCAGGGCGGTGCCGATCGGACAAGCGGCTTGACCGGTCCCGAAAGCCTCTTTTAAGATGAGCCGAAAGGACGTTTCCGGCAGCGATCGAACGGAGAGCAGTCGCATTCATGGGGTATGGAGACGGGGCATGACGGAAGGCGGCGAGAGCGAGCGATTTGACATCTCCGTGACGACTCCTGCCGGCCCGGTCACGGTTTCGGTGGACGTGCCGGCTTATTTTGTGCCCATTGCATCGATCGTCCCGTCCATGCGTCGCATGGGAGAGGCAGCGCAGGCGTTGGAAGAACGCCGTGTCGTTGCCCAGGGCTCGGCAGTCTCCTGCAAGAAAGGCTGTGCCGCTTGCTGTCGGATGTTGATTCCGGTGTCGGCTCCGGAAGCGTTTGCCCTGGCGGATACGATCAACACCTGGCCGGCAGATCGGCGGGAGGCAACCCTGGCCCGGATGGCTGACGCTCGCGCGCGACTCGAACAAGCCGGGGTGCTGTCCCACTTGCGTGAGGTCGCAGCATCTGAACGTCAACTGGGCGACGACGCGTTCGAGCCGATCAACCGTGCCTACTATGCGCTCCGCTTGCCCTGTCCCTTTTTGGTCGAGGAGTCCTGTTCCATCTATGACGACCGGCCGGCTGCCTGCCGAGAGCTGCTGGTAACGTCGCCGGCGGAGCTGTGTCAGGATTTGGAGCGAAACCCCGTCAGTCCTCTTCCTGTGCCTCTGCGCATCGGAACGGTCCTGGCTCTGCTCTGGTCCGACCTTGGCGGGGGGCCCGCGCGATTCATTCCCTTGCCGCTGGCGCTGGAATGGGCCGAGCGTCATGCTCAAGAAGGCGCCAGATCCTGGAAGGGGCGGGAACTCCTGGAGCGAGCGCTCGACAAGGTCTGGTGGTATTTGAGTCGCGAGATCACGGCCCGCCAACCAGCCGCTCATGGTTCTTCAATACCCGGACAGGGCATTCCACAGCCCTGACGCCCAACCGATCGATCATCGTTATCCCGGACCAATCTCTATGCCACCGCTGCCTCGATGGATACGCGCTCTGATGGACCTGGAGCGACGCGAACGAGCCAGGATCGTCGGCGAAGTTATGCAGGTTCGCGGACTGATGCCCCTCCTCATGAAGCCTCGTAACGGACAGAGGTGGACCAGGGAGGATCGCGCTCGGATCCGCAGCCACGTGCGCCGCCTGGCCGACGTGAGCCCATACCTTGTCGCCCTGGTCCTCCCGGCCGCTCCCGTCACGCTTCCGCTGCTGGCTTGGTGGCTGGATCAGCGGCGACAGCGGCGAGCAGACCGGGCCGGGTCCATGCCGGTCGGGCCCACCCGTTCCGAGCCCCCGCCTGGTCCATGATTGTGCCGCCGCGTCGTTTGCGATATGATCCGGCCTCGTTCAAGGGCGCGACGTCGCCGATCCGGCGCGTCTTGGTGTGCTATTCATCTGGAGGCCGTGAGTCCCATGACGCAACCGGTGCTGGCCTGTTTGGATTTGGAAGGGGTGCTGGTTCCGGAGATCTGGATCAATGTCGCCGAGCGGACCGGTATCGAAGAGCTCCGTCTGACCACGCGTGACATTCCCGATTATGACGTGCTGATGAAGCGGCGCCTGGGCATTCTCGACCGGCATGGGCTGCGCCTGCAGGATATTCAAGCCGTGATCGCGACCATGGGGCCACTGGAGGGCGCGGGCGAGTTTCTGGACTGGCTGCGGGAACGGTGCCAGGTCATTATCCTCTCGGATACGTTCTATGAATTCGCGCTCCCGCTCATGAAGCAGTTGGGCTACCCCACGCTGTTTTGCCACAGGCTGGAGGTTGATGCGACAGGGCATATCACCGACTATTGCCTTCGATTGCCGAATCAAAAACAGGAATCCGTGGTCGCGCTGAAGGGCCTGCGATTTAAAGTCATTGCGGCCGGCGACTCCTACAACGATACGGCCATGCTGGCTGCTGCTGATGCGGGGATTTTCTTTCGTCCGCCCAGCACGATCAGCCGGGAGTTTCCCCAATTCCCAGTGACTCAGACTTACGCCGAGCTGCAGCAGCAATTTTCCCTGGCGGGTGGGCTTCGCCCATAAGGCCAGCGGGGAGCGATTCGAAGGAGGCCTGCGTGCGGTTTATTGAAACGGCGCTCAAAGGCGTCGTGCTTATCGAGATTGACGTCTTCCCCGATGAACGGGGTCATTTTTTTGAAATCAGCCATGCGAAGAAATATGCGGAAGGCGGGATCGCGGCCCCCTTCGTCCAGTCCAACTTTTCCCGTTCCTGCCGCGGCACGTTGCGCGGGTTGCACTATCAACTGCAGCAGCCGCAGGGGAAGCTGGTGACGGTCGTGGAGGGCACCATCTTCGACGTGGCGGTGGACATTCAGGTAGGATCCCCGACGTTCGGCCAATACGTCTGCTACGAGTTGTCCGTGGAGAACAAGCGGCAACTCTATATTCCGCCTGGCTATGCGCATGGGTTCTGCGCCCTGACCGACACCGTCGGCGTCGTCTACAACTGCACGGATTTTTACTCGCCCAAAGACGAACGAGGGATTCTCTGGAGCGATCCGGCCATTGGGATTGCCTGGCCGGTGAAGCAGCCGCTGCTGTCCCCCAAGGATGCGGCCTACAAGACCCTTGCGGATATGGCCGGCGAGCTGCCGGTCTATCGGCCAGCCTGACGTCGGAAGCCTTGCGCCTGCCGTCCTGGCGCGCCGTTGACGGGTCTTGCCGCGGCATAGTATATAGGCTCACCCTTGGGTCTCATGCGGCCGCTTCGGACTGTTGGGTCCTCCGGAGTCCGGATGAGCGAGGCATATCGCGTGAGATCGATGATGTACTGCGGGTGGCGAGGCGTGAATCGTGCCGATGCTTCGGCGCAAGCCGGGGCAGGCGGAGCGACAATGAACTGACGGGCCGCGACGGCGCCCGATCAGAAACTTACAAAGGAGGAGACATCCCAATGGGTGACAGCGTACATGTCGGCGACATGGTTCCAAATTTTGAGATGGAAATATATGACCCCCGCAAGGGAGAGTTCGGCAAAATATCGTTGGATGCGCTCAAGCAGGGCAAGAAGTGGACGGTCCTCGTGTTCTATCCCGCCGACTACACCTTCGTCTGCCCCACGGAACTGGCTGACGTGGCGGAGAAGTACAAAGATCTGGCGGGAGCCGGAGCCGAGGTGATCGCGGTGTCGACCGATACCAAGTTCGTCCATATGGCCTGGCAGCGGGAGGAGAAGCTCTTGAAGGGGCTCGCCTATCCGATGGGGGCGGATCCGACCGGAAAAGTGTCCCGACTGTTCGGCGTCTATGACGAAGCGACGGGGCTTGCACTCCGAGGGACCTTCATCATCAGCCCCGAGGGGAAGCTGGTTGCCGCCGAGGTGCACTTCTACAATGTGGGCCGAAGCGCGGCGGAACTGCTCAGGAAGGTCAAAGCCAATGTCTACTGCGCGGCTCATCCCGAAGAGGCCTGCCCGGCCAACTGGAGCGAAGGCGGGAAGACGCTGAAGCCAGGCGCAGGGCTGGTCGGACGAGTGGCCGAGGCGCTGGGACGATAACGGTTCCGATTCGGCGTAGGTGGCGCTGAGCCAGGCATGGTCACAATGGGGGAGGAGATGATTACGATCACGCAGAAGGCCGAAGAAAAGATCAAGGAGCTGATGACGGAAGAGAAAGACGTGGTGGGGCTGCGCATCTACGTGCGCGGCGGCGGCTGCCACGGGTATCAATATGGGATGTCGTTCGAGTCCAAAACGGGCGATGACGATACGGTGATCGAAAAGGGAGTCGTGAAGGTCATCATGGATTCCCAGAGCGCCCCGTTGCTGAACGGGGCCGAAGTGGACTACGTGGACAGCGTGCAAGGGTCCGGGTTTTCCATCAAGAACCCTCAAGCCAAGACCACCTGCGGCTGCGGCAGCTCCTTTAGCGCGTGATTGGGTATTGAGCGGGGTCGGAATGGAAGGGCTGGGTCGCTCACCGCAGCGGTGAGAAAAGATCCCAGCCCTTTCTGTTCGTCGGGGAGAAGGCATGCCGGAAGTCCGACTGACCAAACGGATCGAGTTTGCCGCCGCCCATCGCTATGGCCACAAGGCTTGGGATGAGGCGCGCAACCGCGCGGTGTTCGGAGCCTGCTTCAATGAACCGGGACATGGGCACAATTACATGCTCGAGGTCACCGTGGCCGGCGAGGTGGACCTTCAGACCGGCATGGTGGTCAACCTGTACGATCTCAAGCAGGTGTTAAAAGAAATCCTCGAGGAATTCGATCACAAGCACCTCAACCTGGACACCCCCTATTTTAGGGAGAAGATTCCGACCACCGAGAACATTGCGGCGGTGCTCTGGGATGTGCTCGCGGCCCGCCCGGAGATCGGCCGGCTGGAAAAAGTCAGGCTCTTTGAAGATGAAGACCTGTCGGCCGAGTTCGTCGGAATTGCCGGCCAAGCCGGTTTGACCAAGCGGTATCATTTTGCGGCGGCCCATCGTTTGCGGCACCGGGACCTCTCCGCGGAGCAGAACCAACGATTGTTTGGAAAGTGCGACAGTCCCGGGCCCCATGGGCATAACTATGTGCTGCATGTCACCGTGCAAGGCACGATAGACCCGATCACCGGCATGTTGGTGGATATCCCGACGCTGGATCGTGCGGTGGCCGAGCACATTCTCAGACGATTCGACCACCAGGATCTCGACCGGGACCCTGACTTGACGGGACGCATGGCCACCGGCGAAAACCTGGCCCGGCTTCTGTGGAATCTGCTCGTGAATAGGCTGCCCGCAGGCCGGCTGGCTCGAATCGGGCTGTCCGAGACGCGAGGGATGTACTACGAATATCGCGGAGAAGAAGCCGGCAAGCCTTAGCGGTTGAGCAAGTGGTCGTTGATGAGCGCCGCCAGTTCCTCCGCCTCGACGGTTCCTTCCCGTGTCACCAACAGTTTCCCCTGTGAAAACAGATGGGTGGTCGGATAGGTCTCGAACTGGTGACGTTTTTTGATTTCACGGCACCGGCCCGGCACATGCATCTTGGCCTTGCCGATCCGGATCGTGTCAAAACGGGCGGCGGTGTCCTGTAGGATCGGGTCGTAGGCGTTGCAAGGCTCGCAGGAGGCGATACCGTAGGCGACAACGGCCGCCTGGGCTTGCACGAACTCATCGTAATTGGCGTCGCTGACGTCTTCGAGTACTCCGCCCACAAGCCCCTCGTCGGTCCAACGGGAACCGGCGGCGGCGAAGAGTCTGCCGATGCAGACTCTCCGCCGTCCGCCGCCCTTCCTTAGCTCAACTTCTTGAGCGCTTCGAGAATCTCCTTGTCATCCCGGGCGACCTTGATTTCCTGGACTTTGACGTAGGCCACCTTCCCGTTCTTGTCCACGATCACCGTCGCGCGCTTGCCGCAATTCAGCGGCTCGAAGTACAGCCCGTATTTCTTCACCACTTCGCGGTTGAAATCGGCGAGGAGCTGCTGCTTGAGCCCCAGTGAATCGGCCCAGGCTTTGTGCGAGAAGAAGCTGTCCGTGCTGATGCCGAAGACCACCGCGTTCATTTGGTCGAACTTGGGGAAATCGTCGGTCAGACACTTGTTTTCACCGGTGCACACGGGACTCCAGTCCAACGGGTAAAACGCCAGCACGACGTTCTTTTTGCCGCGGAAATCGCTGAGTTTGACATCCTTCTGGTCCTGATCTTTCAACGTGAAATCAGGGGCTGTGTCTCCGACTTTTATCTCAGGGGCGACATCGGTTGCCATGGAAACCTCCTCCTTGGATTGAATAGGGCTGAACAGGCTCTTGCCCGCAGGGGCTCATTGGTAGCATGGGCTCAGAAAGTTTGTCAATTGGCCCAAAAGGCCCAGGAAAGGGGCTCAAAAGTGCCTTGCGCGGAGGCATGATGTTCGGCATTCACCAGGAAATTTCACGGAACGCCACCGGGTCGTTCCCCGTGGGGACCGTACGGTGTTTGACGACGGAGAGGGTCAGTCCAATGTTCGGCAAAGGGAGCGAGGCCCCGACCTTGGGCGATTGCCCCAGCCTGACGATCTCTTCGGCAACGTCCGTGAGCCGTTCCAGCGTGGGGCGGCCGGGCAAGCCCATGGGCCGAAAGAGTTCCAGTTCATCCAAGCCGAATTTGGCCAAGCCCTTGGTGTAAAACCGTTCACGCCCCTCCGCGTCCGCGTCGCTCTGTTCAACGGAAATGTGGTCCTGGGCGGCGAATTGTGTCAGCGGCCGGTCTTGCCAGTCGGACGGGTTCAGATAGGTCTGTGTGCGGAGATCGTAGGCGGTCCCGCCGGTCAACAGGGTGAGGCCGCGGGCCAGGCGAGCTGCGAAGAGCACCAAATCAACGGCCTTGCCCGGCGAGGCACGCGGCAAGGAGATTTGTCCTGCGCAAGCGTGTCCCCAGGCGAGCGATTCCTGCCAGGCCTCGGCGTCAGCCGCGGGGAGCAACAAGCTGAGGGTGGCCTCCCAAGGGCCGTGGGTGGCACGAAGATGGGAGGATTGCCCGGAGGGTGCACCGGTGACTGGTTGAATCCGGAGCGGCCCCCCGTATTCCACATCAAACCAGACCGCAAGCTCTTCAGGGGCGGGAGGCGAGCCCCGGTACCCAACGACGTAGAGCGGGGGAGCGGAAGGCGAAAGCTTGGGCGCTTTACGGCGGATTTTCATGTCTGGAACCGTCGAGGATCGAGAACAGGACGATCGCCTTAGCTTTTACGCTCCTTGCGGGCCTTGCGGCGATCCTCGGGGTTGAGCAATCGCTTCCTGATCCGGAGGCAGGTCGGCGTCACTTCCAACAGTTCGTCCTGGCCGATGTACTCGAGGGCATATTCCAGCGTCATGGCGCGGGGAGGCGTCAGGGTCAGGGCTTCATCCGATCCGGACGCCCGCATGTTGCTGAGCTGTTTGGCCTTGCAGATGTTCACGTCCAGATCTTCGTCCCGGCTGTTCTGGCCGACCACCATGCCCTGGTACACCTCCACGCCGGGGCCGATGAACAACGTGCCGCGCTCCTGGATCATGAACAAGCCGTAGGCGTTGCTGGTGCCGTCCTCGAAGGCGACGAGGGAGCCATGAGGGGCAACTTCCAGCATGTGTTTATCGGCCGGTTCGTAACGCTGAAAGACATGGTGCATGATCACGGTGCCGCGGGTCTTGGCCAGCAGGATGTTCTTGAGCCCGATCACGCCACGGGTCGGGATGTAGTACTCCAGGTGCATTTCGCCGGCGCTGCCGTCCGACTGGGCGAGCTTCATGTGCCGGAGCTGGCCGCGGCGTTGCCCCACTTCCTCGATCACGGTCCCTTGATATTCGGTGGGGACGTCGATGGTCAATTCCTCGAAGGGCTCCGTGAGGACGCCGTTGTCTTCGTGAAGAATGACTTCCGGTTGGGAAACCTGGAGTTCGTAACCTTCCCGGCGCATCTGCTCGATCAAGACGGAGAGGTGGAGTTCGCCTCGTCCCGCCACCAGGAAGCGGTCCGTGCTGTCCGTTTCCTGAACACGCAGGGAGACGTTGGTTTCCAACTCTTTGAAGAGCCGTTCGCGCAGATGCCGGGAGGTGAGGAACTTGCCCTCCCGTCCGGCAAAGGGGCTGTTGTTCACGGAAAAGGTCATCTGGACGGTCGGTTCGTCGATGGCGACCGGCGGCAGCGCGATCGGCTGCTCCGGATCGGCGATCGTCTCGCCGATGCTGATGTCGGGAATGCCCGCCACGGCCACGATTTCACCCGCCTCGGCCTTGTCCACTTCGGTCCGTTCCAAGCCGGAGAACACGGCCAGTTCCGTCACCCTCCCATTGACCTGGCTTCCGTCCCGCTTCATCTGGGCGACGGGTTGGCGTTTGGCGATCGAACCGGCCAGGATTTTCCCGATGCCCATCTTGCCTTTGTAGGAATCGTAGGCCAGCGCGAGCACCAGCATTTGGAGTGGAGCGTTGGCTCGGATGGCGGGCGCCGGGATCTGGTTGAGGATCGCGTCCAACAGCGGGGAGATGTCGGTGCCGGGCCGGTTGAGGTCCAACGTCGCGGTGCCGTTGATCGCCGAGGCATACACGATCGGAAAGTCGAGCTGCTCGTTGGTCGCCCCCAGATGGACGAACAGATCGAACGTCCGGTTGAGCACGTCGTCCACCACGGCATCGGGCCGGTCGATCTTGTTGATGACCACAATGGCCTTGTGCCCGAGCGCCAGGGCCTTGCGCAGCACGAAGGTGGTCTGCGGCATGGGGCCTTCCTTGGCATCCACCAGCAGCAGGACCCCGTCCACCATCCGCAGGGTCCGCTCGACCTCGCCGCCGAAGTCCGCGTGGCCGGGGGTGTCCACGATATTGATCTTGACGCCGTGATACGTGACGCTGGCGTTCTTCGCGCGGATCGTAATGCCCCGTTCCCGCTCCTGGTCCATGGAATCCATGATCCGTTCGCCCATGTCGTTGATCTTACGATGGACGTGCGTTTGCCGCAGGACGGCATCCACCAGGGTGGTCTTGCCGTGGTCGACGTGGGCGATGATCGCGATATTGCGGATGTCCTGCCGTCGGTCCGATGCAGGACGATGGTCGACGGGCGTTGACAGGGGGGTCGCAGTCTGCTGGTCCATGTGAGCCTTTCAACAAAAAAAGACGCCGCACGAAGGCGGCGTTGGACATAGTATACGCGAACGCACGGGACAAATACAAGCCGCCGCGAAGGCCGTTGCGCGGAGCGGCTCAAGGAATCACCTCGTTCGCTTGAGTTTAACAGGACTGCATTGTATGGTAAACGAGTGCCCGCCACCGCAGTTTCCCCTGAGTCATGAGTGAGGAGTGTGATCGTGGAGTTCTGCGTCGATGCCCGCTCCTAGCCTCGGCATGGCCCCGCGGCGCCCCCCCCGGCGCTGGGGACACACACTATTGTTGCTCGTCGTCATCGTATGCGGGGTGCTGGCAGGAGCTGTGGCCGGCGCCTTCTGGTATGTCTCGCAAGATTTGCCCTCGCTGGATTCCTTGCAAGGCTACCAACCCAGCCAGGTCAGCCGGGTCTATTCGGATGATCATCAAGTCATCGGACAATACTATGTCGAGCGGCGAATCCTGACCCAACTGGCCGACGTGCCTCCCTCGCTGGTCAACGCCGTCATTGCGGTGGAAGATGCGAGGTTTTTTGAGCATCCGGGCCTCGACGTAGTGGGGATTCTGCGGGCCTTCTGGACCAACTTGCGCCGCGGAGGCAAGGTCGAGGGGGCCAGCACCATTACGCAGCAATTGACCCGTTCTCTCTTTCTGTCGCCGGAACGGACCTACGGTCGAAAGATCAAGGAATTGATCCTGGCCTACAAGATGGAGCTGATCCTGAGCAAGGAGCAGATCCTGGAGCTGTATCTCAACCAGATTTATTTCGGGCAGGGGGCCTACGGGGTCGGCGCGGCGGCCCAGACCTATTTCGGCAAAGAGTTGCGGGATCTGACGGTCGCCGAATCGGCCTTGCTCGCCGGCTTGCCCAAGTCCCCCAACAATTATTCGCCCACCAAGAATCCCGAGCGCGCCAAACGCCGGCAAGAGCATGTGCTTGCCCGCATGGAGGAAGCGGGATTTCTCACGGCCGAACAGCGGGAGGAGGCGGTGGCGCAGCCGTTGACGTTCCGCCGCGCCGTTGCCGAACAGATCGCGCCGCATTTCATCGAATCGGTCCGATTGCACTTGGTCTCGCACTATGGGGAAGCGATGGTCTACAAGGGCGGCCTCTCGGTTGCCACCACGCTCAACGTGGAGATGCAAAAGGCCGCTGAGCGAGCGGTCCAGAAAGGGCTGCGCGAACTGGACAAACGGCAGGGCTGGCGGGGGCCTATCGGCAAGCAAGACCCGGAGGCGGCGGACAAACCCAACGCCACGCCCCCTGTGTTGCATGAAGGGGATCTGCTGCAAGGGGTCGTCACGAAGGTAGGCAAGGACCATGTGGTCGTGCAAGCGGGGCAAACCGTCGGGAAGCTAGCCTTCGACGACCTGGCCTGGGCCAAACGCCGGCTGAAGGGCAAGGATCCGAGCAAAGACGTGACGGTGCAGCAAAACGTAAAAATGCTGCTCAAACCGGGGGATGTGATCGAGGTGGCCGTCAAGAAACTGGACAAAGATGGGGCACAGTTTCGCTTGGAACAGACCCCGATCGTGGAAGGCGGGCTGGTCGCGATCGATCCAAGAACCGGCGCGGTCAGAGCCATGGTCGGCGGGCTGGATTTTGCCAGGAGCGAATATAACCGGGCGATCACGGCTCACCGGCAACCGGGATCCGCCTTCAAACCGATCATCTATGCGACGGCGATGAGCGAGGGGTTGAGCCCGGCCACCCCGGTGCTGGACGCGCCGGTGGTGTATGAGAACGAAGATCCGGAGAAAACCTGGAAGCCGGAAAACTACGAGAAGAAATTTTTTGGCTTGACCAGTTTGCGCGAGGCGCTGATCCACTCCCGCAACGTGGCCACGGTGCGGTTGCTGGAAAGAATCGGCGTGAAGCCGGTCATCGAGTTCGCGAAAACCCTGGGGATTACCAGCCCCCTGAACCACGACCTCTCGCTGGCCCTAGGGTCGTCCAGCGTGACGCTGTGGGAATTGACATCGGCCTACGGGGTCTTCGCCAATCAGGGGATCAAGCTGGATCCGTACATGGTGACGAGGGTGGAAGATCCCAACGCGCAAGTGTTGGAGCAGACCCTCTTCGAGCCGCGCCAGATTCTTACGAAGGAGACGGCCTACCTGATCACCAATGTGTTGGAGGACGTGATCCAGCGGGGGACGGGGCAGGCGGCCAAGGTCATCGAGCGGCCGATTGCGGGCAAAACCGGGACGACCAACGATTATACCGACGCCTGGTTTGTCGGTTATACCCCGAACTTGGTCGTGGGCGTGTGGGTGGGGTTCGACGATACCCGGACACTAGGCGATACGGAGTCCGGGGCCCATGCAGCCCTGCCGATCTGGATCGATTTCATGCGCGAGGCGCTGCCCGCATTGCCGGTGGAGTCCTTCGAGATTCCGGATGACATTGTGTTTGTGAAGGTGGATCCGGAGACCGGCTTGTTGACGCCCAGCCAAAGCAGCCAGGGGACGGTCGAAATTTTTGCCAAAGGGACGGAGCCGACGGAATTGGCTCCTATCCATAGCGATCCGGCGGATTTCTATCGGCTGGACCAGTTGCCGGAAGGGGCGTCGTAGCTGCGCGAGAACCTCGCAGCCTGTTCAACCGGGCCGGTTTCGCACCTGCTACAGCCGACGTTCGTGCGGGCCTCTTCAGCGCCCTGCCAGGTCAGGACTTGGAATCCCGATACTCCTCATGCCAGGCCATCTGGATGGTTTCCAGGATCTTTTCGTTGGATTTCTTGGGGTCGTCTGTGAAGTCCGGCAAGGCGACGATCCAGGCGTGCATGTCCGTGAACCGGACGGTGAGCGGGTCCGTCTCCGGATGTTCTTCCACCAGCCTGATAGCGATCTCTTCGCTGTCTTTCCAGGTGAGGTCCATCGCTGACTCCTTCCGGCGAGCAAATGCGTCCCGCTCAGGGTAATTCTTCCAGCTTCTTGTTCTGCAACGCTTCCTTCAACGAGGTGTCCATCAGCACTTCGGCCAGGTGGTGGGTGGTCTTTTCCACATCGGCGATGCGGGCCCGGACGGCACGATGATCCTCGCCGGCCGAAGCGGCGGTGAGGGATTCCAACGAAGCCCGGATGGCCCGGGTTTCCTCCGGTCCGATCAGGTGGCCGCCCAATCCCAGGGCTTTCTCCGTGGCTTTCCGGATCGCTTCGGCTTCCGTCCTCGCCTCGATCAGCTGGCGGGCCTTGAGGTCCTCCGCGGCGAATTTGAACGATTCGCCGATCATCCGTTCCACTTCGTCGTCCGTCAGGCCGTGCGACGGCTTGACCTCAATGGACTGGGTCTGGTTGGTGCGCACGTCTTTCGCCGTGACGTTCAGGATGCCGTTGGCGTCGATCAGGAACTGGACCTCCACGCGAGGCACGCCGGCCGGCAGGGGCGGAACCTTCAGCTGAAAACGAGCCAGGCTACGGTTGTCCTTGGCCAGTTCCCGCTCGCCTTGCAGGATATGGATGTCCACGGAGGTCTGGCCGTCCACGTAGGTCGTAAACATTTCCTTGGCGCTGGTGGGGATGGTGGTGTTGCGGCGGATGAGCGGGCTCATCACGCCGCCCATGGTCTCGATGCCCAGGGAGAGCGGGGTCACGTCCAGCAGCAGCATGTCCTGGGTCCCGCCGCTCAGGATATCCGCCTGGACCGCTGCCCCCAGGGCCACGACCTCGTCCGGATTCAGCTCGCAATGGGGGACCTTGCCGAACAGGTCCTGTACGCGCTGTCGCACCAAGGGCATGCGGGTGGACCCGCCGACCAGCACCACTTCATCGATCTGCGAAGGCTGCAGCCCCGCATCCTTCAAGGCCAAGCGGCAGGGACTCAGGGTCCGCTCGATCAGATCACTGACGAGAGCTTCCAGTTGCTCCCGCGTCATCTCGCGTCGGAATGTGCCCTTGCCCTCCGGCAACTCGATGGTGGCTTGGGTCTTGACGTCGTCGGAGAGGCGGATCTTGACCCGTTCCGCTTCCAGCCGGAGCGCCTGCATCTGGTCCGCGTACTGGCTCAGGTCCAGTCCGGATTCGGCACGGATCTCATGCAGCAGCAGGTCGATGATCGTCCGGTCGAAGTCGTCGCCCCCCAGGTGCGTGTTGCCGTTCGTGGCCAGCACCTCGAAGATCCCTTGCTTGAGTTTCAGAATCGAAATGTCGAAGGTGCCGCCGCCCAGATCGTAGACGGCGATGGTGCCCTGCGTTTTCTGCTGAAGACCGTAAGCCAGCGACGCGGCCGTCGGTTCGTTGATGATCCGAAGCACGTCCAGCCCCGCGATCATGCCGGCGTCCTTGGTGGCCTGACGCTGGCTGTCGTTGAAATAGGCCGGGACGGTGATCACCACGCCGCGCACGTCTTCCCCCAAATGCGCTTCGGCCCGAAGCTTGAGCTCCTTCAGGATCATGGCTGAGATTTGCGGGGGCGAATAGGTTTTCTCTCCGACTTGGATCCGGATCACACCCCCCTGCTCGTGGAGCTTGTAGGGGAAGTACTTCAGCTCGTCCGACACGTCCGCCAAGCTTTTGCCCATGAACCGCTTGACGGAGTAGATCGTGCGCTCCGGATTGCGGACCAGGTGTTCCTTGGCCGGATCGCCGACGATCAGCCCGTTGTCCGTCATGGCGACCACGGACGGGACCATGGCCCGGCCCTGTTTCCCGGCGATGACACGCGGTGTCTTGCCGTCCATATAGGCAATCAGCGAGTTGGTGGTGCCGAGGTCGATGCCGAGAATCCGTGCCATGTCGATGGAGTACCTTCTCAGGCGGCGAATGTGGTCAGGCCATGACGGCCACGAGGTCTGTGATGATGTTGCGGAGGTAGGTCCGGTTTGACAAGAGCTCTCGCAAGCCCTTCAGAATCGTCTCACGTTCTTTTCTCAGCCGGTCATCGACAGGCGCGGATTCCGCCTGAGCGTGAAGAAGGTCCCAGGCGTTGAACAGGTCGGCCAGCCGAAGTTCCATCTCGCGCTGCCGTTGTTCGAGCTGCTCCCGGTCCGAGGCCAACTTGGCCTTCAATGGCTCCAAGGCGGCTTGATTCTGACTCGGTGCCGCCTGGCGGTATTCTTCCAGATCTTCCTGCAGGGCCAGGATTTCCTCGAATAAATCGGCCGGAGGGGAGGTCCGGATGTCTTTGGCCGAGCCGGCCTCCAGCTTCAACAGGTACTCCGCCCGCTGGATCGGATCTTTCAGGGTCCGGTAGGCGATGTTCAGCAAGGCGGAATTGCCCAGGCTGATGGCCTGCTCGGAGTCGGTCTTGTTATGGTAAAAATCGGGATGGAAGCTTCGGCTGAGCGTGTAGAATTTGGCCTCCAAGGCTTCCAAGTCGATGTTCAACAGACGCGGAAGGCCGAGGCAGGTGAAATAATCCAGCTCTTTCGAAAGAGGCTGGACCTTGACGCATTGTTCGCAAAAATACTCCCCGGTGACCTCGGACTGGCAATGCCAGCACATGCTCCGGGCCATGTGGAGTTCGGTGCGTTTTGGGAGAACCGTGGGTTTCTGTTCCATCAGCGTACCTGGTCGCGTGTAAAGAAAGGGGCGGCTCGAATACGTCGCCGCTATGCGGCTCGATTTTCCGTGGTCAGTTCAAGGTGGTCAAAAAGGCCGTTCGGCGCGGCCGCAGCGAGCGAGGAGCCGAGGCGTACTCTATTCCGTACATTGAGGCTCCGAGCGAAGCGAGAACAAAGCCGACGGCCTTTTTCAACATCCTGCTAGGCCGAGAAGGACTCGCCGCAGCCGCAGGTCTTGTTGGCGTTGGGATTGACGAACTTGAACGATCCCCCCATCAAGTCCTTGTGGAAGTCCAATTGCGTCCCCTGTAGATAGATGGCGCTCTTGGCATCCACGATCACTTTGATCCCCTTGATCTCGTAGACGCTGTCGTACTGGCCGATCTTGTCGTCGAAGTTGACGGTGTAGCTCAGGCCCGAGCAGCCGCCGCCCTTGACGCCCACGCGCAGGCCGCCTTCCGTGATCCCTTGGACGTTGAGCAAGCGCTTGACTTCCTTGATGGCGGCCTCGCTCAGGGTGACCGCCGGGGCATTCGTCTGGGTCTCTGCCGAATCCATAATTGACTCCTTGGTATGGCGTAAGCGTTACTTGTTGTCTTCCGCTTTCTTTTTATAGTCGTTCAACGCCGCCTTGATCGCGTCTTCGGCCAACACCGAGCAGTGGATCTTCACCGGCGGAAGATTCAGCTCCTGGACGATGTCCGTGTTCTTGATCTGCTGCGCTTCTTCGATCGTCTTGCCCTTGAGCCACTCGGTGGCCAGGCTCGAGCTGGCGATGGCGGAGCCGCAACCGAAGGTCTTGAACTTGGCGTCCACGATCGTGTCGTTCTGGACCTTGATCTGCAGCTTCATGACGTCGCCGCACTCCGGCGCACCGACGATGCCGGTGCCCACCCCGTCCTCATCCTTCTTGAACGATCCCATGTTGCGGGGATTGTTGAAATGATCGACCACTTTATCGCTGTATGCCATGGTGCAATCCTCCTCGGTCTTCTATCCGATATGAATTAGTGAGCGGTCCACTGGACCGACTTCAAGTCGATCCCTTCCTTCGCCATTTCGTACAAGGGCGACATCTCGCGTAACTTCGTGACGATCTCAATAATCCGTTTGGCCGTATAGTCAACCTCTTCCGCCGTATTGAACCGTCCCAGCCCGAACCGGATTGAGGAGTGGGCCAGATCGGACCCCACGCCCAGGGCCCGGAGCACATAGGAAGGCTCCAGCGTCGCGGACGTGCAGGCGGAGCCGGAAGAAAGCGCGATCTCCTTGACGCCCATCAGCAGGGATTCCCCTTCGACGTAGGCGAAGGAAATGTTCAGGTTGTGCGGCAACCGCTGGGTCGGATGGCCGTTGAGATAGACCTCGTCCAGGTGCTTCATGATGCCGTCCTGGAGCCGATCCCGGAGTCCCGCCAGTTTCACCGATTCGGTGGGCATCTCCTGCTCGCACAGCTCACAGGCCTTCCCGAAGCCGACGATCAAGGGGACGGGCAGGGTACCGGACCGCATGCCCCGTTCATGGCCTCCACCGTCGATGATCGGCGCCAGCCGCACGCGGGGCGCTTTCTTCCGAACATAAAGAGCGCCGACCCCCTTGGGGCCGTAGATTTTGTGGGCGGAGAAAGCCATCAGGTCAATGCCCATTTCCTGCACGTTCACGGGGATTTTTCCCACCCCCTGCGTGGCGTCGCAGTGGAACAGGATGCCTTTTTCCTTGGCGATTTTCCCGATCTCTTTGATCGGGTTGATCGTCCCGATTTCGTTGTTGGCCATCATGATCGAAATCAGGATGGTCTTGTCGGTGATGGCGTTCCGCACGTCATCCGGGTTCACCATCCCGTACTTGTCCACGGGCAGGTAGGTGACTTTGACGCCTTTCTTCGATTCCAGACTCTTGGCCGTGTCTAGGACGGCGCGGTGCTCGGTTGCGCTGGTGATGATGTGATCGCCTTTCTCCTTGTACATCTCCAGGACGCCCTTGAGCGCCAAATTGTCGGATTCCGTGGCGCCGCTGGTGAAGACCAGTTCTTTGGCATCGGCATGGATCAGCTGGGCGATCTGCTGGCGCGCCCGCTCGACCGCTTCTTCGGCTTCCCATCCGAAGGGATGGTTCCGGCTGGCGGCATTGCCGAACTTCTCGCAGAAATAGGGCAGCATGGTGTCCAGCACCCGGGGATCCATCGGGGTCGTGGAATGGTTATCCAGGAAAATCGGGAACTTCATCGCGCAACTCCTTCGGCGGTAGTGATCGACTGGACGGTGATCAGGGGCGTGCCGCCCATCATGTCTTCGACGGTCATGCTGTTGAGCAACTGATAGATGCTGCTTTGCACTTTGAGAAGGGGCGTTCTGATATTGCAATGTTCTCGCTGCAGACAGGCGGAGCTATCTTTGTCATGATAGCAGTCGGCAATGCCGAGCGGTCCTTCGATGGCTTCCAGGACTTGGGCGATCGTGATGTGCTTGGCATGACGCGCCAGGAGATAGCCGCCTTTGGGACCGTTCTGGCTTTCAACGATGCCCTGCTTCGCCAGGGTTTGGAGAACCTTGGCCAGCAGCTCAAGCGGAATGTGGTACTCTTCCGCGATTTCCTTCGTGTTCACGATTCGCGCGCGGGCGACATCGCCGTATTGCACCGAGGCAATATATTGCAAGGCCATGAGCCCATAGTCCGCTTTCTTGGAGAGCTTCAACAAGATCAACCTCCGACTCTGTTCATCGGGGACCGAACTGATCGCCGATCAAAAAGGTCGCACTCACTTTAGCATTGCTGGTTCTCTTCTGTCAAATGCACAGTTAATTGAACATTTATAATGACTTATGATGCTTAAATATCAGATGCAGACATCAACACTCTTGTGATAGAGTGAGCCGTCACTGAATTCCGGAGGCGAAGGCAAGGTTCTATGGGCGGGACGAATCCCTACATCGCAAAAACGGATTACGAGCGTGCCACTAAGCCCTATACGGTGACGTTTATCTCGACAGAGAAGACGATCCAGGTCCAGGTTGACCCGGTGAAAGTCCCTTATGGAGAGACGGGACTGCCCGGCAGTATTTTGGATATCGCCCTGGGAGCCGGCATTGATCTGGAACATGCCTGCGGCGGGGTCTGCGCCTGCTCCACCTGCCATGTCATCGTGAAAGAAGGGCTGCCGTCCTGTAATGAGGGCACGGACGACGAATTCGATCAGTTGGAAGAGGCTCCGGAAATCACCTTGAATTCTCGCCTGGCCTGCCAGTGCGTGCCGAACGGGACCATGGATCTGGTCGTGCAGATTCCGGCTGTCAACAAGAACCTCGTCAAGGAAGGCCATTGACGGGACGCCTCGCCTCAACATTCCCGGCCATCAAGCGAGCCTCTATCGTGAGCCACGTCAAAGTTCGGTTTGCGCCCAGTCCGACCGGCTACCTCCACATCGGCGGTGCCAGGACCGCCCTTTTCAATTGGCTTTGGGCCAGGCATGAGAAAGGCACGTTCATCCTCCGGATCGAGGACACCGATCAAGACCGGTCCACCGAGGAGGCGATCCAGATCATCCTGGACGGCATGAAATGGGTCGGGTTGGAATGGGACGAGGGGCCCTATCGGCAGACGGAGCGGATGGAGCTGTACCGGGAGCGGGCGATGGCCCTGCTGGAACAAGGGAAAGCCTACTGGTGCGTGTGCGCCGCGGAAGAGCTTGAGCAGCGCCGGAAGGAGGCGCAAGCCAAAGGTCTGACCCCGAAGTATGACGGCCGCTGCCGTGCCCGCGGCATCACCAAGCCGACGGGGGAGGCGGCGTTGCGCTTCATGGCGCCGCAAGAAGGCCAAACCGTGGTCGAAGACCTGATCAAAGGCCGGGTGGTCTTCGACAACAGCGTCCTGGACGATCTGATCATCCTGCGCTCCAACGGCTATCCGACCTACAACTTTTCCGTCGTGGTGGATGATGCTTTGATGGGCATTACCCACGTCATCCGTGGCGACGACCATCTGAACAATACCCCGCGCCAGATTCCGATCTTCCAGGCGCTGGGCTATCCGATCCCGCGCTTCGGGCACCTCTCGATGATCATGGGGGCGGACAAGGCCAAGCTATCCAAGCGACATGGCGCCACCTCGGTGTTGGCCTATAAGGACATGGGCTATCTGCCGGAGGCGCTGATCAATTATTTGGTGCGGCTCGGTTGGTCTCACGGAGACCAGGAAATCTTTTCCATGGCCGAAATGATCGACAAATTCTCCTTTGATCATGTGCAAAAGTCTGCGGCGGTGTTCAATCCGGAGAAGCTGCTCTGGATGAACGCCCAGTACATCAAGCAGAGCGAGCCGGCGAGGCTGGCCACGCTGCTCGTGCCGTTTCTGGATCAGGTCGGAGTCGGTGAGGCAGCCCGGAAGGCCCCGGCCGGCTGGCTCGCCCGCCTGGTCGCGCTGTTCCAGGAGCGGGCGCGCACGCTCGTAGAAATGGCGCAAGCCGCAACGCCATACTTGCAGGAACCTGTCGAGATCGAAGCGGATGCGGGGGCGAAGTTCTTGACGCCGGCCATCGTGCCCGCACTCGAGAAGTTGACGGAGCGATTTGCCGCCACCGCGGATTTCTCTCATGCTCCGCTGGAAACGGCGTTCAAACAGCTTATCGAAGAGGAAGGATTGAAGATGGGGCAACTGGCGCAGCCGGTGCGAGTGGCTGTGACGGGCCGGACTGCCAGCCCCGGCCTTTTCGAAGTGATCGAACTGCTGGGCCGCGAGCGGACGCTGGCCCGGCTGCGGAAGGGGATCGAGCAGGCCAAGCGCGGCAACGCTTGACTCTCCCGCAGGCCTTATATTAGGCTGCCGATACGGTTGGGGGATCGTCTAGTGGTAGGACGTCAGACTCTGGATCTGACTACCTAGGTTCGAATCCTAGTCCCCCAGCCACTTTCTTCTCGATCCGATCCGGGCGATCCTCTTCACAGGGTTTTCACTTCACCGCTTGTTTGGCTTCCCACTCCGTGACGCGGCCCCGATCAAAATAGACGCGGTGTTTGGCCGTCACGCAGGGGTCCCTCCCGCCGGGCGGGTAGAGCCACACCTCGACCAATTTGCCCTTTCGCTGCACCTGTGTTTTGCACATCGCCGGGCCCAGGGTTAAGTACACTTGCTCCTGGTCCATGCCGATCAGAAGGTAGCTCTCGCCGATAGCCCGTTTGATGTTATCGGAATAGGCGGGGTATTTGTCCCGCATCAGCCGGTCCCGCTCAGTCTCGCAGCCTACCAACCAAAACAGCATGAGCGAAAGCGTCGTTATGGCTTTTATGAGGGGCAGAGGGCGGCCCTCGCGCGTTGCAATCATACGACCCCTATGATATGGTTCCGAGCCGTCTGCCATAGCTACCTCATCTGCCAACGACCGGCTGGTCCCATCGTCTAGCCTGGCCTAGGACGGAGCCCTCTCAAGGCTCAAACACGGGTTCAAATCCCGTTGGGACCACCACGTTGATATTGTTGATGTTTTTGCCTCCTGGTTTGAGGAACATGGCAGAGGTCCTTAAACCAGGACACACCCTTCTCTAATTTGCTCCCAACATGCGTCGTGCAGGCCCTTCGTAAAACGACACGGCTTGCTTGAGGTGCGCGGGACGAATCCGCGTATAGATTTGCGAGGTATCGATCCGCGCATGCCCCAGGAGTGCCCGCACTTGCTCCAGGTCGTGCTGCTGTTCCAGCACTTCCAGGGCGACCCCATGGCGCAGGTCATGCGGCTTCAACTCCGGGTACCCAATCAGTCGCCCGTAGACCTTGCATAGGCGCCAGATGTTTTTCCCCGTCATCGGTGCCTGACTCTTGCCCCTGTTGCGACGACCCCAGACCGACCAAAACAAGGGCGTCTCCGGGCCGATCGGGGCCAGGTCGCGTGCGAGGACCCGCTCGACATACTCATGCAGGTAGTGCATCACGATCCCCGGCAAGGGAATATCCCGCGTCTGTCCGCCCTTGACGCGCACCCCGCGCAACCCCCAGGTCCCGTCCAGGTGTCGGACCTGCAAGGTGGCGACCGACTCCCGACGCATCCCCGTGTAGCGTAGGATCAAAAAGATCGCCACATCGCGGGGCCGCTCCCGTTCCCTGGCCGCGACAATCAGCGCATCCATGAGGGCCGGAGTTGGCACTTGCCGAGGCGGCTCCGACCGATGAGGCGGTCGATCCATGCCCGCGACGGGATTGGCCATGAGCAGGTTACGCTTCACCAGCCAGCCACAGAAGCTCGACACCGTGGACTGACGGCTCCGCATCGTACTCAGGGCCAAATCACCTCCCGCCATGTCATCCATCCACTGTTGAATCGTGGCCAGGGTGAGGTCACTCACTCGGGCCAGTCGCCCGTGCCGGGCTCGCACAAACACGAGAAACTGCTCCAGGACCCAGCGATAGCTACGCACCCCTCCTTCCGTCTTGCCTCGCTGTTTGAGTTGATACTGACAAAACTGCTCCACGAGCTCCACTAACGGTTGCGTCATGACATCGGCCTCCCGGCCCCTGCCACGACCACGACTTCGCCGGGAGAGAGTATGCGGCGGGACCACCC
>JAGWTI010000062.1 GCA_028876065.1 Nitrospirota bacterium
TCCGTCGAAGATATCTTACTGCGCGAGTGTTACGCAGCGTTTACCGAATCAGAATACAAAATTCCTGGTGAGCATTTCTACTTGATTTTCGGCCCTGACGAAGAGTACGAAACAACGAAGCCCGTTGCTCGTTTCTTCTACAAACAAGGATACACAATTTTCACTGAGGTTCCGATTGGAAAATCGAGGGCTGACCTCGTTGCGTATAACCGAGGAGGCGAACCGCAGTTGATTGCAGTGGAGCTGAAGACCAAGGTTGTCCAGCTTAAGAAATGCTTTGCGCAGTTGATGGATTACCAAACAGGCGCCGACGCGGTGTACCTTGCAACGACACCCGGATGTGTCATTAAATACCTTGCCGCCGACAGAGATGAGATCAATCCTCAGGCCCTTGAAGAGGAACTACACAAGTGCGGAGCAGGATTGATCATCCTTGACGGCGCGACCGGCGGGTGCGACGTAGTGGTCCAAGCGCCAGCCTCAAGTGGACCGCGTTCAAAGACTCGGGAATGGCTGACACAGAGGTGCGAGGAGATCATGTCGGACGAAGTCCCTCTGTTCCCCTGGACTGATTAGCCCGGCACTGAGAGTAAGCTCTTCTTAAGCTCAGACCGCTACTGCAAGTCCTTGGATTTCAAAGCGGAGACCTGCTACCAACGATGGGTATAACATGTGCCCTCCACCATACCAACCTTCGGTTGAGCCAGCGCCTTTTTATCGGTTTATCGAGTTTGAGGCGCTGGAGAAATCCCTCCAGCAATCTTGAGATTCTTTTCTTCGCTTGAACCGCCCGCTTCGATTACACGCGGGCGGATAGTTGCTTTGCCACCAGTAACAAATTCTTCGCTTGCGTGTACCGACGCGCTGTTGATTTGCGCGGCGGAGGACCCCTCCAGGAATCTTGGGTTTCTGCTCTTCGGTTAAGCCGGCGGCTCACGTTCGTTTTATCGAATCGACGACGCCGGACAAACACCTCAAGAGATTTTTCCCGCTTCATCCGACCTGTCGCGCTCGACCACATCGCGGCGAAAAGGACCGGCCTTTGTTTGAAGTCAGGGCGCAGAAGCTGAGATTCGCCGCCTTTTGACCCTGTCCGTTGGTTTTCTCGCCCCTATTTATTTCATTCAGACGAGGATGTTCGCCGTGTATAATCTGCCGGCACGTTTCAACGGTTTGGCGATATCTAAAGTCGTGATGCGGTAAACGTGCGGACCAGTATAGAGCCCCCCTCCTTTGCCGGCGGGGACCTTCCGCTGGATTAGAACCTTATTGGAGAATTCCTCGGCTCTCAACATCGGCGCGTGAGCTGATGGCCAGATGTGCCGTTCATCATAGAACACGATTGCCGCGGAGCCGATGATATGAACATGCCGACAGCCAGCCGGCCCTCTCTCTGCCCTCGCACGTTGAAGGTGATCAACTCCTTGAGCTTGCTGGCCATCGTACTGTACACCCTCTGGTTTACGACCAGCTTTCAAATTCGGCATCAGTCGTTGGACGTAAGCCGCCTGATCGACTACGGACTGAATTACGAACAAAGCCTCGTGGTCGAAAAGGCGCTTGCCTATCCGTCATGGCCCAGAGGTTTTCTCTATCCCCCGCCCAACGTGATTCTACGTCTTGGACTGGGACAGATCGGCCTGAAAGTGTCGGCTATTCTTTGGATGGGGCTCCTCATAGCCGCAACCCTGGCCTGCCTGGAAGCCTTGTTGTATCTCCTGGGGCGGTCGCGCCATCCTGCCAAGTATGTCATGGCATTCCTCGCGCTCTGTTCCGTCGAATATTTCATCGAGTGGGACCTACGGGCTCTCAACGGCAACATGATCTACCTGGCTTCGCTGCTCGGCGCATTGATCTGTTTCTGCAAGGCCAGGCCCCATGCCGCAGGGATGTTGCTCGCCGGCAGCATTGTCTTGAAAGTCTATAGCGTCGTCTTCCTTCCCTATTTTCTGATCAAACGACAATATCGTCTCTGTCTTGCGGCCCTGCTGTGGCTCGGCTTTTTCTTCGTCGTCCTTCCGGGCACGTACTTTGGGCCGAGCAATGCCTGGGTCGTGACGGAAAACTGGGTCACCACCGTGCTGCGCAGCAGCGATAGTCTGTCCCTCCCCTTCGAGTACCCGGCCTACTTGACCAGCTTGCACAAGACGCTCCTCATCCTGCTGAACGAGAGAGGCGGGAAAGGCCTCCACAACGTCATGAACCTCGGGGAAGAGCAGGTGTTCGGACTCACGCGATGGAGCCAAGGCATCTGGATTTTGTTTGTGGCCGCCTACTTTTTGTCCACGCTCAGAACATCCCCCGATCTTCATCATGGAAAAACATTGATGATGGATGCCGGAGCCTTGACGCTTCTGATCTTGCCGTTCAGCCCGGCGTTGCAGCCGCACCATGGCGTGGTGATGCTCATTCCGGCTCTCATGCTCGTGAGCATAAGCTTTGACCACACGGTGTCCTCTGCTCTCCGCTGGACATCAGCCGCGATTCTGCTCGCGGGCTATGTGGAGTTGCAATTTGGGCCGTCCCTTGCGATTAGAGGGCTAGGCATGATGATCTGCATCGTTCTCTATATGTCCGCGCTGATCTTGATCCGCACAACTCTGCCGCACAGCCCGGTACCTGCCGAGTCGAATCGCGCGATCGGGTCATCGCCCCGCCCCTAATCTGTTTCTCATCCCTCGTGTCCGTGCCCGGACATGCCCATGATTTGGCACAGAGCAATCCCTCCACTCCCAGCCTTCGGCCACGTCCTGTTTGGACAGGCTGCGCAGTAATTCCCACCCTATCTTAATCTTAGGTGTCTGCCCGAGAAGGGTGAGTAGGTTGCGACGGTCCGTACTGTTGCAGCCGAGCCTACATTTACCTGGCTGGCTTGACAGAACTTAAGAGAGGCCCCGGTCAAATGTTCGAGGATGTCCTTGAATGGTGTGGAGACCGGAAGCGTCCTGCCGAAGTATCGTTTGCAATGCAATGTTGTCGGTTGCGGTTCATTGCTTTTGTGTGCGCAACGTTGAATCGATTGGCGGTTGACAGGCAGGCCGTCACGCCATAGGATGCGGTCCTCGAAGACGCCGTCTGCGCGGAGCCAAGCCATTCCATCCAGCCAGACGTCCCATCAGTTCTTCTACGGCACTCGTTCTGTCCCCGCCTCCGAGCGGGAGCGGATACACATACTGCCCTGGGGTTTGTCGCTATGGGTTGCGCCCCGTTCACGGCCGTTGGCATGTGTACACATCGGGATCGTAGAATCGAGCAATGGTCTCCGTAAAATGGATAACCGAGAGAGAGCCATGGTGACGTTGAGACAGAGGGGAACACGAGCCTACGCGAACCTCCCGCTGCTCATTGCCGGCATGACGGTGGTCGCGCTGGGCATCGGCGCCCTCGCCCTGCGCTATATCGAGACGCGCCTCGTGGCCACGACGGGAGAAAGCCTGACATTGGCCGCTGCCGACATTGCGGACAAGCTCGATCAGGTGCTGTTCGAGCGGTATGCCGGCGTCCAGGTCGCGGCCGCCTCCGTCGCGCCGCACATGCAGGATCCGGCGACCCTCGCGCTGCACCTGAGCCGGATGAAAGAGCAACACCTTGTGTATCGTTGGATCGGTGTCACCGACAAGCATGGCCGGGTCGTGGCCGCGACCAATCCGGCAGACGTGGGAGCCGATCGGAGGGCGGAGCAGTGGTTCCAGGCGGTCCGTGACGGAGGGGCCGTCTACATGCAAGATGTGCAGCGAGTTTCCGGGGGGAGCGGGAGTCAGGTCGTGGGGTTTTCGGCTCCTATCGTCGGAGCAAAGGGTGAGTGGCTCGGTGTGTTGAGCGTGCGCGTAGGGCTCTCCGAGCTGGACAATGTGTTTGCCCGAACGGTTTCGACCATTCAGGCACAGCGAGGCGGCGTCGGGAAGCTCGAATGGCAGTTTCTGCGCCGCGACGGGACGATGATCGCCGATTCGGTGCTGCGCGAGGAAGGGCGGGTGAACCTGAAGCAAGAGGGCCTGCCCTCCGCCCTGTTGAGCGAAACGGCCGGGCCCGGCTATGTCGAGGAGGAACACCTCCGGCGGCACGTGCCGGTCGTGACCGGATTTGCGCGGACCGAGGGCTATGGGGAATTCCCAGGGTTTCAGTGGGGTGTGCTGGTGCGCATGGATCGGGACGATATCCTGGCTCCGATCCGATCCGTCCTCTGGAAGCTGGGGGGGATCGGGGCCGTGGTCTGGGTGCCGATGCTTGGCGTCTTGGTCTGGATGACGGGGCGCCTCCGGGCCGAATGGAGCACGGCGGCGGAGCGGGGACAGCGGCTCGCTACGATTCTGGCCAGCATCGGCGATGCCGTGGTGGTGACCGATGCGCATGGCCTCGTGGCCTTCATGAATCCCGTGGCGCAGGCCCTGACCGGGTGGAGTCAGGAGGAGGCGGCTGGGAAGAGCCTGGACACGGTCTTCGTCATCGTCAATGAAACCACCAGGCAGACGGTGGAGAGCCCTGTCGCTAAAGTGCTGCGGGAGGGAACCGTCGTCGGGCTCGCCAATCACACCGTCTTGCTGGCGAAGGACGGGACGGAGTATGCCATCGACGACTCCGGTGCGCCGATCCGCGATGCCGACGGGAGGATCACCGGCGTGGTGCTGGTCTTTCACGACGTGACCGAGCGGAGAAAAGCGGACGTGCTCGTACGTCAACGAACCGACGCGCTGTTGAAGCTGGTGGACGTGGCGCAGCGCTTGACCGTCACGACGGACCGGCATCAATTCCTGCGCATCGTCGCGGACTCCGCGGTGCAGTTGACCTCGGCTCGGTACGGCGCCTTGGGCGTTTTTGACGAGGCCGGCGAGCGTCTGGATGACTTCATCACGGTGGGCATGGACGAGGCCACCGAACGGGCGATCGGCGCGCGTCCGGTCGGGCGAGGTCTCTTGGGCGCGTTGGAAGGCGTGGAGGGGCCTCTCCGGCTCCGCGACCTCATGCAGCATCACAGCTTCAGCGGGTTTCCTCCGCATCACCCGCCCATGCACTCGTTTTTGGGGAGTCCGATCCGCGCGCACGGCCGACTGGTCGGCAGCCTCTATCTGACGGAGAAGCAGGGAGCGGCCGAGTTCACGGACATCGATGTCGAAGTGATCGGCGCGTTGGCGGCCCTGGCCGGCTCGATGATCGAGGGGACGGCCTTCGTTGACCGGATCCGTGAGGCGGAGCTGCGGTTCCGGTCGGTAGTGCAGTCGGCGGTGGACGCGATTGTTGTGGCGGATGGAGAAGGTCTGATTCTGACCTGGAATCCGGCGGCGGGGCGTATCTTCGGCTATGCCGAGGAGGAGGTGGCCGGACGACCGCTGACCATTCTGATGCCGGAACGCTATCGGGAGGCCCATCGCCGGGGGATCGAACGGATGAGGGGAAGCGGCGAGTCCCGTCTGATCGGCACCACGATGGAGGTGCACGGGCTGCGGAAGGACGGGCGCGAGTTCCCGTTGGAGTGTTCCCTGGCCATGTGGACCATCGGCGACAAGACCTACTTCAGCGGCATCCTCCGTGACGTGACCGAGCGCAAGCGGGGCGAACGCCGCCTGGCCGCCCAGTATGCGGTGACGCGCGCCTTGACCGAGTCCCGCTCGCTCGAAGAGGCGGGGCAGCCGATCCTGCAGGCGGTCTGCCAGAGCCTGGAGTGGGACCTGGGCGCGCTCTGGAAAGTGGACCCACGCGCCAAGGTGCTGCGTTGTATCGACATCTGGCACGGGGCCTCGACCGGTCTGGACGAATTCAAGGCGCTGACCATCAGGAGCACCTTTCCTTCTGGTGTGGGGCTGCCGGGACGCGTCTGGGCGAGCGGGGAGCCGGCTTGGATCTTCGATGTGATCAGGGATGACAATTTCCCCCGTCTGTCGATCGCGCAACGGGAGGAAGTGCATGGGGCCTTCGGTTTTCCGATCCGGCATGGCGACCGGGTCTTGGGCGTGCTGGAGTTCTTCAGCCAGGAGGTCCGGCAGCCGGACGAGGCGTTGCTCCAGATGATGGATGACCTGGGGCTCAAACTCGGCCAGTTTTGCGAGCGGACCCAGTTGGAAGAGCAGTTCCGGCACTCGCAAAAGATGGACGCCGTGGGACGGCTGGCCGGCGGGGTGGCGCACGACTTCAACAACCTCTTGACCGTCATCAACGGCTGCAGTTCATTTCTGCTGCGCCGCCTGGGTCCGGACGATTCCCTGCGACGCTATCCGCAGGAGATCCAGCGGGCCAGCGAACGGGCCGCCTCCCTGACCCAGCAATTGCTGGCGTTCAGCCGGCGGCAGATGCTCGAACCCAAGGTGCTGAATCTGAACGAGAGCGTCTCCGCCATGGACTCCCTGCTGCGACGGTTGGTCGGCGAGCATATTGATCTGGTGACCGTCCTAGGCGCGGGACTGGGCCGTGTGAAAGCCGATCCGGGGCAGGTCGAGCAGGTGATCATGAACCTGGCCGTCAATGCGCGCGATGCGATGCCGGAGGGCGGCAAGTTGACCATCGAGACGGCCAACGTCGAACTGGACCAGCCGTATGCCAGCCAGCACATGGCGGTCGAACCGGGCCCCTATGTGATGCTGGCGATCAGCGACACGGGGCACGGGATGGACGAGGCCACCAAGGCGCGCCTCTTCGAGCCCTTCTTCACGACCAAGGAGAAGGGGAAGGGGACGGGGTTGGGGCTGTCCACCATCTATGGGATCATCAAGCAAAGCGGCGGGGCGGTCTTGGTCTACAGCGAGGCGGGGCGGGGGACGACGTTCAAAGTGTACCTGCCCCGGGTCGTGGGCATCATGGAGCAGGCCGCGCTTGCCGCGGCCGCGCATGCGGGAGCCGTCGGGGGCACGGAGACGATTCTGCTGGTCGAGGACGAGGAGTCGGTCCGTGCCTTGGCGCGCGAGGCGTTGGAGGAAGCAGGCTTCCGGGTATTGGACGCCCGCCACGGATCCGAGGCGTTGACGGTGAGCCGGCAGCACCAAGGCGCCATCCATCTGCTCCTCACGGATGTGGTGATGCCGGAAATGAGCGGGCGGGTGCTGGCGGATCGACTGGCGCCGCAGCGCCCGGCGCTGAAAGTACTGTACATGTCGGGGTACACCGACAACGCCATCGTCCATCAAGGCGTGCTCGACCCAGGGACGCATTTTCTGCACAAGCCCTTTTCTCCGGACGCGCTGGTGCGCAAGGTGCGCGCGGTATTGGATCTGCCCTCGTAGCCGGGCAGCCGGGGATGGTTGGAGGGCCACACCACGCTTCGCTTGATCCGCCGCGTTCGATCAACTCGCGGCGGAGAGGTACTTTGCCACCAGTGGGCGTAACTTCTTCGCTTGCCCTGCCCCTTTCGATCAAATGTGGTGGAGAGGTCGTTAGCCTCCAGTAATCAAATTCCTCGATGGGCGTGTGCCAATGACCTTCCCCCTTCATCCACCGCTCCGTCACCGGCGAGCGGTAGGCCTGGAGTGCGGCGAGTAACCGGCTCGGCTCGGCGGCTTCGAGCACCAGGGTGTATAACCGGGCCGATCTAGCCTCCGCTCCACCAGGCTCCGACGATCAAGACCAGCACCAGCCAGAGCAGAAGGCTCGCCGGCAAGGTGTTGTTGTGGAAACGATCACCGGTGAAGAGTTCTGGTGTTGCCATACCTTGTTCTCCGGAACGTCATGATCCGGCCACACGTGCTTGTTCTGCGTCGTGGTACGGGTGAACCGTTCCCGCAGAGCCCTCAGCGACGATCGGTCACACGTGAACGATTCTATGATCTGGTTGGACCGTGTCATCCACCTGCCGGTCGTGCCAGACGATGCAGGGAGGGCAGAGCCGAACCTCGGATTGGGTGAAGCGGTTATAGGCCCTGGTCAGGAGCTTGGACGGTTGTCCGCAATCGGCGCAAGTTCTCGGCCTCTTGTGCTCACAGAGGATCGTCACATATCGCATGGCGTCACCTCCCGTGTTGTCGAGTAAGGGGGACGGCTTGAGGCGATTGGTCCGAGGCCGAGCGACAACCATCGAGAGGCATCAATCAGCCAGGACTCGGTTAATGGACTGATCAACAGATACGCCTGCTCGTCACCCCTCCTCGTTCCCTTACGCTCCGTGCCCCTGGCACATCGTGAGCCACAGGCGTTCATGCCCTACGCCTTTCTCTATGCGCAAGAGAAATGCCATGCCGATGATTATGTGGACCCTTCCATGATTTCAATAGCTTGAATCGAATTGCAACGGGGAACCCTCTGAGCACTGCAGGCAAGACCCTACGTTTGCTCCCCGCTCTTTGCCTAACCCATTGGGAACACGGTGTTCCTTGACTAGAGGTAAATCCCTACAGGTGTGAGGTGATCAGCACAGGACTTGGTGATCGTGGTCGTTGCAGGGGACTGCATACAGTCGCGCGTATAGCAATTTCAATGAGTTTACGTCCAAGGGGGGGGATGTTTGTAGGAAGTTCCCTGCAGCGCGACAGGGGATGCATTGACATCGCTGAACGAATCCAAGCGAATAAATCTTCAAATTCAACAACCTCGACGGAGGAGGCCTCCGTCGGCATTGTCTTTGCTCATCTTTGATGCCAGCAAGGCTGGTCCACTAACAAGCGGTGAAGGAGGAGGCTCATGTCGTTAGGTGCGATGGAGATCCTGTTGTTGGGGCTGCTGATCGGTGTCAGCGCGATCGTATTCCTGCTATGCCTCCCATGGTTGGTCCTCTATCTGGACAAGCTGCACCTTGAGAGAATGGACAGGCAATCGTCGCGCGAAGAGCCGAGCTGACGGCGAGGCGCTACGCTGGAGCACCGTCAGACTTTGGGCTGTCTGTCGCGTCCCCCGTGGGAACCCCCGATGCTTTGGCTGGTCAACTGGCTGTGGAGCAAGTAAAGGAGGGAGCACCATGAAAACTTTACTCATTGCAATGGTCGGGTTGGTCCTTGTCGTAGGCATGGGCAGTCCGTCCAGCGCCGATACCTCGACGTCGACCACGAATTTTGTGGGCGGCACCATCAAGGGCATTGATTGGGCCGGCTTGAAGGTCACGATCCAGACCGACCGCGGGAAGACGGAATCGCTGCCCGTAGCCAGCGCCGATCTGATGAAGGGGCTGGCGGAGGGTGAGCACGTCAGTGTCGAGGTCGAACCGGACGAAATGGGAAAGGTTCTCAAGGTCGTCAAGATCATCCCTGACGGGAGGGCTGCCCCGGAACCCAAGGGCTGATTCGTCGCTTACGTGTCGCACCAATTCTGTTGAGTGGACAGCCACGTTGACCAGCCCGGCCGGGCATTGCAAAGGCCGAAGTGAACCGAGCTGAGGGAGCATGGGGTCCGAACATTTCGTTCGAACCCCATGCTCTGTCGTCCTCCAGATACGGGTGCGAGAGGAGCCGATGCTGTCTGCTCGGAGCCGGAGCCAAGAGTTTCGAAGAAACCGAGAACAAGGAAAGGCGGTGTTGAGCCCGGCTAGGTCTGATCCAACCCGATTGACTGCTCGGTGACTGAAGCGCGATAACGAGAAAAAGCCATCAACAGGCGTTCCGGATCCCCGGATTCGATGACCAGCGACCGCGTCGCCGGCCTGAGAAATCCCTCAGTCACTTGATAGTCGAGCTGAGCCAGCAAGGGGTCGTAGAATCCGGCGACGTTCAGGAGCCCGCAGGGCTTCCGGTGCAGGCCCAGTTGCGCCCAGGTTACGACTTCGCAGAACTCTTCCAACGTTCCATAGCCGCCGGGTAGCGCTACGAAGGCATCGGACAGCTCGCCCATCAGCGCCTTGCGTTCATGCATGGAGCCGACGACTCTGAGGTCGGCGACGCGAGGGTGGGCGATTTCCCGGACCGTCAAGGCCTGGGGAATCACGCCGATCACGCTTCCGCCGGCATCCAGTACCGCATCGGCCAGGATTTTCATCAACCCGATCCCGCCGCCCCCATAAACCAGGCCGATCCCTTCGCGGGCTAAGAGGCCGCCCAACGTGCGGGCTGCCTCCGCATAGACGGGCTTGTGGCCTTCCCTGGACCCGCAGAATACGCAGATCCGTTTCATGGAGACACCGTGGAGTCGGGAAAGAGGTTGCGGGGAGGCACGATCGAAGAGAAGCTATGAGAGTTTGGCCCGCACCAAATCGCTGACCAGCTTGCCATCCACCGTCTGTCCCGCCAGTTTGGCCATGACGGCTTTCATGACCTGGCCCATGTCCTTGAGCGAGGTCGCGCCGGTCTCTTGAACGACCGCCGCGACGACCTGCCCGATTTCCTCGACCGACAGGGCCTTGGGCAGATAGGTCTCGATGATGGCGATTTCCTGGAGCTCTTTGCCGGCCAGATCGTCCCGTTTGGCTTTCTGATACTGCTCGACGGACTCTTTGCGCTGTTTGATGAGTTGGGTCATGATGCGGCTCAGATCCGCGTCGTCCAAATTCTTCTTGAGCTCGATCTCTTTGTTCAGCGCGGCGGCCTTGATCATACGGATCACGTCCATGCGGAGCTGATCCTTGCTCCGCATGGCTTGTTTGAGGTCTTCGGAGAGGCGGTCAAACAGCGACATACGAGCCCTCTCTCAGCGTGCGGACGCCGACGCATCGCCTGGGCAGGTCCCCGGCGTCATGTAGAGCAGGTAATTGCCCATGCCGTGCCCCTCCACCGGGTCGTGCAAGGGACGATGGTAGACCATGGTCATCTCGTACTCGTCACGGGTGTTGACGGAAAAGCCGCGCTCGTCCTTGTAGACTTGATGGGGCTGGAAGGCCCGGAAGTTGCCGTCCGATTCGACGTCCGGCACGGTCCGGAGCAGCGTCTTGTGGGTGGTCTTGTTGTCCAGCGCGATGAGCAGCAACTGATCGTGGCCGTGGGGATAAGCGAACTTGACGCAGCCGTCCATGTTGAACTTGAGCGGCGCCGACTGCACTTGCAAGCCGGGGTTGATGATGATCCCCTCGTCGGTCTGGTTCGGACCCCGTTGGTCGAACTTGCTGTAGCAGACGATGTTGACGCCGACCTGGTACACGTCCATGTCTTGCACGGGCGCGCCTTCCGGGGCCAGTTCTATCGTGAATGTGGCCATGACATCCTTGGTCGGAAGGGCTTTATGGTAGAAGGCCACCACGACCATCAGCTTCTTGTCCTTTTCGAGCTTGACCCCGTAGCCGGCGGGAAATTTCGTTTCGGTCATTTCCATGCCGGTCCCGGCGAAGAACAAGGGCTCGCCGGGACAGGAGACGCTGTCCTTGTCCAGGTTCATCAGGAGGACATGGTGGAGCCACTGGCGCGGGAGGGGTTTGCCGTCCTTCGTGAAGATCGCCGACTTGTAGCCGACCATGTAGCGGTCCTTGACGACCTGGAAGATATGTTTGGGGATGCTGGCGGCCAAGTCTCCGTCGTGGCCGGTCGGCAGGTTCATCGGTCCGAAGGTCAGCGTCAGGGTGTTGCCTTCCAGCGTCACGGTGGTCTTTTCTTCCAGGGTCGGGACATGTCCGCCGTGGTTGTGATTGCCGTCCGCCAGTGCGGGGCCGGTCAACATCAGGCTGAGCATCAGTGTTAGGGTAACCAGCTTCATAGGTTGGGAACTCCTCGTGTGAAACCGTCCGCTTACTTGGCGTTTGCTCCGACCGACTCTCCCGGCTTCAGCGTGGCCAGGAGTTGTTCCGCCTCGGGGCGGAACCGGCGGGCCCAGGCATAGGCATCGCTCGGATGGTCCATCGCGATGATCGCCTGCAATTCGCGTTTGGCCGATTCCTGGTCGCGGCGCTTGAGGTACAGCTTGGCTAAATCCAGCCTGGCATGGGAATAGTTGGGGTCGATGGACACGGCTTTTTTGAGGTAGTCGAGGGCGACGGCTTGGTTGCCGCCCAGGAACTGGGGCAATTCTTCCAGCATCATGCCGGCCATGTGGAGCGCGGCGACGTGGTCTTTCTGCAGCTCCAGCGTCCGTTTCGCATGGGTTTTGATGTCGTCCAACGCGAGGAGCGAGGCGGCGATGCCCTTGGTGTCCGCGGCGCTGCCCATGTTGGCGGCGTACAGATAGTGGGCCTCGGCGTTCTTTTCGTCCGCCTCGATGGCGCGTTTGGCGAAGCGCGCGCCCTCCTCGAAGGCCGCGAGCTTCCGGGGCTTCTCGGTGTAGAGCTCTTCGCCGAGATCGAGATAGAGGCCGGCCAATTGAATCAGCACCTTGGGATCGGAGGACTCCTGGGCCTTGGCGTCCAGCAGGTGCTGCAAGTCTCTTTCCAGCGATTGGGGATAATCGGACGGCAGCGCCGACGGCTGTGCCGCCAGCGGGAGCGCCAGCCAGACGAGCAACATGCCGGTGAGGACCGGTCTCAGCGCAGAGGCTCTTCGACGAATGGTGATAGCGGGTTTCGTGGCGCGCTCCCGTTGCCGGTTGTCAGCGAAGCGGTCAGGCCTTTTATTTCAACGACGGAAACGCTTGGTTGCTGCTCGACGTGCCCGGCGTGATGGACACGTCGCTCCGAAAGGATTCGTGAAATGACACGAGCATCCACTGTCCGTTGCGTCGCTCCATGACGCCGGTCTCTCGCAGGGGAAGCAGCATCCGCACCTCGTCCTTCCCGCTGCCGAGGTAACGGATATAGTCCAGCTCCATCGCAAACCAAGCGGTCTCGCCGCGGGTCCAGACCTTCAGCTCGGTGATGGGGATTTCGATCCGCATGGCGTCTTTGAACTCGGTCTCCATGTCGCGGGCGAAGTCCGGCCATCCGACGTATTTGCGTCCCTCGATCGTATAGCTGACGATGTCGCCGTCATGAGCCATGAACTTGGCAATCGTGGCCATGTCTTTGTTCTCGTTCGCCTGCACCAGCGCGCGCAAGACGCCTTCGGGAGTTGTCAGGTCGGCCGCGTGGCCGATCGTTGCATACAGCAGGATGACAACGACGAATGTACCGATGGCTTGATGACGGCGGGTCGTGAACATGAGAGCCTCCGCGGGCGGGCTCAAGGAGGCCCTATAAGCCTGCAAGGGTACACAGGTCGCCCGCAGCTTGTCAACGAATTTCCCTCTTGCGTGCGGGAGAGTCGTATTACATCTGAGCTGCGTTTGTGCGATGTGAGGCTCGGGTTGGCAAGGACGAGGGACTGTTGCATAATGGGCCTGTTGCCGGTACGGTTCATGTCGTCTTGAGGGAGGGAGTGCCATGCATGGAGCCACATGTTTGCGCGGACTGTTCGCCACGGCGGTGATTGTCGGGAGCCTGTCGGTCGGCGGCTGTGCGGAGCCTCCTCAGCCGGTTCCGCAGAAGGACATTCGAAGCCATGCCGATCAGTTCAACGAAAAGATGAAGCAAGAAGAGCAAGGGCATGGGCAAAGCCCGCAAGATTCTTCTCACGGCATGATGCATTAGCCGGATCGGATCGCGTGATCCAGCGGCGAAAGAGATCAGGCTTCTCCGCCGCGTTCCCGTTTGCCGAAAGCTCGGTTGATCGGCTTGACGAGGGGCAATTCCACCAGGAGTTGCCGGTGCGAAATCGTTTCCACTGCGCGCGTCTCGCCGAAGGTCCGCAGCAACGTCACGGACACCATGAGCCTCAGTAGCCCGGAAAGAAAAAAGACCACCGGCAAGTTCGACGCGAGGTGCAGGTTCAGGCCGGCCCACCGAAGGTCCGCCGGGGCGACGGTGGCCAGCCACCCGCCCATCATGGCGCCGATAAACCAGCCCAGCGCGTTGATCGTATGCCATACCGCGACGCCTTTGGCCCGATCCTCCGCGTGCACCGCGTCAAAGACGTAATTCTGCAAGCCGAGAGCCAGCCCAGCCCAGACGACGCCCCCCAAAAAATTCACGAGGACGAGGAAGGGTAGATCGGTGGAGAGCAAGTACAACATCGGCAACACCGGAACCGCGAGTCCCGTCACCACCATCAGCTTCTTGTTCCCATAGCGATCGCTGATCAGGCCCCAAGGCTTGAGCGTCAGGAACTGCCCCAGCACGCCGGCCGCCAACCAGGTCCCATACTCCAGGTAGGTGAAATGCAGATCCCGGATCATATAGATCACGAAATAAGGCCCCGCGATCAGCACGCAGACGTGCATGAGTCCGGAAAACCACAGGAATCGTTTGAAATTCACACTGCGTTCGTGACGTAAGAAGTCCAGGAGGTGCACTTCCGCTTCACGTGTGGCGCTGGCCGTGGATTCGTCGATGTGGGTGAGGGCGAGGGTGGAGCCGGCCCTGGCCGCGGCGGCCAACAAGAAGATCAAGGCGAATCCTGCCCAGGGCCATGGAATGTCCAAGGTCTGGACCGATTGCAGGATCAGCCCGGCCAGACACAAGGCTGAAAAGTTGGTAATGGCCATGATTTTGGCCCGGCGGGCGAAATAGGCGCCACGTTCATTGGGTTCGAGCAAGCCGGTGATGAGGCTGTTCCAGGCCGGCACGATAAAGTGTCCCATGGCGAAGTAGGTCATCGCGCAGGCGATCAGTATCCAGGCCCCGTGTGCGGGAAACAACAGGGGAAGCGCCAGGAGCGGCAGCCAAAAGAGCGTCTGGCTGCAGGCCCCGGCCAAGATGATCGTCTTGCGGTGCCGGACCCGGTTGAGGACCTTGACCGAGAACAGCTGGGCCCAGGTGCCCACCAACTGAGGAAGGGCCGACAACAGCCCGATCTGAAAGGGCGTGGCGTGGAGGAGCAGGGCGAAGGCGGAGAGGTAATTTTCTCCCCCGCCTTGCACGGCGGCGTAAAAAGCTCCGTCGCGGAGGCCGGCGTGCCGACTCTGCTCTCGCGCATGGCTTTGCTTATCCGCCGTCTCGTTCATCCGGTGTCCTATGGGGCAAGCGCTGTCGCGGTGGGCGCACCGAACGTGGGCGCCGACTCTGCGGAAGGCAGACATCAGACCGAGGCCATTATAACAGAGGCGTCTGCTGCCTGTGCCGTCGGTTGCATTGTTGTACCTGTTGCAGTAGGCTATTTTTATGATGGGAGTCGGGGCGACGATGCGATCGAAGCGCAAGGGCGAGGGGCGTCGGTTTTCCACGTTGGCTCTGTGGGTTGCGGTCCTGGCAGGCCCGTACGGGGCGGCCGACGCACGCGAGCTGTTGGCTCCGAAGGAACAGTCGGAGACGGCGGTGGACGAGACCAAAATGCCGTCCCTGGACCTGCAGCGGCGCAATGTGCCGCAATCGCTCTTTACCTGGATCGTCATGGCCAAAGGCTATGAAGTGGAATGGGATACGTTCGGCCGCAAAGGCTGGTATACCCAGGATCCCCGCCTGAAGCCGATTGAACCGGGGACGTCCGTGTTTGCCACGGATACCCCCGCGGTCTATATCGTGTTCGAAGTGCCTCCGCTGGAGGATCCCGCGACGTTCGGCGCGATCTGGTATCTGGAGGAGGCCAACGGCAAGCTGTCGGATCAGCCGGTGGGGAAGGATTCCCTGTTTGTGCCCTGGCATGAGAAGCAGGGGTTCTTGGAGTTGAAAAAGCCAGCCGATGGGTGGAAAGAAGGGACCTATCTCGTCAAGATCTTCATCAGTCCGGAGGGGCAACAGGCGTTTCATGCGGTCAATCAGGTCGGGACGATGCGCTTTCAGATCAGCGACCAGCCGGTCAAGTCCGCGTCTCCTTCCAAGTAACCGACATCCTGCAACCACGTCAGCGAGGCGTTATGCCGATGTATGAATACATGGCGGAGCGGTGCCTGCGGCAACCGCCTTGTTCGCGGCGCAAGGAGTATCTGCAGCGTATGACAGACGCGGGCCTGACCGAGTGTCGGGAATGCGGCGCTCCGATCACGCGGATCTTTTCTTCCTTTGCCGCGCGCGCGGGGGCCGTGGGCGTCTCGTCTCCCGATCCGACCCCGTTGAATGTGACGGGCATCCCGGCCCCGTCGGACATGGGGGATGGTTCAGGCGGGGAAGGGTCTTGCGGGCACGAGCATTGAATCGTCAGGCGTGAAGCGTCAGGCGTCAACCGGCGAGACAAGAAGGAGAACGCGGGCGAATGAAAGTAACGGATCCGGAGAAGCTGGCGCTGCTTTGCGAGCGCTTCAAGGACGTATGTCTGGTGGAAAAGGAAGTGTGGAAGGAAATTTTTCTGCCGCGCGACGTCAGCAAAGGCATGGTCCTGACCAACGTCCAGGATCGCTATGAAGTCGTGATCGACGATCAGGCCGTCGAGGACACGCTGGACGCCAACATTCCCCTCGGCGGAAAGGCCCTGGCGGCCGCCATCCAGCAATACCGGGAGCACATCAGCTTCATCAAAAAAAGCTAGCCTCCAGCTTCGAGGAAAAGCGGAAGGCGGGCGCCGACAGCTGACGGCTATTGTTTCGCCAGTTCCCGTTCCACGTCGCGCACGATCTCGTCGGCCAGGGGCTTCGTCCGGTGCTGGTAGCGGGCCACGACGTTGCCCTTCCGGTCCACGAGATACTTCTGGAAGTTCCACGCCACTTCGCCGGGAAACGGGCTCTGTTCGGTGAGGTAGTGGTAGAGGGGATGCTTGTCGCCACCCTTCACGCTGATCTTCGTGAAGAGCGGAAAGGTCAGGCTGTACTTGGTGTAACAGAAGCTCTTGATTTCCTGGTTGGTGCCCGGCTCCTGCTGGCCGAAGTTGTTGGCGGGAAAGGCCAGAATTTCCAGGCCCTTTGCCTGGTAGCGCTCGTACATCTCCTGCATGTCCGCGTACTGGGGGGTGTTCCCGCAGAAGCTGGCGGTGTTGACCAGCAAGAGGACCTTGCCTTTGAACCGGCCAAGCGAGACGGGTTTGCCGTCGATATCGTTCAAGGTGAAATCGTACACAGAGCCGGTTTGTGAGGCCATCAGGATCGGTCCTTTCCCGCCCGGCGGTTCCCCCGCCAGAGAATAACTTGGACTGCAACTCAGCACGAACCCCATCAACAACCACAAGGGTCTGGTGCTGACTTTGGTGCCGTGCATGGAAGTCCCCTCCGCTTATGACAGCCGCTGGAGCGCCGCGATCCGTTCTTCGATCGGCGGGTGCGTGGCGAACAGATGCATGAACCCGTTCGACTTGCCGGAGATCTTCATCGTGGCCAAGGCGTCCTGGGTGGTGTATTCCACCTGGGCGCGGTTGACCCATCGGTCGATGGCCCGCAACGCCGAAATCATCCCGTCGCGCCCATAGGCCTTGGCGGAAAACGCGTCGGCCCCGAATTCCCGCCGGCGCGAGAACCAGCTGATCGGGATCATGGCCAGGAAGGACAGGACGATCTGCAGGAACATGTAGACGCCGAAGGCGAGCATCTCGTTGCGCTCGGCGAGGTTCCGATAGACCCAGCGGCTGATGAAGTACACGAACGTATTCATCAGACCGGCGAGGACCGTCGTGGTGAACATGTCGCCGTTATAGACGTGGCCCATTTCGTGGGCCAGGACCGCCCGCACTTCCTGCTCGTTCAGGTTGCTCAGTAAGCCGGTGGATACGGCCACCATCGAATTGTTCTTCGTGGGGCCCGTGGCGAACGCGTTCGGGTCCTCTCCCTCATAGACCCAGACTTCCGGCATTTTCACGCCGACCCGCTGAGCAATGTCCTGCACCGTCGAATAGATCACGTGCTCGGCTTGTGTCCGCGGCTGGGTGATCTGATGGCACTCCAACATGGACCGGGCCATTTGCTTCGAGAAGGCCAGACTGAGGAACGCGCCTCCGAATCCGATCACCATGGCCCAGACCAGATCCTGCTGGTTGACCGCTCCGCGGACGTCGATGCCGAAGGCCGGCAAGATAAAATTGACCAACACATGAAATGAGATCGACAACGTGACAAAAATCAGCACGTTGGCGATTAATAACAGCACCATGCCCTTCAACCACTTCATTGCGTCCCTCCATGCCAAACTTGCGTGATCCCGATCTTTCGATCAGGTGTGCCGGAATGGGTTATTTGCCCGTTGTTGATGTGCGTGTGCACGATACCCGAGATATGGCACATGCACCGAACTGCATTATACAACCCTCAGGGCTGAAAAACACCTTCCCCGCCAGCCCTGGTGGAGACGCTGGAAAGGTAGATAACGCTGATTCCCGGTTCGTCAAGGCATTCCCCGGAGAGGCAAGCGAGCCAAGTCGGCGATTCCTTTGCTTGAATCGGTTGACGTGTCCTGTGGCTTCTGCTACTAGAGGAACCTATGCGCGTGACATCGATCCGCATCGCGTCCCTGCCGGTGGCACTCCTCTCGTGCTCGCTTGTGATCGGGGGAGGGGCGGTTCGTCCGGTTACGGCCGGGGAGCCGGTGATCCTGCAGCCGGGCGCCGATGGGGTCCAACGGGCCACCCTCACCCTGGACAGCTATTCGTACAGCCCCGATCACCTGATCGTCCAAGCCGGCAAGCCGGTCGAATTGACTCTGACCAGCGTCACGACGATCACCCCGCACAACTTCATCATCAAAGAACTGGCTGTCGAACAGGATGTCGGCGCGGGCAAGACCGTCACGGTCCGCTTCACACCTATGCAATCGGGCACGTTCCCGTTCTACTGCGACAAGAAGCTGCTGTTCCTGCCCAGCCATCGGGAGAAGGGCATGGAAGGCCGTCTGGAAGTCCGTTAGCAGGATGTTGAAAAAGTCCGCCAGCTTCGTTCTCGCATCGCTCAGAGGCTCCACGTACGGTAAGGAGTACGCATCGCCTCTTTGCTCGCTGCGGCCTCGCTGGACGGCCTTTTTGACCATCCTGCGGGGGATTCCCAAGTCATCTCAGACTATTAAGCCATTGGTGCCCGAGGGGTTCAAAAATAGTTTTTCAACAGCCAGCTAGGAATCTTTTTGTGGCTGCTGCCGCCCATACCGCCGTTCCCAGGCATTTGCTGCTGAACGATCTGCTCAAGCGAGTCTCTCGCTCGTTTTTCCTGACCGTAAACGTAGTGCCCCGTTGCGTCCGGGATCAGATCGGGCTGGCCTACCTGTTTGCCCGAGCAGCCGACACGATTGCGGACACGGACCTGATCGAGCGGGAGCGGCGGTTGCTGTTCCTGGAGCAGTTCAGGCGTCAGTTCAATACCGACGAGGTGATCTGGAGCGAAGTGCAGGCGATCCAAGCAGCGGTGACGCCGCATCAGGCCGATTCGTCCGAGCGGCAGTTGCTGGAGCGATTGGAAGATTGTTTCCGTTTGTATCTGGAACTGGGCGCCGACGACCGGGCCCGCATTCGCACGTTGATGGGGACCTTGACCAACGGGATGGTAATGGACCTGCAGGCGTTTTGGGGCGACAAGGCAAGCCAACTGGCGGCGCTGCCCACCTTGAATGACCTGGACCGGTATACCTATTACGTGGCCGGTTGTGTGGGCGAGTTCTGGACCGGGATGGTCTGCGCGCACCTTCCGTCGTTGGCCTCCTGGGATACAGCCAAGATGGCTGCCGTGGGGGTGCGGTTCGGCAAGGGTCTGCAACTCACCAACATCCTCAAAGACCTGCCGCGCGACTTGCAGCGGGGGCGCTGTTACATTCCTGCGGCGCTGCTCCAGGAAGCAGGGCTGACGCCGGGCGATCTGTTGCGGAAAGGCAATCTGCCCCAAGTGAAGCCGATGCTCGACAAGCTCGTGCGTCTGGCCTTGGAGCATTTGGACCAAGGCTGGCTCTACACGATGGCGATTCCGAGGCGGGAAGTCCGACTGCGTCTGGCCTGCATGTGGCCGATTCTCTTTGCCGGGGCGACCTTGCAGCGGATTTCTGCCTCGCCCGATTGGCTGGATGCGACGGCCAAACTCAAGATGCCGAAGGGGCAGGTCTACCGGATCATGGCGCTGACCATGCTCACGGGTGGCTGCGGGTATGTAGGGACGGCAATGTGGGGCAGGCTCAGAAAACAGGTCGGCTGACGGGGCAGCGCAGGGTGCCCCGCGCATTGACATAGAACCGTCCCTGCTGTATGGCTTTCCATATGAAGACAACGTTAGTCATTGACGATCGGGTCATGGCCAGGCTGCGGGAGGAGGCGGCGCGGCAGGGGAAGACGATTTCGGAGCTTGTGGAAGCAGCCTTGCGCCTCATGCTTCAGACGCAAAAACCCAAGCAAGCCATTCCGCCGCTTCCGTCGTTCCATGGCGGCGGGTATCTGGTGGACATCGCCGATCGCGACGCCCTGTATCAGGCGATGGAAGGGCGCTAGTGTTCGTCGTGGATACGAACGTGCTGGTCTATGCGGCCGATGCGGACGCCCCGGCCTCCGATCGTTGCCGAACGTTGCTCGAAGAGTGGCGTCGTCAGCGATCCGCCTGGTATGTGACATGGGGAGTGTTCTATGAGTTTCTTCGAATCGTGACCCACCCCCGTGTCCTGCGGACCCCCTGGACTGCCGGCCAGGCGTGGAGCTTCGTGGACGCGATGCTGGCCTCGCCGGCGCTAGGCATTCTGGTCGAAACTGATCGTCACGCTGCGGTGGTCGCTCAGGTGCTCCAAGAACTCCCGCACCTGAGCGGGAACGTGCTGCACGATGCGCACACGGCCGTCCTCATGCGCGAGCATGGCATCCGGCGTATCTATACGCGCGACACCGACTTTCACCGCTTTCCCTTCCTCGAAGTTGTCGATCCATTGGCCGCATAACCGACCCGCTTGAGATGGATCGTGCGGCTCAAGAGGCCGAAGGGGTGAGGTTCCCGGATCATGGCGCTGACGATTCTCACGGTGGCTGTGGAAGCAGGTGGGGGGTTGTTGAAGGGCGGGGCTGTCCTCGCTCAATAGCAGAGGCGTTTGGTCCGCTGTAAACCTCCCCTTCGCTTGGCTGCGCAACTTGTCTCGTCCTGAACTATGCTCGAACGAGACCTCGAACAGTGCTCGCCACTCGCCTGCGGTGAACCACTCCGGCTCGGCAACATCGAAGCACGAAACGCCTCCGATGCCCGCTCGAACAGCCCCGCCCTTCAACGTCGCTTTGAGAAGGTAAGAGAGAGGTGGTGCTGTAATTACGGAAGTAACGTCAGAAAAGGCTTCCGCTATATTTTTCTGCTTTTGGGTAGCGAGTTGTACCAGGCAGATTCAGGCACTTTCGTTCAATTCGAATGGCGGGATGGTTTTCTAACCGATCTGAGTCTTGAAAGGACGCTGTCTCGGGTAATCCTCTTGCAGGTCCAAAAAGTCAGAACCCGCCATCCCATCTTGCGCAGCATTCTTTTTTGACGCGCATCCCTTCTGATATTACCGGTGATTTTGGTGTGCCAAAAGGCTTTGTTGGTGGAGGGCAGTGCGGCTCTTCCGCAATTAGCATGGCCGTGCCAGAAACACCCGTTCGTAAAGATGACAACCTTTTGCCGAGTTAACACCAAATCCGGTG
>JAGWTI010000063.1 GCA_028876065.1 Nitrospirota bacterium
GAAGTCCGCCCAGGTCTGTCGGGTCTGCTGCGTCAGATCGCCCCAGAACTGCTCCCGCAGCTCGGTGCGGAAATGTTGAAACTGCTCGGTCCACGGTGCTAGCGTTGCCATGAGTGTAAGCCTCCTTCAGTGGAGAATGGGTTTGCCTTCGACAGCGACCCAGCTTACACCCGTCTTGTTTTTACACAGAGAAGATTACATCACCTCTTGTTCCGGATAGTTGTGTGTTTGCGTCTCATGTGCTACGGTTCTCCGCTAGCCGTTACCGACGGCGCTTAATGTTGCCCCCAATTTTTATAGACGAGACAGCACCTATATTCATGTCTTTAACAAGACACCTCATCAACATCACAATTCTTTTTTGTCTTGTGCTAACGGGTTGTGGCAGAACGCCGACCCCACTTGTTGACTTTAGGTCTCTAACTCCACCGCTTGACTCAGGTATTGTCCTGTTGACTGATGGTGCTATTGTGTCCATTTCCTTGCAGGAGTCCTCTGGCATGGTGGCTGACTCCTGTGGAGCAATGTGGCCCTCGTGTCTTTTGAGGCGCGACCGACCATGGGGAGAGGAGAGAATGGCGGCTCGTGCGTTTTCTACGTATCACGATTCGTACGTGTGGCTCCTCACGGCACCGCCAGGGCGATATCGACTCTATAGTTTTGTGCTCGACGAGAACGACAGCGAGAGAACCATTGTAACTAAATCTCCCGTGATCGATGTTGCACCGCATGAAGTAGCCGTGGCAGGTGGTATCCGTTGTCCAGGGTACCGCTGGGACGCTTGTCAACTTCAGTTTGAAGCTCCGCAGAAGGTTAGGCAAGCAATATTTGACATTCTCCATTGGGAGACTTCGGAAGCCGAAGACAATACACCCGAAGACATTGAGCGGTGGAAGTCATGGCTTCCCGCCCTCGAAAGGGGGATGCCGAAAAAGAACTATTGAGCGTGGCCCCTCTCGTCTCTCACCGATAGATTCAGTCTGTACTGGTTTCATGTCGCCCAACGGACACCCTCGGCAGACATTCTCATATGAAGAACCACGGCCTGACAGCCGTGGTCTCTCTTGTTTCATGCTTCGCAGGAGCCGCTTCGCGGCTCCTGGCTCTCACCCCCACCCTTACAGGTGGGGAACTCCCGCTGGATTAGAGATCACCGAACAGCCTTCGACTGCCCCTGCGCGGTGAGATGCGCTATACTCCACCCACCATGAACGAACCGCAGAGATTCAACGGCCTCCGGGTCGCGGCCTTTGAAAGCCGGATGGCCGACGACATGTCCCGTCTGATCAGTCGTCACGGCGGACAGCCGTTGGTCGCCCCGGCCTTGCGGGAGATCGCGCTGGAGCACAACCAGGAGGCCCTCGCCTTCGGAAAGCAGCTGCTGGCCGGCGCGTGCGACATGTTGCTCCTGCTCACCGGCGTCGGCACCCATACATTGATCGACGTGCTGCGCACCCGCTACCCCTCGGACCGGATTATTGCTGCCCTCGCGCGTCTCGTCCTGGTGGCCCGAGGCCCCAAACCGGCCGCCGCGCTCAAGACCCTCGGGCTCGCGCCCACCGTCACCGTGCCGGAACCGAATACCTGGCGGGACGTGCTGCACGCCCTCGACGCGGGCCGGTCCTTGCGCGGCCTGAAGGTCGCGGTGCAGGAATACGGCGTGGCGAACCACGAGCTGCTGCGAGGGCTGAGGGAGCGGGGAGCCGAGGTGATCCGCGTGCCGGTCTATCGCTGGGCCTTGCCGGAGAATCTCGACCCTTTACGCACCGTCATCCAACGGATCCTGGCCGGCGAGGTGGACGTCCTGCTCATCACCAATGCCGCACAGGTGGAGCATGTCATGCAATTGCTGGCACAAGGGGGACAGGAGCAGCCGTTCCGCCAAGCCCTGACCCGAATGGTCGTCGCCTCCATCGGGCCGACGGCCAGCGAACGGCTGCGCAGCCACCGGTGGCCCGTGGACCTCGAGCCCTCCCACCCCAAGATGGGCCTCCTGGTCAAGGAAGCCAGTGAGCAGGTCGGTGCGCTGCTGGCCAAGAAACGGTCAGCGTAATCCGGCCGGTTGGCCGGCGGGCGCGACATCCTTCGCGCAACGAAAGCCCAACCAGTTCATCTTGGTATTCGGATCGGTCCCGTTCCGCTGCGCTGCGCGCACGCTGGGCGTGCTGTCGATCCACCCGCCGCCCCGAAACCCCCGTTGCGTGCCATGGTCCGGTCCTTTCGGGTTCCGGTCCGGCGCGGTTTTGTAGTAATCCTTGTCATACCAGTCAGCCACCCATTCGGCGACATTGCCCGACATCTGAAACACACCATAGGGGCTGACCGCGTTGTCGTACTTGTCCACCGAGATGATCGGCGGATAGAGCAAGAGCCGCTCCGGCCGGTCGCGGACCGGCCCGGATAGCCCGGTCCGGCCGAAATTCGCCCGGCTCAAACCGGCCGGCTGGTTGCCCCAGGGATAGAGGCGGCCATCCTCGCCGCGCGCGGCTTTTTCCCATTCGGCTTCGGTCGGCAGCCGCTTCCCGGCCCACTTGCAATAGGCATCCGCGTCGTGCCAGGAGACGTGCATGACCGGATGGTTGGCCATGGACTCCTGGAAATTGCCCCCGTCGTACCGCCAATCGATCAACGGCGATCGGCCCTCCGCGAGCACGAATTTGAGAAACTGCACCGTCGTCACTTCGTACTTATCGATGTCGAAGGCGTTCAAGAACACCCGGCGCTGCGGCGTTTCGGGCAGATAGGCGTACCGATCCTCTTTCTTGACGCTGCCCATGAGGAACCAGCCTTCCGGAACCCGGACCATCTCATCTTTGGGCGGCAATTTCGCCCGTTCGGCCGCGAGCCGCTTCCCTTCCGGCGTCCATTCGACCGTGATGTCCGCCACGTCGACGCCTTCCCCGCGGACCAATTCGCCCCCGCCCAGCAGTGCGGCGGCCACTCCGATGATTGCGAATATGCGTGTGTTCATGATGATGCGTCTCCATCCCTCCTTAGATCGTGCATCCCTCACATGGCCGGTTTCGGCTCGTCGGGCTTTGCCGGCTCGCCGAACTCTTCCAACGGCTGAAAGTTCACCGGCAATTGGAACAGGTAATCGGTCACCTTGCGCAATTTCACGTTCTTGTATTCCACGGTCCAGCTCCCGTCCTTCCGCGCCAGCTTCAACGGAAACCGGATGTCCGTGGCCAGCCATTGATAGTAGAGCACGTCCTGACTCCCCTGCCGGACCGTGACCTGGTACAAGGTCGTGGGGTGCCCGTCCAGGGTTTCGGTGCCGATTTCCTCCCGCGCGATCTCCCCGTCGAGCCGTTCGGTGACTTTGGGCGCCTGATCGGGATCGTAGGGCATCGTCTTGAAATGCTTCATGCGCGAGAGCAGGAGCCACATGACCTGTTTGTCTTTGCGCACGATCGTGACATTGACCGGCCCCAGTTCGTGATGCTCCAGCCGCCACATGTCGTCCCGGTAATAGATGTTTGACTTCCGGCTGTGGCCATTGACTCTCGTATACTGGTCCGCCGTGAATTCCAGCGCGTCGGCGCTACCAACGCTTCCAATCCACAGAGCGGATACGAACGCCATGACAAGTCCATGTTTCATGTTCTGCACTGTACCATGCAGGAGGAAGGGTTTGCTGCTCCGAAAACCGGTAGTGCCCGACGTCGGGCTCGCCCTGGCAGGATCCTCGCCGGCTTATTTGGCCTTAATACATTCGATATCGAGCTTGATGAAGACCTCGTCGCCCACGACCAGTCCGCCGCTGTCCAAGGTCTTGCTCCAATTCATGCCGAAGTCTTTGCGGTTCAACTTGCCTTCCGCCGAAAAGCCCGCGCGGGTGTTGCCCCAAGGATCCTTGGCCACGCCGTTGAACGTCCCGGTCAGCGTGATCTCTTTCGTGACGCCCAGCAGGGTCAGCTCCCCCACGGCCTGATAGCCCTCGCCGACTTTCTTGTAGGACTTGAGTTTGTAGCTCATCGTGGGGAACTTCTCCACGTTGAAAAAGTCCGGCCCCTTCAAATGCGCATCCCGCTTCTCGTGATTCGTGGTGATCGAGGCGGTTTTGATCGTCGCCTCGATCGTCTTGACGGTAAGCGCCTCCGGGTCCATCTCGACAAACCCGCTGTACTCCATGAAGCGGCCCGTGGTTTTGGACACGACCATGTGGGTGACACGGAATTCGATGGCGCTATGGTCCCGATCCACGTCGTATCGGGCCATCTCGGCCAGAGCCGACCCAACTCCCCACGCGAGGCTCAGAGCCGCCACGATGAGCGCTGCGTTCACGTTGCGTCGTCGCATGATCCCCTCCTCCTCGCACAGATGTGTCGCGCCTATCGGAATGTCGGAAGATTACCTGGCCGAAGCGGGAGGGTCAAGAGTGCACGCAACATAGCGGGCGAGGACCGGCTGTGCGATAATGAGCCCGGGAGAGCCGCCATGAACGCCCTCGTCAAAACCAAGCCGGAGCCGGGGCTGACCCTGATGGAGGTGCCCGATCCGCGCCCTGGCCCGGCCGAGGTTCTCGTCCGGGTGAAGGCCACCAGTCTCTGCGGGACCGACGCACACGTCTATCGTTGGGATGAATGGGCCAAGGGGCGCATCCACCCGCCCCGCATCCTCGGCCACGAAGTCTGCGGCGAAGTGGTGGAACTGGGCGCCGGCGTGTCGTCGGTCCGGGTCGGGGACTATGTCGCGGCCGAATCGCACATCACCTGCGGCCAGTGTTTTCAGTGCCGGACCGGCCAGGCGCACGTGTGCAAAACCTACCGCTTGCTGGGCATTGACGTGGACGGCTCCTATGCGGAGTATGTCGCACTCCCCGAACGGATCCTCTGGGCAACCTCCCGGGACATTCCCCCGGAGCTGGCCTGCGTGCAGGAGCCCTTGGGAAACGCCGTCTATGCGGCGCTGGTCGAGGACTTGTCCGGTCACACGGTCCTGATCAGCGGCTGCGGCCCGACCGGTCTCTTCGCCGCGGCCGTGGCCCGCGTCTCCGGAGCCGCCGCGATTATCGCGACCGACGTCAGCCAGTATCGGCTGGAGTTGGCCAAACAGGTAGGCGCCGACCATGCGCTCCTGGCCAGGGCGGATCAGCCCGAGGCGATCACAGCCGCGATTCTTGACATCACGGGCGGAGACGGGGTGGACTGTGCGCTGGAGATGTCCGGCGATCCGGGCGCGCTGCACCAAGCCTTCCGATGCGTGAAAAACGGGGGGCGCGTGACGCTGTTCGGCATTCCCACCGGACCGGTCTGTTTCGACCTGCCCAACGAGATCATTTTCAAAGGGATTCGCGTCTACGGCGTGACCGGCCGGCGCCTGTTCGCCACCTGGTACCGGCTGGCCGGCCTGTTCAAGGCGGGGCTGAACATCAAACCGGTGATCACGCACCAATTACCGATGGCCGATTTTGCGAAGGGGTTCGAGCTGATCCGGTCGGGGCAGTGCGGGAAAGTGGTGCTCTTCCCTTACAAATAATTCCTTCATCGGCGCGGCGGAGCGCGCCTCGTGTCTGCCGCGAAGCCTATGGCCTACGGAACCTTTAAACGAGTCATGGATACGCAGCTGGCCGAGATTCGATCGGCGGGGCTGTACAAAACGGAGCGCCACCTGCTCGGCCCCCAAGGGGCGGAGATTCGTGTCGCCATCGGCCAGAGCCATGCGCCGGGCACCGTTCTCAACCTCTGCGCCAACAATTACCTGGGGTTGGCCAACCACCCGGACGTCGTGCGGGCCGCCATCGAAGGGCTCGCGCACCACGGCTACGGGATGGCCTCCGTACGCTTCATCTGCGGCACGCAGGACTTGCACAAGCGTCTGGAGCAAGCCCTCTCGACGTTCCTGGGCACCGACGAGACGATCCTGTACAGCTCCTGTTTCGATGCGAACACCGGCTTCTTCGAAGCGGTGCTGGACGAGCGGGACGCCGTCATCAGCGACGCGCTGAACCACGCCAGCCTCATTGACGGCATTCGCCTCTGCAAGGCGCAACGATTTCGCTACGGCCACTCGGACATGGGCGAACTGGCGGCGGCGCTCAAACAGGCGTCGTCCTGCCGTCTGCGCGTGATCGCCACCGACGGAGTGTTTTCGATGGACGGACATCTGGCCAGGCTGCCGGAGATCGTCGCGCTGGCAGAACGGCATGACGCGGCGGTGTTGGTGGACGATAGCCATGCCACCGGCGTCCTCGGCGCATCCGGGCGCGGAACGCCGGACCATTTCGGCCTGGCCGACCGGGTGGACATCATCACGAGCACCTTGGGCAAGGCGCTCGGCGGGGCCTCTGGCGGATTCACCTCGGGCCGAGCCGAGATCATCGAGCTGTTGCGCCAACGTTCCCGTCCCTACCTGTTTTCGAACGCGCTCCCGCCGGTCATCGCGGCGGCGGCCATACAGGCGCTCAAGCTGGTGGCGCAAGGGGACACCCTTCGAGCCGCCTTGCGCGACCACGCGACATTCTTTCGAACGCAATTGGCCGGCCTCGGCTTCACCGTGACGCCGGGAGACCATCCGATCATTCCGATCATGTTGGGAGATGCGACCCTGGCCGCACGGATGGCCGAGCGGTTGCTCGAAGAGGGCGTGTATGTGGTCGGCTTCAGCTACCCGGTGGTTCCGAAGGGGCAGGCGCGGATCAGGGTGCAAATGTCGGCGGCGTTGGGCCGCGAGCAGCTGGAGCAGGCCATCAAGGCGTTCGCCAAGGTCGGGCGGGAATTGGGCGTCCTTGCCTCATAAGAACCAGGAGGACGGCGGCGATCAGCGGCGCTTCTTGCGCCGGTCCTTCTTGATCGCCTGGCCAGGAGGTTGGTCCAACGCCTCGCGCACCTTCCGCAACAACGCATCCGGCGTGAAGGGTTTCGCCAGGAACGCCGTGCCCACTTGGAGCACGCCTTCGCGACCGACCCGGCTGGCCGCATACCCGGACATGAACAGGACTCTCATCTCCGGATCGAGGCCCATCAACTGATCGGCCAATTCTCGCCCGCTCAGCTCCGGCATGACCACATCGGTCAGCAAGAGATGAATCCTCCCTCGGTGCCGCTTGGCCAGCGCCAACGCTTCCTCCCCTTGCCGGGCTTCCAGCACGTGGAAGCCCGCCTCTTCCAGCGTTTCACGGGCCAACAGCCGAACCGCCGGTTCATCCTCCACCAGCAGGATGGTTTCCGACCCCTTGATCGGAGCGGCCGGGAGCGGCATCGGCGGAGCAACGGGCTGCCCGTCGGCCTGCGGCAAATAGATGGTGCACGTCGAGCCCCGACCCGGCTCGCTCGAGACCGCGATCGACCCGCCGCTCTGCTGCACGATGCCGTACACCATGGCCAATCCCAGCCCCGTCCCTTTCCCCCGTTCCTTCGTGGTGAAGAACGGCTCGAAAATGCGGGCTTTCGTGGCCGCGTCCATCCCGCAACCGGTATCGCTGACGTCGAGGGCCACGTAGGGACCCTCCGCACCCATGGTCTCGCCAACGCGGGCCAGGCGTTCCCGCTCGATCACCTTGGTTTCGATCGTAATCCGCCCGCCGCCGGCCAGGGCGTCCTTGGCGTTGGTGATCAGGTTCATCAGGATTTGCTCGATCTGCCCCGGATCGGCTTTCACACAGGCCGGCGTCGGGGCCAACACGGTGATCAGGCTGACGTCTTCGCCGACCAAGCGTCGCAATAATTCCTCCATGCCGGCGATCATGGCATTCAGATCGAGCACCTTCGGTTCCCGGACTTGCTGCCGACTGAAGGCCAACAGTTGCCGCGTCAGGAACGCGCCTCGCTCGCCGGCATCCTGGATGCGTTGCAGCTTCTGGCGTAACGGATGATCGTCCCCCAAGCGTCGCAACACGAGATGGCTGGAACCGGTAATCACCGTCAGCAGGTTGTTGAAGTCGTGCGCGACCCCTCCGGCCAGGCGTCCCAAGGCGTCCATCTTCTGGGCCTGGCGCAACTGCTCCTCCATCCGTTTGCGTTCGGTAATGTCGCGGAGCAGCCCGCTATAGAACAGATCGGTGCCGGTTTGCCAACGGGACAGGGAGAGTTCCAAGGGAAACTCGGTTCCGTCTTTCCTCACGCCGTGCAGCTCGATGGTCTTGCCGATCAGCTCGCCCGTGCCCGTGCGGTTGGCTCTCTCCAGCCCCGCCTGGTGCGCCGGCCGGTATCGTTGCGGCATCAAGATCGTCAGTGGCTTGCCGAACACCTCCTCCTGCGTGTACCCGAAGATGCGCTCGGCCGCCCGGTTCCAGAGAAGAATGACGCCGCGACTGTCGCTCGTCACGATGGCATCGTTGGCCGACTCGAGGATGGAGCGGAGTTGGGCCTCCGAATCTTTCAAACTCTGTTCGGCGTGAGCGCGGCGGGTGCGTTCCTCGGCATGGCGCAACGCTTGTCGGACGGCGGAGACCAAGCGGCCGGGCCTGGTTTTCAGCACGTAATCGGTCGCGCCCGCCTTGAGGGCCCGGACCGCCGTATCGTCCCCCAGCGTCCCGGCAAAGAAGATGAACGGCACCCGAGGCTGCAGGGTCTTCGCCAGCGTCAGCGCCGAGAAGCCGTCGAACGCGGGCAGCGTGAAGTCGGAAATGATCAGATCGAACCCGCCTTCGCGCAAGGCGGCGTCGAAGGCGCCCTTGTTGTCCACGTGCGTCAGTCGGCAGGCAAAACCGTCCGCCTCGAACAGACCGGTGAGCAGCTCCACATCCCCGCGGTCGTCCTCCAGGAGCAAAATCGGGACGGGATGGCTCATGGCCGCACCTGTGTCCGCATCGAAGAGTCGTGATGCACCGGTCACCCGTTCCGTCGGATCGAGCCGGGCGGCGGCTCATTGACGATCGCCCAAAAGGCACCCACGTCTTTCACGGCTTGCACGAACGGTTGAAACCCGACCGGCTTGACGACGTACGCGTTGACGCCCAGTTGGTAGCTCCGCAGCAGATCGATCTCTTCGCGGGACGACGTGAGCATGACGACCGGGATCCTCTTGAGCTGCTCGTCCGTTTTCATGGTGCGCAGCACCTCCAGCCCGTCGACCTTCGGCATTTTCAGGTCGAGCAAGACCACCGCCGGATGGCCCGGCTCTCTCATGGCGAAGGCGCCGCGGCGATAGAGATAGTCCAGCGCCTGGACTCCGTCGCGCACGTGCACCACCTCGTTGGCCAGGTGATGCTCCTCCAACGCCAAGAGCGTCAACTCGGCATCCCGCGCACTGTCGTCCGCCAACAAGATCCGTTTCAGCTCCGCGTTCACCGGCCGTCTCCTTCGAGGAGGGGCAGCGCCACGTAAAATGTCGCGCCGCGCCCCACCGCCCCTTCGGCCCACACGCGACCGCCGTGGCGGGCCACAATGCGTTGAACATTCGCCAGGCCGATGCCCGAGCCTTCGAAATCGTCGATGCCGTGCAGGCGCTGGAAGACGCCGAACAGCTTGCCGACATACTGCATGTCGAACCCCACGCCGTTATCGCGGACGAACACGACCACCTCGTGATCGCCGGTGCTGGGCGCGCGGCCGATCTCGATCGTGGCGCGATCGCGCGGCCGGGTATACTTGATCGCGTTGGCCACCAGATTGAACCACACCTGCCGCAGCAGGGCCGGATCGCCCTGAACTTTCGGCAAGGGGCCGATCGTCCAGTCGATCGTCCGTCCTTCCGTCTCCGGCTGCAGATCGTCGAGGACGTTCCGCACCAGCGCCTCCAGCGGAACGACGCGCGCGTGCAACTCGGCGCGCCCCGTCCGCGAAAATTCGAGCAGGTCGTCGATCAGGCGGCCCATGCGCTGGGCGGAGTCCGAGATCGCGCGCAGATATTTGCGCCCTTTCTCGTCCAGCACGGGCGCCGCTTGTTGTTCCAGCAATTCCGCAAATCCGTCGATATGCCGCAACGGAGCCCGCAGGTCGTGCGAGACGGAATAGCTGAAGGCCTCCAACTCCTTGTTGGCCGCTTCAAGCTGCCGGGACCGTTCCTTGACATCCGCTTCCGCCCGCTTGCGGTCCGTGATGTCGAGGTGGGTGCCGGTGGCGCGGACCGGCCGACCTTGCGCATCGCGCGATACGACCCGGCCTCGGGCCAAGATCCATCGCCACCCTCCGCCCTTGGTCTTCATCCGGAGCTCGGATTCAAAGGCGGACGTGTGGCCGTTCAGATGGGCCTGCAGCGCGTCCATGACCTGCGGCAGGTCCTCCGAATGGACCAAGCGCTCCCACGTGCCGATATGGGGGGCCAGCTCTTCCAGGGCATAGCCGAGCATCTCGGCCCAGCGGCGGTTGAACACCGCCGCGCCGGTCTGAACCTGCCAGTCCCACGTACCCAAATCGCCCCCGCGCAAGGCCAGTTCCAGCCGCTGTTCGCTCTCCTGCAGCGCCTCTTCCGCCTTTTTCCGCTCGATCCCCAACGAGAGCGCCTTGGAAACGGTTTCCATCGCGCTTACTGCGGGCCCCGTCAGAGGGTGCCGGGCGAAGATGGCCATCACGCCCATGACCTGGCTCTCCAACAACAGCGGATAGCCCGCGAACGAGCGCAGCCCGTGCTGCTGCGTCCAGTCCTTGTTCTGCAGACGCTCGTCGTTCAGGGCGTCGTTGGTCACCATGGGGCCGTGCCCTTGGGCGATCTTGCCGATCTTGAGCGCGCCCAACGGAATGCGCCGATACTCGCCGTTCAGGTTGCGGTACAAGCCGGCGCTGGCCTCCAAGTGCAGGCATTGCGTCCGGTCGGCGCAGTGCGACGCCTTATGACAGTCGCCGCAGAGATCGCCGGGGCCCAGCAGCCAAATGCGCGCAAAGACCGCGTCCAGGTGCCGCACGAGCGCCTCCGCGCAAGACTGGAGCATGGCGTGGAGCGGGGCGCGTTGAACCAGCGCGCCATTGACCTCCGCAGCCAGCATCGACAGACGCATTTGCTCTTTCAAGCCCTCTTCGGCTTGCTTGCGTTCGGTAATGTCCCGGGCCACCGCTTGAAAGCCCACGACCTGGCCGTCTTCCAGCAGCACTTGCACGTTCTGCCCGATCCAGATTTCGCTTCCGTCTTTCCTGATCAGCGGATACTCGTAATACGTGCTGGGGATTTTCCGGACGAACTGCCGCCCATAAAACCGCTCGGCCGCCGGCCTGCTGTTCGACAACGGCGTGCTGCTCGATCTCGTTTATCCGCCCGGCGCGCTGCTGCTCGGCTTCGCCGTGACGATGGTCTACCGCGTGGCCTTCGAGCAGGCGGAGCAGAAAGTCATCCGCGGCGTCATGGCCCGGTATCTCTCCCCTTCCGTGAGCCAATGGGCCTTGAAAGACCCGGAGCGGCTCAAGCTGGGCGGCGAAACCAGGACCATGACCGTGCTGTTCTCCGACTTGCGCGGCTTCACCACCTTGTCCCACAAGCTGGAGCCCCAGGCCCTGGTGGCCCTGCTGAACGAATACATGACGGCCATGACCGACATCGTCTTCCGGCACGACGGGGTGCTGGACAAATACATCGGCGACGCCATCATGGCCTTCTGGAACGCCCCGATGGAACAGCCGGACCATGCGACGCGCGCCTGCCATGCGGCGCTGGACATGATCGCGCGGCTCCGCGAGTTGAACGCCGACTGGGAACGGCGAGGCGTGCAGCGGCTCGACCTGGGGATCGGCATCAATACCGGCCCGATGGTCGTGGGGAACATGGGATCGCGGGACCGGCTCGCCTATACGGTGATGGGCGACGCGGTGAACGTCGCGTCGCGGCTGGAGGGCCTCAGCAAGGAATACGGGACAAGGCTCGTGATCGGGGAGGCCACCAAGGCCGAGGCCGGCCAGGTTTTTGCCTATCGGTTTCTCGACGTCGTGGCGGTGAAAGGGCGGACGGAGCCGCTGGCGGTCTATGAGGTGCTGGGCCGAGCGGACGACCTGGATCGGACGAGAGCGGCGTTCATGGCCTCGTACGAGCAGGGTATCGCGCTCTATCGGTCCCGGCGATGGGCGGAAGCGGCAGCCCTGTTCGAGGCCCTCCATGCCGAGGCGCCGGAGGACGGGCCCAGTTCGCTCTACCTGCGCCGCAGCCGCGCCTTGCTGGCCGCCCCCCCGCCCGAGACCTGGGACGGGGTCTACGTGGCCCGGCAAAAGTAAGCGCCGTCAGCGGGACCCGCCGACCGAGGCCAGCTCATCGGCCGACAGCAGGATCTTCCCCGGCAGCGGCCCCGTCAGATGCTGGAGCTCCGTGATCTTGCCGCTCTGGATCTTCGCCGTCTTCGGATCGCCGAGCGTCGCCGGATCGAGCACCTGTGAAATCTGCGCCAAGAGCCGCTGGCCCTTCATGATCTTCCCGGACAACTGCTGCTGATAGATCATCTGGCCCTTGAACGCCCCGTTGAGCGTGAGACTGAAGGGGCCGTCCGCCAGCCCTTCCAGGACGAGCATGAACGGCCCGGGCGCGCCGGCCGGGACCTCGACGATCCGCACCGCCCCCTCCCCCACGCCCGTGAAGGAGCCGAACACCTGATTCACCTCCACCCCCGGCGCCACGAAACCCGCCACGCGCACCTCGTCATCCATCAGAATGAGCGGCGTCACGTTGGCCGTCGCCGTCACCCGAAGCACGCTCTGATGCACGGCGAAGGGCTGCGGAGCTGGCGGCTGATCGCCTTTCAGGACGGTTTTTTCTCCGGGCAGGAGGGTCAACATCCTGTCGTGCCGATCCGTCACGGTCAAGCGGCCGGCCTTCGTCCAGCAGACGAAACTGCCGTCCTCGAACTGATGCGCGCCGATCAATCCGTCATGCACCGTGGCGGTCGCGGTGTTGGACTCGAGGGAAAAGCTGGACTTGGGATCCACCAGACGGACGACGCGCGCCCAGACCATGCCCACATTGATGCGGACCACGATCGCGGAGCCCTGCTTGCTGGGCTCCGCTTGCTTGACCGCGACATCGGACTCCGGCATGACCTCCAGCGTGCTCCCGTCCAGAAACGTGATCAGGGCTTCGGCTCTGAGGCCCGTGAGGACACGGTCGCCCGCGGTCAGATTCATCCCGTCGGTGGCCGGATGAGCCTGGGTGCTCCCTGCCGGCACATGCCGGACCGACCCTTTCAGAACCGTGAGCGTCGCGGTGGCGGACACGATTGCGGGGCGGCGCTCTTGCGCCAGGACGCCCGGCGCGTCGAGCAGGACACTGAGCAGCACAAGGCCGGCGATGGCTGTCGCACGGACGGTCGTGGGACTCGCGATAGGCCGCACGTGGTTCATGATGTCTACCTCTCCTGTGCCGTGGATGGTCAGGGCAGGACCGGTCGCGCGTCCAGCTTCTGTCGGACGCATCGTTCTGTCAAGAGAATCGGCGGTTCACAAACGAGAACGGAGGGTGATGCAGTTGGACACGCCCGACTTCTCGCTCGCTCATTCCGGCGCGTGGAACACGCCCCTTTTACGAGCGACGCAAGCACAGCACCGGAGGGCGTTTTCAACAACCGGCTATTCGCGGATGGCTCTGGCCCGCTTCTGCAGATAGGCGTTGCGCACCGCCCCGTAGAGATCCACGACGGTCTCCTCCACGCCTTCGAAGGTCGTTTCGATGTTGATGGCCCGCTCGTTGACCATGTAGCCGACCCGTATGCCGATCTGGCCGAACAGAATCGTGTCGTCTTTGGTGATGAGCTTGGGCGCGCCGTCGAGCTTGATGGCGGGCATGACCAACCAGTTGAAGGGGTCGAGCGCCAGATCCCCGATGAAGCCGATTCCGTCCCGGATCGTGAAGGAGCCCAGAAACGGCAGCACCAGATACGGGCCAGGCTTGACGCCGTAGGTCCCCAGGGTCTGGCCCGTGTCCTCATCGGACGTCTGCCAGCCGCAGACATCCTTGGCGAAATCCCAGAACCCGCCGAATCCGAGCGTGGTATTGACCACGAAGCTGGCCGCCTCGATCCCCGCCCCCTTGAACTTTCCCTGGGCCAGATTGTTGATGAGGCGCTGCGTAAATCGCACGTTGTGGAAGAGGTTGCGGATGGCCAACTCGGCCGTGTCGGGCAACACTTTGTCGTAGACCGTCGCCACCGGCTTGACGACCCATTCGTCCAGCTTGCGGTTGAATTGGAACATCGCCACATTGAAGGGCTCGAGCGGGTCATACTCTTCCAATGCTTCAGCGGTGCCTTCCGCTTTCGCAAACGGATCGTAGAGCTCTTTTTCGGCTTCTTTCTCCGCTTCGAGGTCTTTTTGATACCCGGCTTGACTGACCTGCAAGGGAGCCGGCGGGACATCCGACGGAGTTTGGCTCGTCTCTTGGGGAGCAGGCAGGCTCTGGGGATCAGGTTGGGCTTGGCCATCCGCCGGTGGAGTGGCAGCCGCACCGTCGGCAGCGGAAGGCGCTTCAGACGCGTCGGCCGACGGTGCGATGGAACGGGCGCCGCCGAGGAGCGGGGTTGTCAGGCTCCGTCCGTCTCCCTCCGTCACCGACACCGTCACGGACGGCACGTTCAAGGCCGCCTCAAGACTCCCCAGGGAATCGCCGCCCGTGGCGCACCCGCTTAAACCGACCAATCCCAACGCAAAGCCAGCCCCAAACATCCACCGTACGAGCTCGTTCCGCACACGGCCTCCTTATGTATTGCACGGTCCTGCTGCAGGACAATCAGCTCCTTCGGAATCGGCGCACTTTACCAAAAGAGCCCCCGCCGCGCCAAGCCCTGTTTTCGGAAAACCGTTCACCTGGCTCTGACCACCTCTTCCGCGAACTGCCGCAGCCGTTGAAAATAGGCTCGCCCGCCGACCGCATAGAGGTCGTTATGGTCGGCCCCCGGCACGAGATAAAACGCTTTCGGCGCGCGCGCTGCGGCAAAGACTTGCCGGCCCAACTCGATCGGAATGATCTCATCCTGATCGCCGTGGATGACCAGAACGGGCAGGGACAGGGCCGCCAGCCGGTCGACCAAGTTGAACTCCGCCCCCAGCAACCAGTCTACCGGCAGTCCGAAGTAATGGGCCCTGGCCACGGCGGCGACGGAGGGGAAGACCGACTCCAGAATCAGCCCGGCCGCCGGTTTTCTGGAGGCCACCTGCCCGGCCACGGCCCCGCCGAGCGAACGGCCGAAGAGGAGCAGCCGCTGCGGCGCCACCCGCCGCGCGCTCACGAGGTAATCATAGGCGGCCAGCGCGTCCTGATACATTCCCTCCTCGGTAGGCCGACCCTGGCTGCGCCCGTAGCCGCGATAGTCGAAGAGGAACACGGAGAACCCCAACCGGTACAGTTCGACGAGATTCTCCAGCCGATGGATGATGTTCCCCGCGTTCCCGTGACACCAGAGCAGCACGACGGGCGTAACCTTGTTGTCCACGTACCAGCCGAACAGACGGGTACCGTCCTCCGCCTGGAACCAGACGTCCTCCAGCGGCAACCCGCTGACGCGGGCCCAGTCCCGGTCGATCCACGGCGCCGGGTGATAGACGAAGAGCCGGTCGAGAAAGTTGGACATGGCGCTTGGCTCTAGCCTTCAGCTTTCAGCTTTTCTCCGAAGGCTAAATGCTGACAACTGATCACTGATCGCTTCTTCGTCAAAAAAAGGCCTGCACATAGAACACCGCTTCGCTGTCGTCGTAACGGCGGTTGAACTCGAACCGCACCGCGAGATTCTGATCCAGCGTATACCTGGTGCCCACAAAATAGCGAAAGTCCTCCGACCGGTAGCCGAGCGGATACTTCAAATACGTCGTGGAGGCTAAGACCTTCCAGCGATCCGTCAGCGTGGCCAACAGGCCGGCCGTACCCCCGCCGCCGATCCGGTGATTCTCCTGATAGGCATGGCTCCAGTTCGCATCCACCTCCGCAAAGGCAAAGGCCACGACCCGCCGCCACACGTGATTCTCGATAGCCCCGCCGAGGCCGCCGTTGAAATTCATATTGCCGCAGTAGCCGCAGCCGGGCCGGTTGACGGTCTCCCAGCCGGCATTCACCTTCCATGAGGGGGCCTTGAAGTCCCCGTCCATCGGCGCCAACGACACGATGTTCACCGGCGTGAACCGCTCCAGCCTGGTCTGATCGTGCGGCTGGTAATGGCGAACGCTCAGCGCCACGATCTGGATTTGCGAATCCGGGCTGTACCCCTTGTCCGGGTCGAGCAGATCGTGATACGCCGCGCGGACGCTCAGATCCTGGAACAATTGGCCTCGTCGCCAACCGACACCCAGGTCGGCACGCGAGGTCTTGTGGCCTTGTTCCGGCGAGACGACATAAGGCTCGACCTGGAAATCCTCCGATCGGATCTTCAGCTCGCTGCGGGCCAGCAAGAGGCTTCGATTGGCTTCCTTGTAGCGCTCCGCGCGCTTCTCATCCGTGACGCTGCGATAACGAAAGTAATCGGAGGCGAGATCGAGCACAAACGCCCTTCGCACCATCGGGAGCGACGCGAAGGCCTCCGACCTGACGACCGTCTCGTCCGCAACGATCCGCCGGAACCAGCGGAGTTCGTCGTCGGTCAGTACCTCCCGCTTGCGCCTGATCTGCGTGCTCCGCGACGGCCGGTATGCGATTTCGCCGACCAAGCCCGGCTGGTCGATCAGCGCCCGGATCGTATCGACCGGGATGGTAAACAGCAGGAATCGGTCCGTGAGATGCCAGTCGGGGTTGGCATATTCCAACAAGGACAGGATGTGGTAGGAACAATTCTCTTTCAAGAAGAAGTAGTCGAAATAGGCGTTGCCCAGTTCCCAGGCATGCATCAACAGCCGCCGGATTTGGTCATCCGTGAGGTTCAACCGATATTCCCAAATGTCCCGGTTCTCGATGTCCCGGTACTCCTGCACTTTCAAATAGTAGGGAATCGTGGAGAAAAATCCCTTGTACCCGCCGAACAGTCCGTTGATCGCATAGGAGAAGCCAGGGTCCGGCGGGGCATCGGCCGCATAATTGATCGTATACGCCAGGATGCGGGTCTGTTCCGTCTGGCCTTTCTGGTCCACGCGCAGGAACGTATGGCCGAACATGGAGGCGGGATTGTTCATGAAGGAGGAGGGGAAAATCATCGTCAGGGACCGGGCATTCATCTCCTTGAACCAATTGTCGAACCGCTCACAGCGCAGCGGGGGCAGGCGGCGGTCGTCGAAGGCCAGCTTGTCCTTGAGCCAATGGTAGCGGGCGACGAAGGCGCACTGGGCCGGTTGCTTGGAGCGGCCGACCAGTTCGTCCGAAAAGAACTGTCGCAGCGTGGCGGCCAACTCGGCTTGCGGATCGGTCTTGCCGTCGGGCGAGAGAAAGAACCCGGGATCGTCCGCTTCGCTGGTCACCCCGCCAAACAGGTTGGGCTTGTAATGGAGCAGGAGATACCACTCGCGCTGCTCGGCCAGCTTAGCTTGGTCTGCGCGCTGGATCAGTTCAGAAAGGTGCGCGTGACCCGTGTCTGCCGCATGCGTTGGTGTCACCCAACAAAAGACGCACCAGAGAAGAAAGGAGTAGGCGGCACCCCGGAAAACGATCATGACTTCCGACGATAGTGCCGTCGGTATTTCTCCGCCGCCTCCATAAGCCGGCCGTCGTGAGACAAAAACTCGGCATCGCCCCGATCGAGCACTTCGCCATACGACGCCAGATGAATCGCGTCCATACCGCGCAACGCGCATTGCACCGCCAAGAGGCCGGCGCGCGTGTACACAGAGGCAGACAGCGAGATGGAAAGCACTTGCAACCAGCCGTCCCTGAGCCGAGAAAGCAGATTGTGAAATTCCGTTTTGGTGATCGCCCCCTCACGGTGACGACGGCCAAGAGCGGCATACGCCTCGGGATAGGCGATCACCGAGGTGGCGACAATTCCAGCGGATTCCACCCTGGCGACCACGTCGCCGGCACCTGCCTCTTCCATGAACAATTTCAAGAGGCTCGACGTATCCAGATACAAAATCATCCGCGGTCTTCAAGCACGGCAGCGGCGATGTTGGCCGGGCCCTTTCGAAGTTTCATGGGTCGAGCCTGAGGTTTTCCGCCATGCCATTCAGCCTGTCCGGCACGGAGCAAGTCCTGGGCAATCCGCTGATCGTCGGAAACCTGCAGTCCCGACAGTTCGGCGACCGCGCGGCGTCGATCGAGGATACGAATCCGCTCGCCTCGTTTGGCCAGCCGCACATATTCGCTGAGCTTGGCCTTCAGCGTCGCAATATTCACCGTGCGCATACGCCCTCCAACATAGTCACGAATCTATATGCCAGATGACCATATTCTTGTCAAGGTCGGCATATTTCCCAACCCTTCGCAAGTTTATAGAGGTCAGGTGAGAGGGTCAGGCCGAGGAAGGGAGCCATCCACGGCGACGCATGATATCCTCATCAGGATGGTAGATGAGGGTGTAGGGCAATCAACGGCTCCGGCCACGCAGACGCGACCAGACTTGTTCATGGGTCAGGGCTTTTATTCGTTCGAAGAGCGTTCTCGCGGCTCGGCCAGCTGGGCCTGTGATGCGCGCTGGGTCAGTTCACCCAGATAGTCTTGCCGTACCGTTTCAACGGCCTCCGCCGGGGCAGATACAAACAACAGAGGGAAAAGTAGGGTGGACAGTCCATGTCCCCAAGACCTTCTCGAGCTAATACAGGTCATGTGGGAAAGATCAGACAGGATACGGGAAGGGCTGCGACTGCGGTACCTGCCGGCAATGAGACAACCGCATGCTTAGGCCAGCATGAGACGGTGGCCTTTGGGCTCAGGCACCGGGTCGCCGAATTCCTTGGCCGTGCTGATCCACAACTGAATGGCTTCATTGGCCGCACGGAGAGCTGTTTCCTGCGTAGAACCGTGCGCCATACACCCGGCCAGTTCCGGCACTTCAGCCACAAAGATTTGGTCTTCTTTGCTCCAGTAGATAATGATTTCATACTTGTGCATCAGTCTTCGCCTCCTAACGCATGCTTCAGGAGCACCGCGCGCACTTGGCGTACCTGGTAGACCTTGGCCTTGCCGTCGTCGCGCTGCAGATTGATCTTTTCTTCAACACCGGCTTTCCTGAAAATGTGATGACTTCCCCGGATGCGCTCATCAAATCCCACGCGTCGCAGTAATTGACACAAGTCATCGAACTGAATGTTCGCATCCGAAGCTCCCGTCAGGATTCGAGCCAGAAGCTTATCACGTTGACTCATGAGAGAAAACTTTAACACAGATTGGAAGGCGGGTCTCCAAGAAAGTATGCGGACGCACGGCAGAGAGGACCAAGGAAACGCGAGGGGGTAATCGCTCTTCCACGAAGAGAATGAAGCAAAAAAGTGGCTCCCGGCCGTACGGCCGGGAGCCCGAAGAAGCTTAGCGGGTGGAGACCCTGGCCAGCACCGGATGCTGGGCCATCGCGTCGTGGAGCGCGGTCAGCAAGGCCTTGGGCGCTTCCTCGCCGCTCCGCACCAACGTCGTGTATCGTTCCTGCGTCAGTGCAAAAAACTCGGCCTGATGCTCGGCCGGGACGCCCATCAGCGTCGCCAGCGAGGCCAGGTGCTCGCCGCGACCCTGCGCCATTTCCTGCGACAGGTTTTCGAAGTTCAGCTCGGCGAACAGCGTGGTTTTGTGCTCCGCCATCACGCTGCCGTCGTTCGTGCAGCCGGAGGTGCCGCTGCTGATCCCGAACGTCTGGCTCCCGAAGGTCCCGTTGGTCGTGGCCATCATCACCTGCGGTGCGATGCTCTTCTGATTTTTATAGTCGCCCCAGGCCAACTTCCCCAGGCCACAGCCGGGACCGTTGTCCGGGTTCATAGCCAAGGCCAGCCCACCTTGCACGAGGATGAACGTTGCCGCGAACTGCAAGACCAGAAGCTTTTTTACCATGCCGCCCCTCCTTGTTGATATGAATGAGTGAGGAAACCGCCCGTGTCATGCACAGGTTAGGGAGGAAGTATAGCACGGCGATTCTGCCGCTCCAAGAAAAAGGGCCATATCCGGCCGGCCCGGATTGACGCTTGTTCCCCCCTGACCGTTTGTCTAGCGAGGCGATGGAGATTGCTGAGGTGTCGTCAGAAGTTTCCCTGCCGTGCCTATGATGGCGATCTCGGTTCTGTAGTAGAGCGATAGATACGTGGTGAGCGTGGTCGTAATTTTGGCGTTCAGGAGTATGTCGCCGTTCTTCTGTCGGAGCGCATCTTGCTTGGCCTCTTCGTAGAGCGTCTTGTCGGCCCAGACGGCCCAGAGCCAGTGGCCGGCCGAGGCGGAACCATAGACCGGGCCCAGCTTCTCGACCACGGCATTGGCCGGCAATAGTCTGTCCTGGGCGATGTTCGCCCCCATCACCGTCGTACAACCCGTCATGGCCGCAGAGCAAGCCACGAGCAGCAATAGCCGCCTCATTGTCGGGGCTCCCGTTCAGATTTGGAGGGCACACTGCCAGGCGGCAACGGAGGGGCGGAAGACGTCAGTTCCACCTTGGCGACGGTGCCTTCCGCTTTCCAATGCACCCACCAGAAGTTCAGCAGGTCAATCCCGGGAATGGCTGCGCGGACCGCGTAAAACGACAGCACATAGTCGGTGAGCAGGTCGCCCTGCTTCTTTTGGATCGCCTCCCGGACGGCCTCTTGCTGGCTGTTCGGGTCCAGCAGATCGACCAATCCGCCGAAGGTGACCTCAAAGTGTTCGGACGTACCCTCTGCCTGCCCAAGAGGAACAACCTTGGCATCCCCGGGGATCTGATGCGATTGCACCGTCGGAAAGACGGCGAGCGCCGACGTGCAGCCCAAAGCGCCACAAGCCAGCAACAGTATCAGTGCAGATGGCAGCCACTTGGTCATCGGTCGGCCCGCGAGCATCAATTCGATAGGCGGTCTTTTACGCTGAGGCTCTTGGCCTGTCAAGCCAGCCGCTTGCCCGACCCTATTCGATCTTCAACCGCTTGACGGAGGCAGGCGATTTCTCCATAGTGATGGCTCACGATTGACCGAGAGGAGGTGCGCATGCTTACCAGCCGCCCGACCACACGAATCATCCTCTTGACCGGCATCCTCATGGTGATGGGCCTTG
>JAGWTI010000004.1 GCA_028876065.1 Nitrospirota bacterium
TCCTTCATCACGTCGGTTTGGCCTTCTCGGCTATAGACGTACTTGAAGAACTCTTTGACGATCGGAGGGAGGGGCTTGCCCGGTGCCTGGTTGACGTAGACGTAGAGGTAACGCCAGAGCGGGTAGCTGCCGTTCTTCGCGTTGTCGATCGTTGCGTCCACGAAGGGAGCGCCGGACTTGTCCGCCAGTGCGACGGCTCGGACGCCCGAGGTCGAGTAGCCGATGCCGCTGTAGCCCATGGCATAGCGGTCTTCCGTGACGCCTTGCACGACGGACGCGGACCCGGGCTGTTCTTTCACTTCATCCTTGAAGTCCCCGTTTTTGAGCGCATGGTCTTTGAAGAACCCATACGTGCCGGAGGCTGAGTTGCGGCCGTACAGGCTGATGGGCGCTCCGGCCCAGTCGTCCGTCAAGCCGAGTTGCCCCCACGTCGAAATGTTTTCTCTGTATCCGTAACGGCGGCTCTTGGAGAAGGCGGCATCCACTTGCTCCAGGGTCATGCCCTTGAGCGGGTTGTCCTTGTTGACGTAGATCGCCAGGGCATCGATGGCGACGGGGTAGGGCGTCGGCTTGTAGCCGAATTTCGCTTCAAACTTATCCGCTTCGCTGTCCTTCATCTTGCGGGACATCGGACCCAACTGGGCTGTGCCCTCGATCAGCGCGGGCGGGGCCGTGCTGGACCCCTTGCCTTCGACTTGGATCTTGACGTTCGGATATTGGCGGCGGAAGCCTTCCGCCCACAGGGTCATCAGATTGTTCAACGTGTCCGATCCGATGCTGTTCAAGGTGCCGGAGATGCCGCTGACCTTCACGTAGGGTTTGAGCGCGGGATCGACCTTGGGCCGGTCATCGGCCCACGACCGGCTGGCAGTGAGCAAAGCGAGGGGCAGGACCGTAAGGATCGCCAGGTGCGAAGAGAGACGAAACATGGGTCGTGCGACGTGCATCGAATCCTCCTTGTGTGCCGTGCGAAAACCGGTGAGAGGCGTGGTCGTCGGTTGCGATGATCAGGGGACGGCTCTGCGCCATATGCATGGTGTGCATCATGCACCGGCTGCGTCACCGATGCATTACGTCGGCCTTACGGGGCTGTAAATTGTTTATGAGCGAAGCTGGGCGGCTGGTGTAGGAAGCGTCGGGTACGGGAAGGTCTTGTCAGTGTCCGGGGGACCTGTGTGCGCGGGAAGCCGTCTCCTGTATGAATTGCAGGAGTCGGACGGATATTTCGTCGCGCACCCGGCGGAACGTCTTGCGGCGTTCTTCCGGCGAGCCCGTCGCCGCCGCCGGGTCGTCGAAGCTCCAGTGCAACAATGTGGTGGCCCCGGGAAAGGTCGGGCACGTTTCCTTGGCCCGATCACAGACGGTGACGACGTAGTCAAAGTGCTGGCCCAGAAACTGGTCCGCCTGCTTCGAGCGGTGGCTCGAAATATCCACGCCGATTTCCTGCATCGCTTCAACCGCGCCTGGGTTCAAGCCGACCGGATGAGTGCCGGCGCTGGCCACTTCGAAGCGGTTGCCGGCCAGATGCCGCAGCAGCCCCTCCGCCATCTGGCTGCGGCAGGAGTTGCCGGTGCAGAGAAACAAGACGCGTGGCTTCATGCGGCTGCCTCTCTCGGAAACCAATGACGTGTCCGATTACAGACGGCGCAGACCGAAAGCATGACGGGAACCTCGACCAGCACGCCGACGACCGTGGCCAGCGCCGCGCCGGAGCCGGGACCGTAGAGGGCGATGGCGGTGGCCACGGCCAGTTCGAAGAAGTTGCTGGCGCCGATCAGCGCACCCGGTGCGGCGATCGCATAGGGCACCTTCAGGAATTTCATGAGGCCGTAGGCCAGCGACGAGTTGAAATAGACCTGGAGCAGGATCGGGACGGCGATCAGGACCACGTGAAAGGAGCGCCCGGTGATGTTGTCCGCCTGAAAGGCGAAAATCAGGATCAGTGTGGCCAGCAGGGCGGTGATCGTGACCGGCGCGAAGCGGGGCAACAGGCTGTCCTCGAACCAGCGTTGGCCTCTTCGCCCGATGAACCAGGTTCGGAGCGCCGTCCCGACGGCCAAGGGAATGACGATGAAGACGGCGACCGAGTAGAGCAACACCTGCCAGGGAACGGTCAACGAGGAGGCGCCGCTGACCAGGAAGCCGACTAATGGCGCGAAGAGCACGAGCATGATCAGGTCGTTCACCGAGACCTGGACCAGGGTATAGGCCGGATCTCCGTCGGTCAGGTAGCTCCAGACGAAGACCATGGCGGTGCAGGGGGCGGCGGCCAGGATGATCGCCCCGGCGATGTATTGGTCCGCCTCATCCGGCCCGATCCAGGCCGAGAAGAGGTGGCGGAAAAAGAGCCAGGCCAGGAACGCCATGGAAAAGGGCTTCACGAGCCAATTGACGAAGAGGGTCACGGCCAGTCCCTTCGGCCGCTTGCCGACGTTGCGGACCGAAGCGAAGTCCACTTTCATCATCATCGGGACGATCATGAGCCAGATCAGGATCGCCATGGGGACGTTCACCTGACTGCCGGTTCCCAACTCGAGCGACCGCAGGGAGTCCACCAGGCCAGGCAGGAGCTTTCCGATCGCTACCCCCGCCACCATGCAGAGCCCGACCCAGAGAGTCAGGTAGCGCTCGAACAGATTGAGGCGCTTTTCTCTTTCGGTTGTCACATTGGAATGTATTGCAATATCCATCGGTTATCCTCAAAAGTGCAAGCTCGAAGACATGCCTTCAGTTGCTCGGTTATGGTGCCGTGGGGCCTCCAAGCGGTTTACGGGCACGGACGAAGGCGCTGGTGAATTTGCCATCCACCTGGGCTGCAATCGTCTCGACATCGAGCCCGGCCCCCGTGAGGAATTCGCGTGCGTCTTCTGCCCGATACACGCGGGTTGGCTCCAGGCTGATGTCGGTAAAGCCTGCTTGAGCCAGCTTGCCGAGGTAGTCCGATTCCTCCAGCGCTCCGGCGACACAGCCCATCCAGAGTTCGATGTTGAGGCGGATCTCGGCTGGAACCGGTCCGCGCACGACCACGTCCGAAACGGACAGGCGGCCGCCCGGCTTCAGGACCCGAAAGGCTTCGGCAAAGACCCGGTCCTTGTTCGGGGAGAGGTTGATCACGCAGTTGGAGATGATCACGTCCACGGAATCGTTTGGCAGGGGGATCTGCTCGATTTCGCCCTTCAGGAACTCCACGTTGTCCGCCCCGGCCTTGCGCTGGTTGTCGCGGGCGAGCGCCAGCATCTCGTCCGTCATGTCGAGGCCGTAGACCTTGCCGGTCGGGCCGACTCGCTTGGCGGAGAGGAGGACGTCAATCCCACCACCCGATCCCAGATCCAGCACGGTGTCGCCCGGGTTCAATTGGGCCAAGGCCGTCGGGTTGCCGCAGCCCAGCGACGCCAGCAGGGCTTCCGGCGGCAATGAGCCGGTCTCGCTTGAACGGTACAAGTTGGACGTGATCGGGTCGAATTTGCCGGCGGTCTTGTCGCCGCAGCAGGAACTACCGCCGCTCTTGACCTGCAAGGCGGCCTGCCCATATTCGTTCCGGACGAGTTCTTTGATCGCTTGCTCGCTGGTGGGGCGGTTCATGGTCTTCTCCCTTCTATGCATCTATCAATAAATGTTGATGGCTTTGGGTAAAAAAATAGCTCAGTCGCAGCAGGGAGCGGCCGGCCTGACTTTCAGCCGTTTGTCCTTGAATGAATCGAGCCATCGCCCGATTTCGCTTATCGCATCATCGTCCAACGAATAGTAAATCCAGCGCCCTTCCCGACGGTCTTTAAGCAGGCCTGCGTCTTTGAGTGTCTTGAGATGAAACGAGAGCCGGGATTGACCGGTTTGGAGAAACTCGGTCAGGTCGCACACACACTGTTCGCCCTCCAGCAGCCGTTCGATGATCTTGAGCCTGGTCTCGTCGGCCAAGGCATGGAACCAGAGGGCTGCCTGCCCCAAGTCTTTGGTGCGCGTCGCAATCATGCATCACAATGTATCAATAAAAATTGATTAGTCAAGGGGGTGCGCAGGTGCCTGTCTGGGTTAGGGCTTTAACGGGTGCGCAGCAGTCGTAAATGCCTTCCCGTCAAAGTTCCAATCCGTTCGTGCAGATGGGCCGGCATGGCACGGGCTCGGTCGCGCGCCCGGCGCCAGTCTTGTGCGATGAGGGCCTGCGACTTCAGTCTGAGCTTGGCGGCCAGCTTCCGGAACTGGGCCAGCTCTTCATACTCACCCAGGACGGTTTGGGCTTGTTTGAGCCAGGCCACAAGATCAGGCCTGGCATAGGGCGCGTCGAGCGCCCATTCTTCTTGATAGCGAATGGATTTGATCATGAGCCGGAGACGATGGAGTGTCTTGCGTCGGGGATCGGCTGAGGCCTGGGCGATCAGCTTGCGCAGGCGGTCGGCATGCCGATGCCGCAAGGCGATGAGGTGCCGGCCCATCCAATCGGAAGGGGCCGGGGTGGGGGGGAGGGCATGGCGCTCAACCATGCACTCGACCTTCCTGTAGGTCCGTTTCTTCTTCAGCTTGCCCTCCACGGCCCGGATCCGCTGCGTGACGAGCCGACGATCCCGTCCCGGGGCATCGAAGCGGTCCAGATACTGGTCGAACACGTGCAACGTGCGGAGCCGGCTGAAACGGGAGACGCTACGGGCGATGATCGCGGCACTGTCTTCTTCCCCCACCAGTTCCAGATACGCTTGCAGGCGCCGCAGATGGGTGCGCAGCCGGTGCAAGGTCTTGGGCCGGCGGTCCCCTGCCGCCAGGGCTGCCAGCGCGTGCAACGCCGTGGTCCGATACCGAGAGACCCGATCCTGGCCCGCCAGGTGTGTCTGTAGAGTGTGTCCGGCCATGGTTCTTGTCCTGCTATGCCTGCTTCACGCGGGGAATGCGGTTATGGTAGAGTCGTTCCGCCCGCTGAGACGATGAAGGAGAGGCCTATGGACTGTATCCTGTTTCGACATGGCATCGCCCTGGAGCCGGAGGAGTGGAAGGGGGCCGAGGTCCAGCGGCCGCTGACGCCCAAGGGGGCCGAGCGAGTGCGCGAGGGGGCCGCAGGGCTCGTGCAACTCGGCGTGGAGCCGACCCATATCCTGTCCAGTCCGCTGCTGCGCGCCTTCGACACCGCGAAAATCATCCGGGACAAGCTGCGGACCCGCCTGGAAATACTGATCTGCGAAGAGTTGGTGCCGGATGCGTCGCCGGATAAATTGCTGCCCTTGCTGGCCGGCCTTCCCGATGACGCCTGCGTGATCTGTGTGGGCCATGAACCCCATCTCGGTGAAGCGGCCGGCGTCCTGCTGTTCGGCCGTCCGGCGGCCGGGCTCTCGCTCAAGAAAGCCGGCGCGTGTTGCATCCGGTTCGAAGGACCGCCGAAAGCCGGGCAGGGCATGTTGCGTTGGTGGTTGGCTCCCTCTCAACTCAGGAGTTTGGGGACCACGTAGCCGACTCCTCCGCCGCGGCGGCCGCCCCGGTCGACGCCAATTGGGTCCGGCCGTTCTTGAGCAGGGGCTCGATCTTGACCCGCAGCGCCTCTTGGATTTCCTCCGGCGGCTTGCGGGCGTCCACCACTTCGAATGTGAACTCCTCGGCCATCTTGTCGAATTCCTCGATCAGCAACCCCTGGTATTTTTTGAAGCTGTCGTAGAGATCGCCCCCCAGCCGCAAGTCCATCCCGGATTCCCAGAAGTTCATCCCCTTGGTTTCGATGACCCGCAGGGCCAGCGTGTCCACGTCGATCCGCAGGTAGCAGACCAGGTCGGGAATGACCGCAAAGCCGAAGACATCCCTGATCCAGGACCGGTCCCCGCTGCGGACGAAGTCCCGGGCGAAGGCCGTGTAAATGTACCGGTCGGCCAACACGATGAAGCCGGAGCGGAGCGCCGGGATGATCTGATGCTCCAGGCGGTCGGCAAAGTCGGTGGCGTAGAGCAGGCTGAACGACCAACGGTCCAGGATGTTGCCCTGCTTGGCCATCTCGATGGTCTTGGACATGAGGTTGGACCGGGTCCAGCCGGTGGTGACCACGCCGTACCCCTGCACCTCGAGCCACTCCTGGAGCATCTCGATGTGCGTGGAGCGGCCCACGCCGTCGGTGCCCTCGATGGCGATCAGCTTGCCTTTGAGTTCATTCAGATTTTGGTACGGCAAACCGTCGCCAAAATACTGTCTCGCGTTTTCCATGGGTACCCCGTTTCGGCTTGTAATGCTCCAGGGCCTTGAACACCAGCTGGCGCATATCGTTCTGCTGCTCTTCGATCTCCTTGGTGGCGTCCATCGTGATCAGCCCGTATTCGCTCACGATCTTGTCGTATTCCAGCAGGATGCGGGACTGGAAGACGCGGAAGCTCTCCGTCATGTCCTGGCTCAGGCCCATGTCCATGCCGGCTTCGTAATACTTGAGCTGGGCGCGCATCCCCCCCAGCAACCGGCTGATGGCCACCTCGATCGGCACCTTGAAGTAAAAGGCCATGTCCGGCCGGACGGCGAACCCGTAGAGCTTGCGCACCCAGGCCGGCGACACGCCGCGCACGGCGTCGCGCGCGAACGCCGTGTAGGCGTAGCGGTCGGCCAGCACCACCATGCCGGCTTTGAGCGGCGGCAGGATGTCGTAGTAGAGCCGGTTCGCAAAGTCGGTGGCATGGAGCAGGCTGAACGTCGTGGGGGTGAGGGACTTGTTCTTCTTCCCGCGGCGGGTCGTCTCGCGGACCAGTTCGGACGAATTCCACTCGGTGAAGAAGACGTTGTACCCCTTGGAGGTCAGCCATTTCTGCAGCAGCAGCAACTGGGTGCTTTTGCCGGAGCCGTCGATGCCTTCCACGATGATCAGCTTGCCGGGGTAGGGATGCGGTTGATTGAACGTGATCGGCGGAGGGGGCGTCATGCGGAGACTCCTTCACGGGTGAGCGAGCCGACCGCCTCGAACTGGACCGGCCGCTTGAAGACTTTTTCGAAGAGGTCGGCGCGGTTGCGGGCCGACCAGATTTCCAGCTCGGGGTCGCCGCCGGTTTTGAGCATGATGCGCAAGGGCGTGCCCACCGAGACGCGGAGGTCCTGAATCACCGAGAACTGGCTGCGGTCCAAGGCGTCGGCGATGCGGAGCAGCGCGCTGAGGACCTGCACGGCCTTCCGGCTTTTGGGCGGCAGCTCGGCCAAGCCGGCATGGGTGTCGCGGGGGAGCGCCCGGCGATGGTAGCGCGCGACGTTGGCGATGATGTCCACCTCGTCCGCGGTCAATCCGTAGAGGTCGCTGTGCTTGATCAGATAGTAGGCGTGCTTGTGGTGCTGGCGCGAATTGATCAGGTACCCGACGTCGTGGAGGATGGCCGCATACTCCAGCCATTCCCGCTCCCGCTCGCCCAGCCCGTGCAGGGGCGCGGTTTGATCGAACAGCCGCGTCGCCAGGAACGCGACGTGGTCCGCATGCACCTGGGGATAGTGGCAGCGCCGCGCCAGGTAGACGACGTTGCGGCGGCGGACGTTGGGGATCTCCTGCTCGGTGCGGAGACGGTCCCGGTGGCGCGCAATGAAGTCGTAGATGAGCCCTTCCCGGATCGCCTTGTCGCTGACCGTCATCTGTTCGTGCCCGGTCCGGTCCATGAGACTGCGGAACACCATGGCGGCCGGCAACAGGGTGTCGGCTCGCTTCGGGTCCAGGCCGGGGATCGCCAGCCGGTCCTTGAAGCTGGCATGGGTCAGCAGGCTTTCCACCGCCTGGATTTCCTTGCGGGTGATGCGGGTCAGGTTGATCTGGGTCAGGGGGCGGCCGGTGCGGCGCAGATAGATGACTTCGGTGAGGTTCGCGGCCATGCCGGAGGTGGCCACCAGGCGCTCGAACGACTTGGTCTTGAACTGTCGCAGCGCCTCCTTGAGTTGCTGATCGACGGCTTCTTGCAGTTTCTTGAGCATGGCCTTGGTGGGCGGGTCCTGCCGGAGATAGAGGTCTTTCAGCCGGATCGCGCCGAGCTTGAGGCTTTGGGCCTGAGCCATGGCCTCGCGGTTGCCGACGATCAGTTCCACCGACCCGCCGCCCACGTCCACGACCAGCGTCGGCTCCTCGGACAGGTCCATGCTGTGGCGAACGCCCAGGTAGATCAGGCGGGCTTCTTCCTGCCCCGTCACCACGCGCACCCGGAGCTTGGTCTGCCGGGCGATCTCTTCGATGAACTCGCCCCCGTTCTTGGCCTCGCGCACGGCGCTGGTGGCGACGGCCTTGATCCGGTCGTAGCCCTTGTTGCGGGCCAGGGTGGTGAGCGTCCGGATGACTTCCAGCGCGCGGGTCATGGCGGCTTCCGAGAGGCGGCGGGTCTTGAAGGCCCCGTCGCCCAGGCGGGTCATGTCTTTGAACCGATCCAGGACCTTGTAGGAAAAGTCCGGCTCGACCTCCGCCAAGACCATGTGGATCGAGTTGGTGCCGATGTCGAGGACCGCAAGCTTGGCCATAGAAGCAGCTTAGAAGGGGCGAGGCGGCAAGTCAATCAGCTGTTTTTTCAGTGAAATCATATATCTCCGAATGTCGCCTGGATGCCGGGCGGAGCGAACGGGCAAATTCCTTCTGTCGGAGCAGGCCCACGTTGAGCGGCCTTTTCACATCCAAGCGGCACAGGTGATGGTCTCCCGACGTGCAACGGCTCAGTTTATGACGGAACCGGAGGGGCGGTGTGCCGGATGATCTTGCCTTCCACCATGTAGACCACCAGTTCCGCCATGTTGGTGGCGTGGTCGGCGATGCGCTCGATGTACTTGCCGATGAACGTCAGCCGGATGGCCCGCGTGATCGTTTTGGGATCCTCGATCATGAACGAGAGCAGCTCGCGGAACAACTGCTCCGTCAGATCGTCCACGAAGTCGTCGTCGGCGCAGACTTTTCTGGCCAAGGCCGCGTCGTGGCGCACGAAGGCATCCAGCGTTTCTTTGACCATGCGCATGGTCCAGTTCGCCATGCGCGGCAAGTCGATGTAGGGCTTGAGCTGGGGTTCCTCGTTGAGTTCGAGGGCCCGCTCGGCGATGTTCTCGGCCAGATCGCTCATCCGTTCCAGCTCGGTGGAGAGTTTCATGGCGGTGGTCACGAACCGCAGATCTCCCGCCGTCGGCTGTTGCAGGGCCAGGACCCGGACGCAGTTCTCGTCGATCTCGACATCCATGGCGTTGACGGTCCGGTCGTTGGCGATGATCCGGCGGGCCAACTCCGAGTCCCGGTCGACCAGGGCTTTCATGGCGTCTCGGATCTGTTGTTCGACGAGACCGCCCATGCGGAGGATCTGCTCGTTGATGCGGGCCAGCTCTTCGTCCAAATGACGTTGCATAACTCCCCCGTGCGCAGGATGTTGAAAAAGTCCGCCAGCGTTGTTCTCGCGGCGCTCAGAGGCTCACCATACGGAAAGACAGGAGGCAAAGTACTTCTCCGCTCGCATGTGATCGAAGCGAGCGGTTCAAGCAAAGCTTGGTATGTACCGCGTCGCCTCTTCGCTGGCTGCGGCCTCGCTGGACGGCCTTTTTGACCGTCCTGCTGGGCGTGAGGCGTGAACCGTGACGCGACAATAGGCCCTGATGCGACTGCCGTCACGGTTTTATCCGAACCGACCGGTGATGTAGTCCTCCGTGCGTTTGTCGCGAGGATTGGTGAAGATCGTCTGAGTGTCCCCGTACTCGACCAACTCGCCCATCAGGAAGAACCCGCAGCGGTCGGACACCCGCGCCGCTTGCTGCATATTGTGCGTCACGATGACCACCGTGTAGCGCGTTTTGAGCGAGAAGATCAGTTCCTCGATGCGTCCCGTGGCGATGGGGTCCAGCGCGGAGCAGGGTTCGTCCATGAGGATGACCTCCGGCTGGACGGCCAGGGCGCGGGCGATGCAGAGCCGCTGTTGTTGTCCGCCGGAGAGGCCCGTCGCGCTGTGGTGCAGCCGGTCCTTGACCTCCTCCCACAGGCTGGCCCCCTTCAGGCTTTCTTCCACCAGGCGATCCAACACTCCTGTTCCCCTGACGCCCTGCATACGCGGGCCGTAGGCGACGTTGTCGTAGATGGATTTCGGGAACGGATTGGATTTTTGAAAGACCATGCCGACCCGTTTCCGCAGGTCCGTCACGTCCACCTGCGGGTCATAGAGATTCATGCCGTCCAATTCGACCCGGCCTTCGACGCGGGTGCCTTCGATGAGGTCGTTCAGGCGATTGAGGCAACGGAGCAAGGTGGACTTGCCGCAGCCGGAGGGGCCGATGAAGGCGGTGACGTGGTTCGTCGGGACGGCCAGGTTGATGTTGAACAGGGCCTGGGTGGCTCCATAGTGGAAATGCATGCCGGCGATCTTGATCTTGACCTCCTGGTGCCCCGCCGGCAGGGGGCCGGCTTTTTGGGAGGCCTCGTCGGCCTTGGGCGGAAGTCCGGCAGGAGACGGAGCCCAGCGGTCCCGAACCGATTTCAGGGCGTAGGGCGAAGCAGGATTGACAGGCATGGCAGGCTCTCCCGTTTCTGCATCCATGGTCATACGGCGGAGGCGGCGTAGCGTTTGCGCAAGTGGTTGCGAATCATCACCGCCACCAGGTTCAGCAAGACCACGACCGCGATCAGCGTCAGCGTGGTCATGTAGACCATCGGCTTGGCCGCTTCCACGTTCGGAGATTGGAAGCCGACGTCGTAGATGTGAAACCCCAGGTGCATGAACTTGCGGTCCAGGTGCAGGAAGGGAAACTGTCCGTCCACCGGAAGGTCCGGGGCGAGCTTGACCACGCCGGTCAGCATCAGCGGCGCCACTTCGCCGGCCGCGCGGGCCATGGCCAGGATCAAGCCGGTCAGAATGCCGGGGAGGGCGCAGGGCAGCACCACATGCCGGATGGTTTCCAGCTTCGTCGCCCCCAGGGCGATGGACCCTTCCCGGAAATCCCGCGGCACGGACGAGAGCCCTTCTTCCGTGGCGACGATCACGACCGGCACGGTCAGCAGGGCCAGCGTGAGCGACGCCCAGAGGATGCCGCCGGTTCCATAGGTGGGGTTGGGAAGCGCTTCGGGAAAGAAGAGCGCATCGACGGTCCCGCCGACGGTGTAGACGAAGAAGCCCAAGCCGAACACGCCGAACACGATCGAGGGCACGCCGGCAAGGTTGTTGACCGCGATGCGGACAAGCTGGACCAAGGGCCCCTGGCGGGCATATTCCCGCAAATACAGGGCCGCCATGACGCCGAAGGGCATGACGGCGACCGTCATGATCAGGACCATCATGACCGTGCCGAAGATCGTGGGGAAGATGCCGCCCTCGGTGTTGGCTTCCCGCGGTTCGCCGGAGAGGAACTCCCAGAGGTTGCCCAAGTACGTCAAAGTTTTCAGGGACCAATCCATCTCGTTCGGGCGCAGCGCGGTGATGACCTTTGACAGGGGAAGCCGGACTTCCTGCCCCGTGGACAGACTCACGGCGACTTCGTAGGCGCCGGCCTGGCGACGCAGGCTGTCCAGGGTAGCCGCCTGGCGTTGGTACTCCTCTTCCAGGCCGGCCATGGTTTGCTGAAGACCCAGGTCGGTCGTGGTCTCGTCGTCGGTCAGGCGGTTGTCGAGCCGTAAGGCTTGCCGCTGGAGGCGCAGGGACTCCAGCCGGCGGTTGATCTCGCCGATCTCGTCATGCTCGATCCGGTGAATGCGCTCGTGCAGCCGGTTGGCCTGTTCGATCAGCGGCAACAAGGCCGGCCAGGCGGCGGGGCCTTCCGCGACCGGCGCCGCCTCGCGATAGAGGGCGCGCACGCGCCCATAGAGCGGCCCCCATTCCCGTCGGTTGAAGACCGTCAGGTCGAACGGCTTGGCTTGTGCGACGACGGCGTCCGCGTCCACCCACTTGAAGTCGTAGCCGAAGGCGTCCTGGTTGCCGACGCGGAATCGCGTGCGCCGTTTGCCGTCCGGATGGGCCTGGCTCGTCGAATGGGGAATCGTCTCGCTGTTGATCGGCTGGCCGATCAGGGTCCGGCCGTCGGCGAGCCGGATTTCCAGGATGTCCGCCGGCCAGAACTGTCCCAGCCCCTTGACCATGATCAGGCCCAGCAACGCGCCGATCATCAGGAGGCTGAGCGCGACGCCGGAGGCGGTCAGCCAGACGAAGAGTTCGCCGCTCTTCCAGAACGCCTTGAGGGGGGCGCGTGTCATGGCGTGGCCGCCTCTCGCGTCATGCATGGCCGTGTCTGCTCTTCAGCCGCTGCCGCACGACCTCGGCGACGGTGTTGACGGCGAACGTGACGACGAACAACAGCAGGGCGGCCAGGAACAAGACGCGGTAGAGGGTGCCGCCGTGCGGCGCTTCCGGGATCTCCACGGCGATGTTGGCCGAGAGGGTGCGAAACCCGTTGAACCAATTCCACTCCATGATCGGCGTGTTCCCGGTCGCCATCAACACGATCATGGTCTCGCCGATCGCCCGACCGAACCCGATCATGACGGCGGAGAAGATGCCGGGGCTGGCCGCGAGCAGCACCATGTGGACGACGGTTTGCCAGCGGGTCGCGCCGAGCGCCAGCGAGCCGGCGACGAGGTTGCGCGGCACGTTGGACAGGGCTTCTTCGGAGATGCTGTAGATGATGGGGATGATGGCCATGCCCATGACGATGCCCACCACCACCGCGTTGCGTTGGTCGTACCGCAGGCCGAACGCCTGCGCCAGCCACACCTTAAAGTTGCCCTGGAAGAGGATCTGTTCGATCGCGTCGTTGCCGAGCAGGCACAAGAGGATGCCGCCTGCCAGCAGCGGAATCAGCCAAAACGCTTCGGCGCCGTGGTGAAAACGATGACGGAACGACCGGGGGCAGAGGCGCCAGAGAAAGGCCGCGAGCAGGACCAGGGTCGGCAGCACGACGGCCATGCCGACGAGCGCCGGGAAGAGCCGCTCCAGCAAGGGGGCCAGCCAGAGCCCGGCCAGGAAACCCAGGACGACGGTGGGCAGGGCCGCCATCATTTCGATGGCGGGCTTGATCGCGGCGCGCAGGGAGGGATGCATGAACTGCGAGGTGAACAGCGCCGCCAGGATGGCGAGCGGAATGGCCAGCAGGAGCGCATAGCAGGTACCTTTGAGCGTGCCGAAGGCCAGCGGAGCCAAGCCCAGCTTGGGTTCGAAATCGTCCGAGCCGGACGAGGACTGCCACACCTGCGCCGGCCCGTCGTAGCCTTCGTACCAGACCGGCCTGAACAGCGTTCCCCAGGTCACTTCCGGGTGGGGATTGTGAAGGTCGTACAAGGTCAGCCGGCCTCCGGCATCGTAGGTCAGCAGGCCGTCGGCTTTGGGCGCGAGGGCCACCGAGACCAGGGGAGCCCCCGTCCCGGGCAACTGCAGCAGCGTCCGTTCGGACGTGGCGTGACGGAGGTAGGCAGCACCGAGCGCGTCTCCGGTCACGAACCCCTTGTCACGTTGCGAGGAGGAAAACGTCGTGACGGAAGCCCGTTGAGGGCCGAAGCGGTGATTTTGCCGGAGCGCCCAGCCGCCCGGCTGGCTGGGATCGCGGACTTGTACCCAGGTGGACACGGATCCGTTCCTGGTCATGACGACGAGCGAGCGGTCGCCGATCAGGAATCCCAATTGGGTGACGGCATCGTCCGTTCCTTCGGCCGGATAGGCGCCGGCCCACTCGGCGCGGTCCGGCGTCGTGAGCCGAACATGGTGGACCTGGCCTTGATCTGTGCCGACATAGAGATTCAGCAGGGGGGCATCCAGGGCGACGGCGGAAAGCCGGCCTTGCACCTGCGGGAGTGGAACCCTGGAGAGCCCCGCTTCGGAGCCGTGTTCGTCCGACTCCGATCCCAAGCGGATCAGGGCCAATTCGCCGGACTCTGTGACGGCCGCGATGCCGCTTCCGTGGTCGCCCGCGCGGTAGGCCAGGGCGGTGATCGGGACGTCGGCCAGCTTGATCGGCGTTGCGGCGGCGATGGAGGGTTGTTTGGCTCTGGCGCCGGATTCGAGCCGAACAGTGGTGATGGCGATCTTGATCGGAATGACGAGCCCGTCGGCGGTTCCGACCATGTGGCCGGAGAGGGGATTGCCGGATTGCGCCATGGCCGTGATGCGTTTGCCTTGTAACGCAGGCGGCAGCTCGACGGGCATCACCCGCCCGCTCTCGAGCTCCAGAAAGACGATCCCGTCTTGCTTGATCACGTAGGCCAGATTCCGATGTTCGTCCAGTCCGATCAAGGCCGGCTCGTCGGCGGCGGGAGGCTTGGCCAGGGAGGTCTGGGCGATCGGTCGGGCGGTCGCCGGCAGGAAGAGGGGAGCCACTTCCATGACGAGAAATGCCAGCATCGCCAAGATGCTCGCGATCACCGCGATGCCGCCTAAACTGATGATCCGTTTGGCCAACCGATCGAGGAAGGGGCGGAGCCAAATGGTATGGATGGAGACAGGCAGGGGCGCGCGACGTCTCGGTGCCGGTTGGCGGGCTGTCGTTTCAGGGCGGCGCGACGGCTGGGGAAGGAGGAGCAACCGGGCTTCTTGATCTTTCACCACATCCGCCATGGGTGTAATCGCAACCAACGGTTTTTGGTTTCGAATAGATGGCGAGCATAGGCGGCCGCCGTTTCCGGCTCGTTTCCCGGTCGTTAATAGCGTGTTAAATCAATGAACGGGAACCGGACGCCGGCGGGCGAGAGAGACTTCGTACTCAAAGCCGCGGCGGCGGAGGAGAATGGCTCCGCGTCTGCTGAGGCCGTCGATAAGATGGAACAATTCACACCAGGTCAGCTCGGGCAGGGCGGCCGCGACTTGTTCGATGGTCAGGCACCCGGCGCGATCCAGCAGTTGAAGCACCAAGGACTCGTTGCGAGAAACGGTGCAGGGCATGAGCGCCCCCTTTGTTGTAACCGGTCGATGACGAGAGGTTACCCGATGGCTCGGGCAACCTCTCGATGGATGGCGAGCGACAGATCCTTGCTCGCGCATCGATAGACGGGACAGGGCTGATGGAGTCCCGTTTCGCAGTACTGCATCCGCTCGCTCAAGCTCGGCTTGAACGGCACGATGATCGCATAGCACAGGGCCGTCGTTCCGCTCGTCTCCTGGTCCACAAAATGCGGACAGCTCATGTCATTCACCTCCTTTCTTTGCGGTTTCCTCGCCCCGGGTGCCCTTCCCAGGGGGCACACCCTGGAAAGGACCCGAGGCTCACAGGGGAACGTGACGATCGCCAGTCTAGATGTTCGGCGTCTCATTCTGATTAAGCGCAGATTGCCGGCAGGTAAATTTTGGAGGCCGAATGCCGATTGAGCCGTCTTGGCTGGACCGGGGAACGGAGCGCCGGGCCAGCGAGGCGGGTGCACAATTAACGGGAAGTTAACTTGAGGGGATTGCCGCCGTTCCGATATAGCCTCCAGCGGGACCGTCCGAGATCGTCCACGGCAGGCCGCGGAAACGGCACAAGGAGAATCCACTATGGCGCAGCCGGACGAGGGGGCAGGAACAGAATCAGCCTGTGCAGGCCGGAGCGTGGAACGATGGGTCCATGCGGGCGGCCTCGTGGAAACGGCGGAGACGGTCAGGAAATACTTGATGGCCGTGTCGCCGGTTTCACCGGACGTGCCCGGCCGGGACGTCCATGCGATGTTCGTCGCCAATCATCGGCTGCACATGCTGCCGGTCGTGCAAGCGGGGGTGCCCCAGGGGGTGGTCTCCCGCTACAAGTTCATCGAGCGCATGTCGAAGCCCTATGCCCTCGATTTGTTCGGACGGCAGCCGGTGTCTCAATTGATGGATCCGTCCCCTTTTCTCGTGGATCATCGCATGACGCTCGACGAGTTGAGCCAAGCCATCGTCGATGCGGATGGGGAATTGCTCGTCGAGAGCTTCGTCATCACCGAAAACGGGCGATATGCCGGCATCGGAACGGCGCACAGCCTCATCCGAGAATTACGGGGCCGCCGGCAAGCTCATCTGAATTATCTGGCCCACTATGACCATCTCACAGGCTTGCCCAATCCGCGGCTCTTTCATGACCGTCTCAGGCAAAGTTTGGCTCACGCCCAGCGAAGCGGGAAGATGGTGGCCGCCCTGTTCGTCGATCTGGACAAGTTCAAAACCGTCAACGACACGATGGGGCATGAAGCGGGCGACCGGTTGCTCAGGGCCGCCGCCGAACGGATTGCCGACCGCTTGCGCAAGGGGGATACCGTCGCTCGCCTGGGGGGCGACGAATTTGGGATCATTCTTCCTGACATCGAAAGGCGGCAGGACGCCGCGATCGTCGCGGAGAAGTTGCTCGAGGCCTTTTCCCCTGCCTATTCGATAGGAGGCTCGGACCTCTATGTTTCGTGCAGTATCGGGATTGGTTGCTATCCCGGCGACGCCGACGAGGCGATGCGTTTGGTCCGGTGTGCGGATCGAGCCATGTATCAGGCGAAGGAGTGCCGGAACACGTATCAATTCTATTCTCCGGAAATGAGGGCTACGACAGAAGGGCGCCTGTTCTCCTACGAACACCTCCGGCAGGCCTTGAAGCAACGCCAGTTCTCGGTCCACTACCAGCCACAAGTCGATTTCCGAACCGGCCGCATGTATGGGGTGGAAGCGCTGTTGCGCTGGCAACACCCGGATCTGGGGTGGGTGTCTCCCGCGGACTTCATCCCATTGGCGGAAGACACGGGCCTCATGATGCCGATCGGGGAGTGGGTGCTCCGAACAGCCTGCGCGCAACTGCGCGCCTGGCAAGCGGCCGGGGGGCCTTGCGTGCGCATGGCCGTCAATATCTCCGCCGTACAGTTCAAGCACGAGGGTTTCCTCGATTTGGTCCGACGGATAGTCGAAGAAACGGGTGTGGAGCCCTGCCATCTGGAGCTGGAGATCACCGAAAGCGGGCTCATGCGTCAAGCGCCTGCGACCGTTGCGACGTTGCAACGGATCAAGTCCATGGGCCTGCGTCTCTCCGTGGACGACTTCGGCACAGGCTACAGTTCGTTGAGTTATCTGCACGCCTTTCCGCTCGACGCGTTGAAAATCGATCGAGTCTTCGTGCGCGACATCGCGGCGGACGGCAATGGCGGTGCGATCGCCAGGGCGATCGTTTCCCTGGCGCACAGCCTGAACTTGCACGTGGTTGCGGAAGGGGTTGAAACCGAGGAACAGCTTCGGTTTCTTCGGCGAGAAGGCTGCGATGCGGGGCAGGGATTTTTCTTCGGACGTCCTGTTCCCGGCGAGGAACTGGTCGCACGGTCCGGCGATATCATGGGTCAGCGGGCGCCAGATTGCGCCGACGGGTCGCTCCGTCGACGGACCCGCCGAGAAGGCGCGGACTAATCGGTGAGAACCTTGCGCACTTTGCGTGTTAATGCGTCCGGGGTGAAGGGTTTTTGCAGAAAAGCCAGGCCTGAGTCCAGGACGCCGTGGTGAACGATTGTACTGTCCGTGTACCCCGACATATACAGGACCTTCAGGTCCGGCCGTTGCCGGGTGAGCTGTTCGGCCACGTGTTTGCCGCTGCCCCCCGGCATGACCACGTCGGTCACCAACAGATGGATCTGACTCCGGTAGCTGGCGCCGATCGTGAGCGCCTCTTCCGGAGAGGCGGCTTCCAGCACGAGATAGCCGCGCTCCGCCAAAACGGACCGGATGAGCGACCGGACGGCCGCCTCGTCTTCGACCAGCAGGATGGCTTCGGTTCCGAAGTGGCTGTGCTCGATCGACGCCGCCTCGACGCGATCCGGCACGCAGGGGGCGACCCGCGGGAGATACACTTTGAACGTCGTGCCGAGTCCCGGTTCGCTGTAGACCCAGATCGACCCTCCGCTTTGCTTGACGATTCCGTAAACGGTGGACAGCCCGAGGCCCGTGCCCTTTCCCGGTTCTTTCGTCGTGAAGAAGGGCTCGTAGATATGCGCCAGCGTCTCGGAATCCATCCCGCAGCCCGTGTCGCTCGCGGCCAACATGACGTGCGGGCCGGCTTGCGCGCCGGGGTGCCGGCTTGCGTAGTTCTCGTCCAGCTCGACTGGGGCGGTTTCGATGGTCAACGTTCCTCCCTGCGGCATGGCATCCCGGGCGTTGGCCGCGAGATTCAACAACACCTGGTCGATCTGTCCCGGGTCTGCTGTGACGGCGCCTATTTGTCCGAGAGCCAACGTGAGCCGGATATCTTCGCCGATGAGGCGCTGGAGCATGGCGCTGATCGCCGTGATGGATTCGTTGAGATCCAGGACTTTGGGTTGCAGCACCTGCCGCCGGCTGAACGCCAGCAATTGGCTGGTGAGGGCGGCAGCCCGGTTGCCGGCTTGCTTGATCTGCTCGACATACTTCCGCTGGCGATCACTCATGTCCGGTTTCTTGAGCAGCACCTCGCTGTACCCCGTGATCACCGTCAGTAAGTTGTTGAAGTCGTGGGCGATGCCTCCGGCCAGCCGTCCGACGGCTTCCATTTTTTGTGATTGACGAAGGTTCGCTTCGCTGACCCGCAGCGCCTCCTCCGCATGATCGCGCGCCTGGATGTATCGGTGGAGGCGGCGGTAGATGAACCAGAGCAGGGTAAAGGCGATCAGCGCCGTGGCAGCGAAGGTGACGGCGGTCTGACGGGTGTTGGCCTGCGCTTCCTGGACTTCTTCTTGGAGTCGCGTGCGGTTGGCCCGTTCCATGGTCGCGATCAGGCGTTCGATGTCTTCGATCTTGTATTTGGCGGGACCGTAGACGACGCTCCGCAAGGCGGCGTCAAACCCCTTCACCCGCCGCAAGTCGGTCGTTCGTCTGAATTCCGTCAGGGTATAGGCGATGAGCGGTTCCAAGCTGTCCAGTTGCCGTTGTTGGAGTGGGTTGTCCGTCGTCAGTGTTCGGAGCCGGAGCAAATGATCTCTGACCGATGGGCCCGCCAAATCGAATGCGGCCAGGTACGGCTCTTCGCCGGTCAGGAGGTAGGCCCGCTGGCCTGCCTCGGCGTCCTTCAGGATCGAGAGCACCGTCTGCAATTCCGAGAGAATTTCATACGTTCGAATGTGGGAATCTCTGATGTGGAACAGCCGGTCGGTGTTGTAACTCAGCACGAGGATGTTCAGCACGAGCACCAGCGCCACAAAGATGAACCCGATCGTCAGTCTTCTGTTGATGGGCGTTTGTCGCATGAGACCGTCCGAAATAGCCGCCTGAAGTGAGCTGCAATCGCTCAGACGACTTCTCGATCTATGTCCCCGTGGACGGGGGAGAAGCGCACGGCCAGGACTCGCATGACGCCCAGCGTGAGAATCGTCGCGCCGAGAATGGCCAGATGGATGACCTCGCCCCCCTTGAACCATTGGGCGATCACCTCGGTCAGCATGACGACGAGGATCGTGTCTACGATGAAGGTGACTTTGACCCGCCCCTCGGAGAAATAGGTGAGCGTGGTCTTGAACAGTTCCACGACGGCGAGAATGATCAAGGTGTCGATGATGACCTGGCGCAAGGCCACCTCGACGGGGCTGCGCAAGAGCAGCCCCAGGTCCAGAAAGGTCTTGGCCACGCCGCCGGTCAGCGCCGCGAGGATCGTGACGATGAGCAAGCTGAGGACCAGCTTGATGCCTTTCGTCCAGAGTGTGGTCAAGTCCATCGCGAAGACGCGTCCCATCGCTCCCCCGAAGCACGCGCAGCCGTGCGAGAGCCTCGGCCAGACCGGCAGCGTGGCGGTTTTCTCAGAACTCATCGACCGACACCGGGTGCAACAGGTCCCGCACCGAGAGCACGCCGACGATCTGGTTGGCCTTGAACACGGCCAAGTGCCGGGTGCCGTTGCGCTCCATCAGGTCGGCGGCCTCGGTGATCGGGCTTCGCTCGTCGACGCCGATGACCGGGCTGCTCATGATGTCCTTGACGCGAATGTGATTGGCCGCGAGGCTCATGCCGACGACGTCGCGCACGAGGTCCGATTCGGTCACGATCCCGACGATCGCGCTGTCCTGCTCCACGAACACGCTGCCGATGCGCCGTTCCCGCATGAGCTTGGCCGCGTCCAGGGCGGTCGCCGAGTGCGGCACCTTGGCCAGGTTGCGTTTCATCAGGTGTAAGGCCGTGAGCATAGGGTCCTCCTTCTTGAGCGATGGCGGTTGCGTCAGGGGTGGCACTGGCACCATGTCGTTGGGCGGCGGGCGGTGCGCCGGAGGCTCATGCCGATCACCAGCGGCGTGAGCCGGCCGTCCGCCTGTTTAATGCGCAGCAGGGGATAGAGCCGCTTAGGGGTCATGCCGGACAAGGTCGCGAGCGCATAGACGAACAAGGCCAGCAGCCCCACGGTGATGACGAACAATGTGATCATCGCTCAACCCTCCTCAATCTGCGTATTTCATCTCGTGCCGACGTGATCATGCCTTCTATTCGTTCCTGTTGAGTCAACGGCGCGTAAAATCTCGGTTAAATCGTGAAAGGGAAAGGATGGGTATGACCCAGAGTCAAAAGGGTCGAGCGAGCGATTGCGAGGAGGGCCGCCGGTGGAATGAAGCCGCCGGGATGTCTCGCAGGTCCATTTTCGAGGGCACCAGCCCGCTTACGGCTTGCCCGCAAACCGTCTATAGAGCGTCGGTATGACGAAGAGCGTGAGTAAGGTGGATGTCATGAGCCCTCCGATCACCACCGTCGCCAACGGGCGTTGCACTTCCGCGCCCATGCTGTTGGCCAGCGCCATGGGAAGAAAGCCCAGGCTGGCGACCATCGCCGTCATGAGAACCGGGCGCAGACGGTCCATCGTGCCTTGTGTCACGGCCTGTTCGATGGGCAGCCCGTCGGCCTCGAGCCGGCGGATGTGGCTGACCAGGACCACGCCGTTGAGGACCGCGATCCCGAACAAGGCGATGAATCCGATGGCGGCGGAGATACTGAGCGGGAGCCCGCGGAGCCAGAGAGCCAGGACTCCACCAGACAGGGCCAGCGGCACGTTCAGGAAAATCAGCAGCGCGGGCCGCAGGGAGCCGAAGGTGACCGACAAGATCCCCACAATCATCAGGAGCGTAGCCGGGACCACGACGGCCAGTCGGCGCGACGCGTCCTGCAAGTGCGCGAATTGACCGCCCCACTTGAGTTCGTACCCGATCGGCATCGAGACCGATTCGGCCACCGTTCGCTGCGCCTCCGCCATGAAGCTGCCCAGATCGCGTCCCCGGATGTTGCATTCCACGATCGTGCGGCGCTGGACATCTTGCCGGCTCACTTGGGCCGGCCCGGAGGTCACCAGGATCGTCGCCACGCGCGACAGGGGCACCAGTTCGCCATGCACGGTCGGGATCAGGAGGTTGCCCAAGGCGCCTGGGTCGGCCGACGCCTCTTCGGCTAAGCGGACGACCAGCTCGAACCGTCGGTGCTCCTGCACCACCGTGCCCACGACGCGGCCCACGCGGGTCACCTGGACCAGATCGAGGACTTCCCCCGCCGTCAAACCATACCGGGCGATCTGATCCCGGTCCACGATGACGCGGATCAGGGGCAGGCCGGCGATCTGCTCGACCTTGATGTCCGCCGCGCCTGGGACCCGCTCCAGCGCGCGAGCCACCGCCTCGGCCTTCTGCTTGAGCACCGCGAAGTCCGGCCCGAAGATCTTGATGGCCAGGTCCGAGCGCGTGCCCGCGATCAATTCGTTGAACCGCATCTCGATCGGTTGCGTAAAGCCGAGCCCCACACCGGGGACTTCGTTCATGACCGCCGACTGCATGGCGATAATGAGCCCTTCCCGCGTCCGCGCGGTCGTCCAATCCCGGCGGGGCTTCAGGGTCACGAAGGTATCCGACATCTCCACGCCCATCACATCCGTCGCGACTTCGGGACTGCCGGTTCTCGTGACGATCTGGGTCACCTCCGGGAAGCGACGAAGGACCCGCTCCACCTGAAGGGCCGTCGAGACGGATTCGCTGAGCGAGACGCTGGGGAGACGCCATATCTGGATGGCCAGGTCCCCTTCATCCAGCCGGGGCACAAACTCGATGCCGAGCGTCGTGCCGATGCCGAGACTGGTCAGGAACAGCCCGATGGCCAAGCCGGAGACCCGGTTGGGACGTGTCATCGCCCAGTGGAGGCATGGGACATAGGCCCGCCGAAGAAGGGCGGTGACCCGTGTTTCCTCCTCGGCCTTCGTGGGGCGGGCGAACCAGAAGGCGAGGACCGGCGTGACGGTGACCGCAAGCAGGAGGGAACCGACCAAGGCGAAGATCACGGTCACGGCCATCGGGCGAAACATCTTCCCCTCGATCCCCGTGAGCGTCAGAATCGGGAGGTACACGAGGACGATGATCCCGACCGCAAAGCCGACCGGGCGCAACACCTCACGGCCCGCCGCGTGAATCGTCGCCAGCTTCTCCTCGGGCGACGCAGGCCCTTGCCGGGACAGGCGTCGCAGGATGTTGTCGATCATCACGACCGATCCATCCACCAACAGTCCGAAGTCGATGGCGCCGAGACTCATCAGATTCCCGGAAAGTCCGACCTGGACCATCCCGGTGAAGGCGATGAGCATCGACAGCGGGATGGCCGACGCGACGATCAAGCCGGCGCGGAGATCCCCCAGGAACAAGAAGAGGACCGCGACGACCAGCAGCCCTCCTTCGAAGAGATTGTTCCGAACGGTTCGAATCACGTTCGAGACGAGCAGGGTCCGGTCATAGTAGGGGACGATGACCACGCCGGGCGGGAGCGTGGTCTGGATTTCCCGGACTCTGGCCTTGACGCGCTCGACCACCTGCTGCGCATTCTCCCCGGCGAGCATCTGCACCATGCCGATAATCGTCTCGCCCTGTCCCATGGCCGTCGCCGCGCCGATCCGAAGGGCGGGGGCCTCGGTGACTTCGGCCACATCCTTGACGAAGATCGGCACCCCGCCGGGCCCATGGTCCACCACGATCCGGACCAAGTCCGCCGTCCGCGTCGCCAACGCTTCCCCCCTGATGAGCAATTGCTCGCGCTGATGTTCGATGTACCCGCCGCCCACCATCGCGTTGTTCCGTTCCAACGCCTCGAAGACCTGTCGCAGCGACAACCGGTAGGCCAGGAGTTTGGCGGGATCGACGAGGACCTGGTACTGCTGCGTCTCGCCTCCCCAGATGTTGACCTCGACGACACCGGGAACCGCCCGCAGTCGCATCCCGATGTCCCACTCGAGGAGGGTCCGCAAGGCCATGGCGCTGTACCCTTCGCCTCGGAGGGTGAACTGGTAGACCTCGCCCAATCCGGTCGTCAGCGGTCCCATGATCGGGCGGCCGTATTCCGGCGGAATGCGTTCAACGGCTCGGCCGAGGCGTTCGCTCACCAGTTGCCTGGCCCGATAGATGTCCATGTCGTCGCCGAAGATCGCGGTCACCGCCGACAGGCCGTAGCGCGAAACCGAGCGCGTCTCCCGGAGACCGGGGAGCCCGCTCAGCGAGGCTTCGATCGGGAACGTCACGAACTGTTCGACTTCGACCGGGCCCAGAGCCGGCGCGCGGGTGAGAATCTGGACCTGCACCGGCGTCAAGTCCGGCATGGCATCGATGGCGAGATGGGTCATCGACCACAGCCCGATCGTGACGGCCATGAGCATCGCGACGAGCGTGAAGAAGCGGTAGCGGAGCGAGAGGGTCAGCACGCGATCCATCTCACCCTCCCTCGCCCGACTGGATGCGCTCTTTCAGCAGCACGTTCTTGAGGTCGAAGACGCCGTCGGTGACGACCCGGTCCCCGGCGGTCAGGCCGCTTCTGATTTCGACCCATCCCTCTCCTTCACGACCCACCTCGACCGGCGCGAAGAGGTAGCCGGCGTCACGCTGGGTGAAGACCCCGCGGGTCTGATCGAGCAACGTCACGGCCGCCGCCGGCACGGCCAGCGTGGGGGAGGCGGTCACGGCCAGCCGGACCTCCACATATTCCTGCGGCTTGAGACGTCCGTCCTGGTTGGCCACTTCGAACCGCACACGGACCGTCCGTGTCTTCTCGTCGGCGAGGGGCGAGATGTAGGTGAGGGGCGCGGTGAGCGGCGCGGCGCCTTTGGGCACGATCATGGCGTTGTCGCCCGCGTTGAACCGGCGCGCCTGTTCGATCGTCAGGCTGGCGAAGATCCACACGTGGCTCGTATCGACGATCTCGAACAGTTCGATGCCCGACGACACCCCTTGCCCGAGCACGATGTGTTGCGCCACCACGGTGCCGGCGATCGGCGACTTAATGGTATAGCGATGTCCTTCGACATGCTGGTCCCGCTCCAACTGCTGCAGCTCTCCCGCGGTCATCCCCATGTTCAGCAGCTTTTCACGGGCATGTTGATAGCGGGCCTTGGTTTCGAGATGACGGCCGCGCTCTTCCACCAGCCGCCGTTCCGTGATGATCTGCTCGGTCCACAATTTCTGTGCCCGCTGGAAACTGTTTGCGGCCACGTCGGCTTGCGCTTTGGACACGAGATACTCTTGGACCAGTTCGTCCAGCTTCGGCCCTCCGATCGCGACGAGCGGCTGCCCGCTGCGGACGTGGTCGCCCAGTTGCACGTGGACCTGCTCCACTTGGCCTTCGATTCGGGAGGTGACTTTTGCGACTTGCTTGAGGTCGAGGGCCACCTCGCCCGGTGCGGCGACCATCTCGGGAATCGGGCGCATGGCGGCAGCCTCCGTCCGTATCCGGCCGTGAATCGCCGGAGGAGCCTGGATCAGATGCGGACCCGAATGTCCCGGTCGGGCCGCATGGGGGGGAGCCGTCGCCGGCTCGCCGCTCTGGTTCCCGCAGCCGATCAGCAAGAGGGCCGCCGCCAAGGCGATCCATCCTCTCCGTGCAATCCGACCGTCGTTCGCGGCGCTCCTGTTGGGCGGGTTCATAGGCGTCCCCCCGTGGCGCGTTCCAGCCGGGCCAGCGCGACCGAGAGTTCGTAGCGCGCCTGCGCATAGTCGAGCTGGATCTGTCGGTAGACCCGCTGCGCGTCCAGCAGGTCCAGCAAATTGGCCGCTCCTTGTTGAAAACTGAACTGGGCGATCCGAAGGGTCTCCTGCGCCTGTTTGAGGAGCTCCTTCTCGAAGAGATCGATCTGCTCGGCCGCCGTCTGTGCGTCCTGGAAGTCCTGTTGGATCGCGCGGCCCAGCTCGTTTCGGGTACGGAGCAACTCGGCCTCCACTCGATGCTTCGCCCCCATGGCGGTCGCCACTTCTCCTTGCCGCTGATACCAGAAGGGGATCGGGAGGCTCACGCCGCCCCCGAAGGCTTCCCGTCCGATCTCCCGCCAGTAGCCGCCATTCACCGTGAGGTCCGGCACCCTGGACTGCCGTTCCCGTTCGACGGTGTGGTCGGCTTGCTCCACCGATGACCGTTGGCGTCTGAGGGTCGGATGCCGTTCGAAAGCCAGCGTCGTCAATGCGCCTGCGTCCATACCCTGCCGGAAGGTCTCGAAGTCCCCTCTGACGGCGAAAGTCCGGCCGAGTGCGCCGGCTGTGACCGTATCCAGCCCGACCCGCGCCACGCGTATCGCGTTGCGGGAGCGACTCAGGGCCTGATTGGCTTTCATCGCCTCCACATTGGCTTTCATCGCTTCGAACGGCGTGGCGTCTCCGGCGGCCACCCGGCTCTTGACGATCCGCAAGACGTCCTTCGCCATGGCGAGGTTCTGCTCCGCGGTCTCGGACTGCCGCTGCGCCAGGAGCAACTGGTAGAAGGCCAATTTGACGTCGGCGATCAGGGTGAGGCGCGCTTCCTCCACGCCGGCGCCGGCGCCGGCCACCCCGGCCTCCGCGGCGCGCTGCCGGGCGGCGCGCTTGGCCGGCCATTCGATCGGCTGGCCGACCGTAACGTTGTATTCGGTGATCGACCGGATCGTGTCGGGATCGTTGCCGATCCCCGCGCGCCCTGTATCCCGCAACAACCCGCGCCCGCTATAGCCGCCCACGTTGGGGTTGGGGTAGGCACCCGCAGCCATCTGTTGCCCATGGCTCTGCTCCATGACGCTCATGGCCCCCGCGATGGCAGGGTGGCGTTCCAGGGCCAGGTCGATCACGGCGTCGAGGGTGTAGGAAGGAGGGCCGGGCTCGCCCGCATACGCTTCCGCCATGAGTCCGAAGGCGGTGGCGGCTGACACGCCAAGCCACACGAGAGGTTTCAACCGTTGGTATGACATTGCGTTCCTCACGTAGAGAGCCGCCGCGCGGGAGCGGACGGACGACGCCGTCCTGCTCGCGGGCCGCCTGCGATCCACAAGAAAGGCTTGTGCTAATTCAGGAAGCGTGAAGTTGTGCTAGGCGAGCAAGCAGGGCGGTGCACGCGACGAACGGTTGGCCAGCAAGAGAACCGATTGAGGAGAGTCCCGGAACGGATCGGAGCGGGCTGAGCCGCTCGGTCGCGGCAACGGGGGCGGTGTGGCCGAGGCCAAGGTGTCCGCGAACGCCGCTTTCCCGAGATAACGATCCCCGGAGACAGCCAGGGAAAATCCGATCTCAGGGTGGCCCAGGTCATGTGCCACGTGGCTGATGGCGGCGATGGTCGCAGCCGAGGCATGGTGCGTTGCGTATTCACAGGGGAGGTCGGAGGAAAACACCGTATGGGCGACGCCGCCGTGGGTGTGCCCTGCGTCACCGTGACGGTGATCCGTTTCGGGATGAACGTGGACGAGCGGGACGACAACCATCCACAGCATCGCCCACAAGAGGACTGCTTTTCGCAAGATGAGCGCTCTGTTCAGCATCAACGACGCGAGGGCAATATTGCCTTGAATCAAAAGTAGACTAACACAGCGCTTCCCATGGGGCAACCGCGTCGGGAGTTTCTCCCTGCAACGGCCGTCAAAACTCCCGGAAGCCGCTTCCCGTCGAATAGGAAACGGCCACAGTGCTGGCTTTGTAAGCATAGTTGGAGTCGGCGAGCCGGACTTCCGCGACGACGAGATCGGTGGTAGCCGTCGTCACGTCGACGATCGAGGAGAGTCCTGCACGGTAACGTTCCCTGGCCAGTGTGAGCGCTTCCCGCGCAGCGGTCACTTCCTGCTCAGCCACCGTGATCTGCTGCTTGGCGGTCTGAAGGGTCAGATAGGATTCCGTTACCTCCAGCACCACCCGGTTGGCCAGATCAGTCTTCTTTTGTTCTTCCTTGTATTTTTGCTGTCGAGCCTCTGCTACGCGGTTCTCGATCAGGAAGCCGGTGAAGAGGGGGACGGAGAGCGTGGCGGCCGCTCCCCACCAGGCCTGGGAAAAACCGGGCGTTGCGCCGGGGTCTTGGTTGGTCGGCGCGTCGCTGAAATGGATGACGCCGCCCATGCCGGCCGCGGAGATGGTCGGCAGGTAGAGGGCTTGGGCCGATTTGAGCTGCGCTTCAGCCGAGCGGATGCGATCTGCGCTGCCCAGCAGCTCGGGTCGTTGTGAGAGCCCTAGCTGGGTCAGGGACTCCAGTGTGTCGATCGAGGAGAGAAGGACCGGGACATCTTCGAGCGTGTAGTCCGCGGGTCCACGTACGCCCATGGCGTTGTTCAGGGCGGCGAAGGAGGCGTGGAGATTGCTTTTCACCTGGACCAGCAAGACCTCAGCGTTCCGTAACTCCACGGAAATCAAATCCAGATCCAGTTTGGATTTTAACTGGTGTGCGTAGAGGGTGGCCACTTGGTCGCGGATCTTGCCGCGTTCCCGCACGGTCTCTTGCGCGATTTGCAATAGACGCTTGTGTTTGAGGCAACTCAGGTAAGCCTGCTGCACGGTCAGGATCACGAGGGCCTTGTGGGTGAGGATGTTTTTCTCGGCCGCCGCCGTGGTGGCCATCTCAGCCAGGACCTTGTTGGCGGTCTGACCGAAATCGTAGATCAACTGATTCGCAATCACACCTGCGTTCTGGATGTAGGATGTCGGGTGGTTCTGGGCGCCGGCAATGTTGAATGCGCTGAGCGGACGGATGTTGCCGCCGGTCTGAATCGCATAGGCGTCGATTTGCGGATAGTACTTGGCCTTGGCTTGTTGCGTCACCGCGTCGGCCGCCATGGCAGTTTCCTGGGATTTTTTTAAGATGGGGTGCTGCTCGATGCCGATCTGGATCGCGGTCTTATAGCCGAGGAAGGCGCCGGCTGCCTTTGGCGGCGTTGATGGTGCTTGCCCTGTTGCCCGGCTTTCCGAGGCAATGGTCTTTGTCGGTGGACCGGGGGCTTGCCCAGCCGACTCGCCCGTTGTTCCGACCGTGAGACAGACAACGAGCAGGCATCGCCACAGCGTTTGAGGCAGACGGAAGAAGGCCGGCATCATTGAGTCAGTAGCGACCATATTCGGCTCCCGTGGCGTAGGCGAGAGCGGAATTGCCGGCCAGGTACCCGTACTGAGCCTCGGCCAGGCCGGTCTCCGCATTCAACAGGTCGACGGTTGCCGTGGTCACATCCAGGATGGTAGACAGGCTTGCCTTATACCGTTCGCGTGCCAGCAGCAGCGCTTCACGTGCATGCGCGACCCGCTCTTGCGCCACTTTAATTTGTTGCTCGGCGGTGAGCCGGTTCAGATAGGCTTTAGCCACCTCCAAGACTACGTCGTTGGCAATGACCCGCGTCGTGGCCTGGGCGACTCCCTTATTTGCTTCGGCCTGCTCGACCTCAGCCTCAATGCGGAAGCCGGTAAACAGCGGGGTTGTGGAGGAGAAACCCGCGCCCCACCAGCCAAGCTGTGAGCCAGGGTTGTTCGGGTTGCCGTTTGCGCTGACGACTTCCTGGCGGGCCCACCACCCGTATCCGGACGCGCCGACTCCGGTGATACTGCCGTAATTCAATGCACGGGCTGCCTTCAGCGCTTCCTCCGCTGCCTGGGTGCGGTCCTTGCTGCCGAGCAGCTCCGGCCGCCGGTCGAGGGCGTCCCGGAACAGCGGCTCGATCGGCGGCGCAGAAGATACCGTTGGCTGGATTTCATCCAGGATGTACTGTATCGGCCCTTGCCGGCCCATCGCCGCGTTCAGGGCGGCAAAGGCGGCTACTAGGTCGTTCTTGGCCTTGATGAAATCCAGTTCGGCCTTGGCTGTCTCGACGGTGGCCAAGTCCAAATCCAGTTTGGAGCGGAGCTTGTGCCGGTACATGGATTCGGCCTGTTCCCGGATCAGCCGACGCTCCGCCAGAGTCTCCTTTGTAATCGCCAAAATTCTCTGTTGTTTGAGGCAGGCAAGGTAGGCCTGCTCCACGTTTAAAATCACCAAGGCTTTGCTCGTGAGCACTAGTTTCTCGGCTGAGGCGGTGCGCGATTTATTCGCGAGAAGTTTGTGGGCTGTCTGCCCAAAGTCGGTGATCAGGAGCTCTACACGTACTCCTGGATCGGTCAAATAGTTCGTGGGCTTGGGCAACGATCCGGAGATGCCCAGATTGGAGAGCACCCGTGTATTGCCGAGCGAGTTGGCTACAATGCCGCTGACTTGGGGATAATCCACGGCGGCAATCTGTTTGCCCACGGCCTCTGTTTCGAATACGCCGTGCTGAGCCGCCTGGATCAAAGGGTGCTGCTTGACGCCGTTCTTGATCGCATCCTCCCAGGTGAGCTTGGCCGCAGTTGGTCCTGTCGGTTCTGCGCCAGCCGTTGCCGGTGCCTGAGCATGAGCGACGGGTGCTTCGTTCCACAGCAGGAGAGCCAGCCACAAGGCTATCATAATGGGTTGTCGCATGAAGGGCCTGCTCCTCTCAATGGGGCGATGGAGATCGGGGCTAGAACTTCTGGTAGTCCTGTCCCGCCGCATAGGCCACGAGAGCCTGGCTTTTCTTGTAAACGTACTGGGCCTCCGCGAGGCGGGACTCCGCGTCGAAGAGCGCGGTGGCGGCCCTGACCACTTCTACGATCGCACTGAGCCCGAGGCGATACCGTTCCTGGGCTAGGTTCACGGCTTCCCTCGCGAAAGCCACGCGCTCTTGCTCCAATACAATCTGTTCGGCGGCCGTCGTCTGGTTGAGGGATGCACGGATGACTTGCAGAATCACTTCGTTGGCGAGGTTCTGAATCTCCTGCTCGGTCTCGCCTTTACGGTGGCCCGCTTCGACGATCTGGTTTTGAATCTTGAACCCGGTGAATAACGGGAGCCGGGCTGAGACCCCGAAGCCCCAGAGTGGAGCCACTCCGTCCTGGGGAATGCCACCGTCATGTACATCGCCGTATTTCGTGATGCCGATGGTGCCTACTGTCGAGATCTCTCCTAAATTGAACGCTCTGACCTCCTGAAGCAGTTCCTGCGTGGCCACCAAACGGTGTTGTTCTCCCAACAATTCAGGCCGGTTCTTCAGCCCTTCCTCAACCAACTGGTCCATCGCGGGCGGAGGCGCGGTTGCCATCGAGACTTTTTCCAGTTCGTACCGATTAGGTCCTTCAACCCCCATCGCGTTGTTCAGGGCAGCGAAAGCCTGCGACAGGTCGTTCTGCGCCTTGATCAAGGCCAACTCGGCGTTCTTGACCTGAACCGTCACGAGGTCCAGGTCCAGCTTCGACTTGAGCTGGTGTTTGGTCAAGGCCTGTAGCTGTTTCTGGATAAGCGCGCGCTTCTCCAGATTTTCTGCGGCGATTTCGACGAGACGCTGCTGCATGAGGCAGGTGAGGTAGGCCTGTTGGACGTTCAGGATGACTAGGGCCTTGTTCGTGAGAATGTCCTTCTCCGTCGCGGTTTCCGTCGCCTGGCTGGCCAGGATGTGATGGGCGGTCGCGCCGAAGTCCGTGATCAGCTGGTTCAGGAGCAACCCTCCCGTCATCATGTTCTGGTTGTGTTTGGGCAACGCGCCAGCTAGGGCATAGCCCCGGCCGCCGCCGTATTGATGTAACTCGGCTCGGTTGCGGAGGCCGCGGAGGAAGCTGGATCCCAAGTCGCCGGTGGCATGGATGTTGGCGCCATCGCTGCTCAAGACTCTGATCGAGCCGGTTCCTCCGGCGACAGAGGCTTCGAGCCAGGGATATTGCCTGCCCTGGTCCTGCTTGGTTTCGGCCGCTGCACTCTTTAAGGTGGCCCGTGCTCGTTCAATCAGTGGATGTTTTTCCAAACCGGTCCCAATCGCCTCCCGCAGGCTGAGGAAGGGTGCCGGAGATGTGGCTGGCTGGGGTGCCGGATTCTTGCCGGAGGACGATGCGGCGTTGGGGGCCGAGTCGTTCGGCTGTGCCAGTGCGGAAACAGGATGCCAGGTCGCGAGGAACAGCAGGCATATGTAGAAGACGACCGGCATGGTGCCTCCTTATTCTTTAGCTCAAGACCCTCGGAACACGCGCACCAGCCGGTTCGCGACAGGTCTGTCAAGAGGGGAGAGGCCTGTCAATACTTCTGGCTGGCCGACTTGCCGGCCGGAAGGTCGTACGCGGATGCGGTCACGGCTTGTCCGTCTTGAAGGTTGCTTTTGCCAACGATGACGACATCTTCGCTGCCGGTGAGTCCTTCGATAACCTCGACCCAGAGCCCGTCATCGATACCGGTCTTGATCGGGACGCGGCGGACCTTCCCGTTTTCGACCACAAAGACCGATTTGGTATTCCCATTGCTCCCCGGCGTGATCGCGGCTGGCGGAAGGATCAAGGCATTTTGGTGCCGCTCCAGATAAAGTGTCGCATTGATAAACATGCCGGGCTGGAGCCGGTGGCTCTTGTTGGGCAGGTCGATCTCCACAAGAAGCGTACGGGTGGATGGGTCCAACGCTCCGGTCGTACGGGTAATGGAGCCTTTGATCTCCTGGCCTGGCAGTTCCTTGACTGACAGGGTCGCTGGGATGCCCGGCATGGCCAGTGCTGAAGATTCCTGGGGAACACTCACGTATATTCGAACCGTGTCTATATCCATCATGGTAAACAGGGGATTCGCCTGCGTCGATGATCCAGTGGCGGCTTGGATCAGCGTTCCCGGGTCGGCAAAGCGGGCCGTGATGGTGCCGGCGAAAGGCGCGGTGACCCTTGTATACTCCAGGAACGTGCGCCGCCGTTCCATTAACTGCTTGGCTCCTTCGGCTTCTGCCTCCGCCACGTCCACGTCCTGTTTCGCGATCACGTCAGGATTTTCCTTCCAAACGCCGAAGAGCCGCTCGTAGGTCAATTTCTTAATGGCATACTCCGCCTCGGCTTGTTGGGCTTGATCCAGGATTTCCGGTGCGTCGATCAGGGCCAGGAGCTGCCCTTTCTTGACCGTGTCGCCCTTGTCGAACCCGATCCATTTTAAGAAGCCGGACACTTTGCCATAGAGAGTAGCCTGGTACCAGGGCGAGATATTAGCGGGTAAGGTGAGGGTGCGCGACACATCCCGGCGCTGGGGTTTAGTGACCTGGACCAGATGGGTTGCCGGCTGAGCGCCGGACGGGGCGGTGGCTTTGGCCACCTCAGGCGCAGAGCCGGTCTCATGCTGGCCTTGGAAGAAGACAAAGGCTGCCACTACGAGAAAGAGCCCCGCTGCAGCAATTAGGATGGCCTTGAGCCGGTTTGGCTGGGGACTGTGGCCCAGCTCCGATGAATCAAGCGGTGATACCTCGTGCCGGTCCTGCTCAGTCAAGCCTGGCCTCCTTCTATTCGCGCCATGAAGTGCATGATGGCTTCAACTCACTGCCCCTCGCGAGCGGCAGTGTCCTCCGCCTGAATGGCCGAGCCTCGTCGAGCGAGGGAGTGCAGGACAGGGATAAACAGCAAAGTCATCACGGTGGATACGGACAGTCCCCCGATGACCGCTCGTGCCAGCGGCATGTTGGCTTCACTGCCTTCTCCGATACCCAAGGCCATCGGCGCCAGGCCGAAGATCGTGGCGAGCGATGTCATCAGGATTGGACGGATGCGAAGCCGCCCTGCGTCCACCACGGCCTCCTCCAAAGAGGCCCCCTCCCTCAGTCGCTGGTTCGCGAAGTCCACCAGCAAAACGCTGTTGGAGACGACGATCCCGATCATCATCAGTGTCCCGATGAGCGACTCGACGTTAAGCGAGGTATTAGTGAGGAGGAGCATCCAGATGACCCCGATGAGCCCCAGCGGGACCGCAAACATGATGACGAAGGGGTCTAGGTAGGAGCGGAAGAGGCCGACCATGACCAGATAAATGAGGACAATTGCCAAAGGGAGTCCTCCGCCGAATCCGATCAACGCCTGTCTCATGCTGTCGACTTCCCCCTTGAAAGAAACCACCACGTCCTTGGGCAAATCCAACGTGGCCAACGCTTCCTCGATCTTGCCAGCTACCCGCCCCAAATCATTACCCGGTACGTCTACCAAGACGTCCATGGTCCGTTGGAGATTGTAATGATCTATCGTTTCAGGTCCGTTCTTCCTGGTCACGTCGATGATATCGCGGAGCACGACAGGTGAACGGGCTGCGCCATTGGTGTGAGGAAGGATGGGACTTTCAGGGAAAGGGGTCTGTTGCAGGGCCAGGGAGCTGCCATGGGCCGTAGAGGAACTGACGGTCGAGGCTTCCTTCACATTCGCGCCGACGAGCGGGATATTGAGAAAATCCTCGAACTGGACCAGCATTTGTTCCGGATACTGGGTCACCACGAAGTAGGCGTTGTTGGTCTTGGAGTCGATCCAGTAACCTGGGTTGAGCTGGATATTGGAACTCAAGCCGGTGATCACATCCGTGACGACGTTTTGTGCATTGAGGCCCAGATATGCGGATTTAGCACGGTCCACGGTCATGTGTAGTTCCGGATAGGACATGCCTTGGCGGACCTGTGCATCCACCGTCCCCGGGATCCTGACCGCCAATTCCTTGATACGTGCTGCCACATCGGCCACTTCATGCAGATGAGGTCCGCTGACCTTGATGTCAATCGGCGCAGGCAGACCGAAATTCAGCACGTCGCTAACGATTCCGCCGGTCTGGAAGGAGTACTTCAGGCCGGGCATCTCCTTGTGTAGCCGTTCCCGAAGCTGGTCCACTACATCGTCGGTCCCTACCTTATGGTCTTGCTTGAGGCTGACTAGGATAAACGCCTGATGAGGGCCCACCACCGGTGTATAGAGCACCATCCATCCTTGCGGAACGCCGATGTTGGCGACGATCTGGTTCAGATCATCCGGAGGGATCACTTGGCGGATGAGCTCTTCGATCCGCGCCACGATCGCCTCGGTCTTCTCCACTCTCATCCCCTCCGGCGCCGACACGTTTAGAATGAACTGGCCTGCGTCGACCTTGGGAAAAAACTCGGTGGCCAGGCGCGGCGCCATCATGACTGAGACGGCAAAAATGGCCGCGACCGTCACAATCACGATGGCTTTGTGATGCAGGCACCAGCGCAAAACCTGCACATAGCGCGTAACGAATGGATCGAAGAGGTTCAGCTTGTGCCATAGGGCTGTCAGCCCCGAAGTCTTTTCTTTGGCGTGCCCCGCATGCCCGCCGTGTTTACCTTTGAGCAGATAGGCCAGGCAGACCGGCGCTACGCTCAGGGCGCCCGCATAGGAGGCCATCATGGCGTAGCCCACGGAGAGGGCCAGGGGTACAAAGAGAAACTTGATGATGCCCGTAAAAAAGGCGATGGGCAGAAAGACGAGGAAGACGGTGATCGTGATCACCAGCATCGGAAGCGCGACTTCGGTGGTTGCGTCACCAGCCGCCTCGTAGGAAGATTTGCCCATGTCCAGGTGCCGGTGGGTGTTCTCGACCACCACGATCGCGTCGTCCACCAGACGACCGACCGCCAGCGCCAGACCGCCTAGTGTCATGATGTTGATCGTGTGGCCGGTGAAGTAAAGCCCGATGAAGGCGGCCGTGACCGAGAGGGGGATCGCCAGCGCGATGATGACTGTGTAGCGGAGGCTACCCAAGAACAGTAAGACCATCAAGCAGGCGAGGCCACCACCTAGGAGGCCTTCATGCTCCAGGGTTTGGATCGATTGACGAATGTAGAGTGACTGGTCGAACACCAGCTTGACATCCAATCCGGCCGGCAATCCGATCAACTTCGGGATCGCCGCTTTGACTCCGTCGATGACTTCCAACGTGTTGGCGCCGGCTTGCTTCATCACCGGAATGTAGACGGCTCGGTGGCCATCGATGCGCACCACATTCGTCTGGATCATGGCTGAATCGACGGCCTTGCCGACTTCCTTCAATGTGACCGGCGTTCCGTTGACGATCTTGATCGGGATCTGGTTCATGTTGTCTACGACTCGGATCATGCTGTTGGTGTAGACATTGTAGTCGAAGTCGCCGATCTTCACGTCACCGGCAGGGAGTAGGAGACTCTGGGTATTGACGGCATTGACGATGTCGCCGGCCGAGATACCGCGGGCCAGCATCCGCTCCCGGTCCAGGAAGACCGTGATCTGACGGACCGTGCCGCCGAAAGTCGGGGGCAATGAAATGCCGGGTACGCCTCCGAACTGAGGCCGCACGGTGAAATAGGCCAGGTCCCGCACCTCTTTCTCGGTCATGGTCTCGCTGCTGACGGTGAGGTCCGCAATGGGGAGACTGGTGGCGCCGAACTTGATGATGATCGGCGGGAAGACGCCTTGCGGCAGATAGCGAAGTGTGCTGTAGGTCAGGCTGGTGATCTCGGCGACGGCCGCATTTACGTCATAGGACGGTTGAAAGTAAATCTTGACGAGGCTAACGCCGGGCAGGGAGCGGGATTCGATGTGTTCGATATATGACGCCTGCAAGTAGAGTTGTTCTAGGCGTAGGGTGATGGCCCCTTCGACTTCGGACGGCCCCATGCCTTTGTAGAAAGTGACGACGGCCACGACGGGCAGGTTGATTTCCGGGAAGATGTCCACGACCATCTTTTGATAGGACACCACGCCCAGGATAATGACGATCAGGCTGATTGCCACCACTGCGAAGGGATTTTTGAGCGATGCACGGACCATCAACGTTTCCGATCAGCTATGAACCGATCGCCTCTTGTGTTGGCGTCGGGCGTAAGAAGGTGTAAGCCATGCGTGCCGCATTATCAGGCATTCTTTCATCTCCGAATGAACGTTACGGCAGGGATAGTCATTAGAGGCGGGGATGGCCCTTTAGATGAGTAATTCGCATGGGATGGCGAAGAGTTTTATGGGGACCTTGCCCCATTGCGTAGACGGTTTCAACGTACTCATATGCTGCTGCTGGGCTAAGTGGTCGTGGAACTTTTTCAATCTTTGCACAACCCGTTCAGCCTGCTCTTCCCCCATGGCGGCAAGGACCATGGCATTGTATCCCGGCCAACCGAATGACTGGCCTGCTGCTCCGGTTTCGCCCATGCCGAAGACTTTGGGGACTTCGGTAAAGGCTTTGACGTCAAGTTCTTCTAGTAACTGCAAGAGGTCGTGTTCCAGCGGCTGGCGGAAGATGAGGAGCAGCATCTTCATGGCCGCTGTCTCACATCTACGTCGCAGGGGGCGTCGCATTCCGACTTCTGTCCGAATTTTCGAATCACTACGATCGCCATGGCCTCCTAATCAGGGCGGGAAATTTTTCACCGGATAAAGCCTCAAGCAATTTATATACCATAGTTTCAGGCTCCTCGTTCTCAATTTTTTGTTATCCCGAGATTTTGAAGTCTGGATTAGAGCATTGTCACATGAAACATGGAAGCTACATTCCAGTTTTTCCCAATTCATCAACAAGGGTCTGAGCTTGACTGCCCCTTCGTGAATAAGTAGAAAACGGTTGACAGCAAAGGGGTATCGGGCAGTCAAGGCCATATGTCGTTGAGGTTGAACCAGGGCGGTGCCCATGCTGTTATTAGAACCACTCCCATGTTTCGCACCTCCATAGAGTACCAGCCCACAGTGACATAACGGCATCGTATATTAGAAGATTGCCCAGTCCCTTCGGCAGCCCATGTGGCAAGGGAGCTAAGCCAAATAGCAAACCGGGTGAGCGGTTCCGCACTAGCCGCACTGTGCAAGGAGAACCCGGCCGATGAGTCTTGTGCTATCGATTCTAATCAGTGGGACTCAACGGAACCTTGTACTGTTTATCAGTTGCCTCGATCACCACGCAAGTGGCAATCACGCAACGTTGAGAAAAGAATCCTTTCTCATCGAGTAGAGTTGGAAGCAGGCGTCACCTTGTCAAAAGCGGTACTTTACCGTTCCCCAATAGGCTGCATGTCCGCTCCTGTCGAGATCGCTGCGCTCGCTCGTCCGGTTGATGCGCCTGCCACTGGATTGCGGAAGCAGCGTCATGGCTGCTCCTCCTGCTTGTGAGATGGAGAAGCCGTTGCCAGGCTGGCCGCTGATCGGCGGTGGAAGGTTATGTAAAGGACCGGAGTGAAGAGCAATGCCATGGTCACCGAGACGAGAAGCCCGCCAATGACCGCCCGCGCCAGCGGCACGTTCATCTCGCTCCCTTCGCCGATGCCGAGGGCCATTGGTGCCAAGCCGATGATGGTGGCCAGCGAGGTCATCAGGATCGGGCGGATCCGAAGGCGCCCGGCCTCCACGACCGCCTCTAACGGTGACATGCCCTTCCGCAGGCGATTGTTGGCGAACTCTATGATGAGAACGCTATTGGCTACGTCGATCCCGATCCCCATCAAGGTGCCGATGAGGGACTCTACGTTAAGGGAGGTGTCCGTGAGCAACAACATCCAGATCACTCCCATAAACCCAAGGGGGACCACAAACATCATGATGAACGGATCGAGCCAGGAGCGGAAGAGGCCGACCATGACCAAATAAATCAGGAGCATGGCGAGGGGAAGGGCTCCTGCAAACCCGATCAACGCGGCCCGCATGGCTTCTGCCTCGCCCTTGATGGCCAGGAGAACATCCTGGGGAAGTTGAAGCGTGGCTAATTGCTGCTCGATCTGCCTGGCCACCCGGCCGAGGTCGTTTCCCGGCACGCTGACCAGAACATCGATGGTGCGTTGCAGATTGTAATGGTCCACCGTCTCCGGACCGGTTTTCCTGACGACATCGGTGATGTCCCGCAGGAGAATCGGAATCGAAGGAGGGCCGGCTCCAACTTCCGGCAGAAGTGGGGTTTCCGGAAAAGGCGTCTGTTGCAGGGCCAAGGCGCTGCCGCGCTGCAGGATTCCCCCTCCGCTGGCCGATGGCGGCAGCTTTGCCCGTTCCCCAACAATGAGAGGCATGTTGAGGAAGTCCTCAAATTTCACCAGCGTTTGTTCCGGGTACTGGGCAACGACGAAGTAGGCGTTGTTGGACTGCGGATCGATCCAGTACCCCGGGTTCCATTGCACATTCGAGCTCAGCCCGGTGATGAGATCGACGACAATTTGCTGCTCGTTGAGGCCCATGTAGATCGATTTGGCCCTGTTCACGTTGAGGTGGATTTCCGGGTACGCCATCCCCTGATGCACCTGCACGTCTGCAGCGCCGGGCACGGAGGCAATCATATCTCGGATCTTCTCGGCAGTCTCGGCCAGGTCGGCCAGGTTGGGCCCGCTGACTTTGATGTCGATGGGGGCCGACAGGCCGAAGTCGATCACATCGCTGACGATTCCGCCTGTCTGAAACGAAAATTTCAGCCCGGGCAGATCACGGGCAAGCGCCGGGCGCAGGCGGGCGATGATGTCATCGGCGCGGAGCCTGTGCCCGCGCTTGAGACTCACGAGCATGAACGCCTGGTGAGGGCCGTTGACCGGGGTGTAGAGCATCATCCACCCCTGCGGCATGCCGATGTTCACGACGATCTGATCAAGCTCGGCCGGTGGGATTTCCTTGCGGATCAGGGCTTCGATCTGCGCGGTAATCGCCTCGGTTTTTTCCACCCGTGTGCCTTGCGGCGCCGAGACGTTCAGAATGAACTGGCCTGCGTCCACTTTAGGGAAAAATTCCGTAGCCAGACGGGGTGCCAGCAGCAGCAATGAGCCGCCGAAGCTTGCTGCGACGGCCACAATCACGAGCGCTTTATGCGCCAGGCACCAACGGAGCACCCGGACGTACCCCGCCACAAACGGGTCAAAGAGATTCAGCCGCTTCCAGAGCGCAACGAGACCCCGTGCGGGCGGCGGGCTCTGACCATGCCCGGCGTGCCCGTATCCACGGAACAGGCGCTCCATTGTAACCGGGGCAACGGTCAGCGCGTCGAGATAAGATGCCATCATGGCGAGGGCGACGGCCAGCCCGAGCGGCACAAACAGGAACCTGATGACGCCGGTGAAGAAGGCAATGGGCAGAAAGACGAGAAAGACCGTGATGGTGATCACCAGCATGGGGAGCGCCACTTCGGTGACCGCATCCCCGGCAGCCTGCATGGAGGGTTTCCCCATCTCCAAGTGCCGATGAAAATTTTCCACGACGATGACCGCATCGTCTACCAGCCGGCCGACCGCCAACGCCAGGCCTCCCAAGGTCATGATGTTGACCGTGTGGCCCGCGGAGTACAGACCGATAAAGGCGGCGGTCACCGACAGAGGGATGGCCAGGACGATCACGAGGGTGGAACGCAGGCTGCCGAGAAATAGGAGCACCATCAGGCAGGCGAGGCCGCCGCCCATGAGGCCCTCATGGGCCAAGGTCCGGATCGCCTGTCGGACATACAGCGACTGGTCGAAAATGAGCTTGACGGTCAGGTCCTTCGGAATCCCGATGAGCTTGGGAACCACTTCCTTGACCCCATCGATGACCCGGATCGTGTTGGCCCCGGCCTGTTTCATGATCGGAAGATAGACCGCCCGATGGCCGTTGATTTGCACGATGTTCGTTTGGATCATAGAAGAATCGGCCGCCCGCCCCACATCTTTCAGAAAGACCGGTACGCCGTCGACGACTTTGATCGGAATCTCGTTCATGTGCTCGACAAACCGGATCATGCTGTTGGTATAGACGTTGTAGTCGATGTCGCCGATCTTGACGTCGCCGGCAGGGAGCAGGACGCTCTGGGTGTTCACCGCGTTGACGATGTCACCGGTCGAGACGCCGCGGGCCAACATCCGCTCCCGATCCAGAAACACGGTGACCTGACGAATTGTCCCACCGAAGGTTGGGGGCAGTGAAATGCCGGGCACCCCGCCAAACTGAGGGCGCACGTTGAAATAGGCGAGGTCACGGACTTCTTTTTCCCCCAGCTTCTCGCTGCTGACGGTCAAATCGGCAATGGGCAGACTGGCGGCGCCGAACTTGATGATGATCGGGGGAAATATCCCCTGTGGGAGGTACTTAAGCGCGGAGTACGTCAGGCTGGTGATCTCCGCCATACCGGCGTTGACGTCATAGGACGGCTGAAAATAGACCTTGATGAGACTGACGCCGGGCAGCGAACGCGATTCGATATGTTCGATGTAGGAGGCTTGCAGATAGAGCTGCTCGAGGCGCAGCGTGATGGCTCCCTCGACTTCCGAAGGACCCATCCCTTTGTAGAAGGTGGCGACGGCGACGACCGGCAGGTTGATCTCCGGGAAAATGTCCACGACCATGTTCCGGTAGGACACGACGCCCAGGACCACCACGATCAGGCTGATTGCTGCTACCGCATAGGGATTCTTCAGGGATGCCCGAACCATGGAAAATGCTTTACGAGCCTCATTGTGAAGGGGAGGTAAATGGAGTCATGTGAGAGGGTAAATAATATATTTCAACATTTCAAGTTTTGGGTCCCTTGAATATTTTGTTCGTCCCGGTGGAGCACCGCATCTTGCACGGAATCATAACGAATTTGTCCGGTAAATACCATGAAGGGCTGCAAAAGGAGGAGAGATCAGCAAGCGTGGCTAAATAAGATGCGACAAGAGACGAGTCACGTCCGTGCGTCGGTTGGGAGGGAACTGCACACTCAGGTATTCTTTCTCAGTCGGCCGGCCATCGTTTGGGCATAGGTGAAACGCGGGCGAGCAGAATCCAGTTGAGCGATATTGCACGGTTCGCACAGTACGGAGTTGCCAGTTTAACCAGTGGGTGTGTTGCTGGCATGCTGAAAGCAATGCCTGTTGTGGATTTTATCGAGGAGGAGGGTGGGAATAAAATTTGCATCGGATTCCCCAAGCCAACGCGTCACGTGAGCCTAGGTCAAGGGAGAGCGTATCACCCTGCGCCTCTAATTACGATGCCAATGGTCCCTCACGTCGAAGATCAAATTCTGGACTTCCTTCGCCAGCATCCTCGTGTGATGTTTCTTGACCTTGCCGATATCCTCAACGGATTTTCCTGGCAGGTGCTTCTGTCGGCATTGAGCCGGCTGCATGGGCGCGGATATGTCGACCTCCACCCTCATCGATTGGGCCAAGAGATTGTGTTGCGTCAAGATCACCCGGTAGAACTGTCCCGGCCTCACAAGCAGGGAACTGGATCGGCGGGCAGCCCCGGTCGGCGGGTCGGCCGCACGTCTCATGGAACATGAAAGGAGCGATGGCCGGATGTGCAAGCGATGCGGCGGATTGGCGATCGGGGAAATTGCCGATGATGGGAGCGGCGGAATGGTCGGAGATGCGTCCCTTCGGCTGCGATGTCTGAACTGCGGCGATATCGAAGATGCCGTCATCCTGGCCAATCGCAATAGTCCTCCGCCGATGAATCCTCTCGCGGGGCCCCGCTTGAGGAATTGGACGAAGCCGGGCCTGGCGGTGAAGTTGAAGGAAGGCACGGCCGGCCATTCCGGCAAAGCCGGGTCATCCCGTCACAGGGCCTGAACGTCGCGATTTCGGAGGACAATGCGGCGGTGTGCCCCGCCGTATGGATGCCCTTTTCCTCCTGTGAGGGGCATCCCCTCCCTTCTCCCGTCCGTTGTGACCGTCGAGCACCAGAGGGAACGAGAGACGCGCTCGGATCGTCCGGTCGTTCCATCACGGGCGGGGCGCATGCGATGAGAGAGGGGCCATGCGAGACGAAGTGCCGTCGCTCTGGGGTGTCGTCTTGGCAGGGGGGGAGGGGAAACGGCTGCGCGGGTTCGTGCGGGACTATCTGGGGACGGATGCGCCCAAGCAGTTCTGTGCGTTCCTCGGACGGCGGTCGATGGTCGAGCATACGCTCCGCCGGGTGACGTGGCTCGTTCCTTGGGAGCGTCTCTTCCTCGTGGCCACCGAGCGCCATCGCCCCTATGTCGTCTCGTCCCTCGGCGCTCGCCAGGCCGGGACCGTTCTGTTTCAGCCGGTCGGCCGTGACACGGGACCCGGCATCCTGCTGTCGCTGCTCCACGTGTTGCGCCGAGATCCCAACGCCGTTGTGGCAATCTTCCCTTCCGATCACTTCATCATGCCCGGGCGCTCGTTCATGAAGGCCGTCGAAGAGGCCGCGAAGTTTTTGGCGTGGAATCATCTGAACATGACGATCACGCTGGCGGTGCAGCCTACCGATGCGAATGTGGAATATGGGTGGATCGAACCGGGTCCCCCGGTCGCGGTTTGTGGCGATGGCACACTCAAACGTATGGCGGCCTTCGTCGAAAAGCCGCCGGTCCGGCGCGCGCGCAAGCTCCTGGAAGCCGGGTGGTTATGGAATACGATGGTCATCGTGGGGCGGGTACGAGCGCTCATCCAGCTGATCCGGAGGGCCTGTCCGGAACTGGCCGCGTATTTTTCCTTGGTGCAGCGGGCTTTGGGAACGACGCGGGAAGCCGAGGTGGTCCGTATGGCCTACCGCATGATCCCGTCCGTGAATTTTTCCGCCGCCGTGCTGGCCCCACACGCCGAACAACTGTTGATTCTGCCCATCGACAACGTGCTGTGGGGCGATTGGGGAAAGAAAGAACACATCCTGGAAACCCTGCAGCGCTTGGGCAAGCCCCTATCCGCTCCTCTCAATGCCCGCCACGCCGCCATGCGCGCGTGAGCGGAGGGGCACCTAATGTCAGAGGTATCTATGCCGCTCCCGTCCGACATCGATGGCAACAACCCTCCTCGTGTCTTGGTCGTCGAAGACAACGATTTGCTCCGTGCGTTGCTCCGCACGGTACTCAAGGAGGCTGGGTACGAGGTGGATGACGCGCGGGGGGGCCAGGAGGCGCTGCTCCGAATGGGGGAGCATACATACGACGTGGTGCTGACCGACTATCACATGCCCGGCATGGATGGGATACAACTGCTGAAGGTCATCAAGGCCTGGTGGCCGCGCATCCCCGTGGTGTTTATCTCCGGCGAGCCAGCCCCCCTGAGGCGGCGCGCGATTGAGCAGGGGGCTCATGCGTGGCTCAGCAAGCCTTGCGATACGTCCCTGCTCCGGCTCACGGTTCACGCGGCGCTTTGTAATGCCGCCATCTCTCCAATGCGAGGCCTTCTGCCGTAGCGCCTACGATCGGCTGCACGTTCCGAGAGAACCACGCTGACCGGATGGCCATCTAGCTGTGCCTTGTGATCTGGGAACGGGGCATGGGTTTTGATCCAATCCACAGGATCGAGCGACCACTGTTCGCACAGTGCGCTTCGTGCGCATTCGCTCAAAATGCCGATAAACACCGAGAATATACAGGTTATTTTTGAATTTTATGTGGCACGTTGCTTGCTTGGATATATATGACATCGGATCTCAGTCACAGGAGAAGGCTTGGGCTATGAACAGCAGCGTTCAAAGGACAGCGGGGTACGTGGTGCTTATGTTGGTGTTGGCCGTCAGCGGCCGGGTGGAGGCTGCCGAACGGGAAGGCGGCCCGACCGACAGGGGTATCGCGACGGTGCAGGTCGGGACCGACGGAGCCCCGGACGTCGAACGGAAGCTGGGCGCCTCTCCCTGTATGGTTCCGTCTGTCACGGGCGATACGGTTTCCTATCTCTATAATGCCAAAGATGCCAAAGGCCATTATTTTTTACGGCTGGAAGTGAACGGCCGCGTGGATTCCATCACGGTGTCCAAAGATCCTCCGCTTGCCGGCGTATGTTATGCCCCGCTGGCCCACACGATGTCCTTGCGTACCGAGGAAGGGCTTGAGTTGGGGGCGACGATGGAGGAGGTGCTACGAGTCTATGGCAAGCCGATGGAGCGGTTTGCCGTGGGCTCCATGGCCCGTTTCCGGTACGTAGCCATGCTGGATCGAACCTACGAGTGGGACCTCGTCTTTCGAGACGGCCGTCTCGTTGAATGGACCGTGGTCTCCGAGGAGTAGGCCTCAGTAGTCCTGCCGGTATCGGTACCGCATGAGCACGGCTTCGGCGCGCCGTTGGGCCGGGGCGAGCACCGGCAGATCCGAGTAGTCGTGCACCACATCCGCCGCGATCCCTTCTCCCATTGCCAGACTGCCGAGCTTGATGTACTCCTCCGCCGCATCCATGAGCCAGGCCGTACGCTGCTCCAGCGAGGGGATGAGATCGGGCGGAGGGTCCAAGTGGGCCGCCCGATAGGCCCGGTAGAGGGCGAATCCGTGATCGAGAAACGTACGGACTGACTTTTCGTAGCTCTGCAAGGCGTCGAGCGAACCGGCGCGCCCGTATTGGTCGGCGGCTGCGCGCACGTCTCCGCGCAGGCTCAATTCTTGCTGATTCCATTCCGCGAGGCCTGCCGGTGTACGTAATCGTTCGGCATGGGGGCCTCCCGTCGGCCCGGTTGAGCAGGCCACGAATCCCCATAGGACACCGGCCAGGATCATTCCGGATCGGCTCCTCAAGCGCCTTGGCATGGCGTCCTCCTCACGAAAGGTTATCGCGCGATGGCTGTTTTACAACGTACCCCATGCTGCCATAGGACGACAGGACTATTCAACGGGTGGTGTCCGCTGATTGTGGGGGTGCTGTGCATGAACTGGGCCCAGCCGGCCTGGGCGGTTGAGCCCTATTTCGGCTACTACGACGAAGTGCCCCCCATCGACGAAACCGAGTTGAATGCGGCGCGGGAACGGTTGCAGGAAGCGCGCGCGCGGCTGCCGCATATCGGCGGGGCCACGGAGCCGGGCGTCTCCGCCCAGCCTGAGCCGCTGCCTCCGCCGATCGTGGATGAACGCGACGGAGCTCCGGCGATCGATTTTCAAGAAGTGGACGAGCTTCGGAAGACGTTCCAGAGCTTGCAGGCGCAACGTCTCCGAGAAAGCGCCGCTTCTCAAGCCCAACCCACTCCGGCTCCCAAGGAGAGCCTCAGCCCCGAACTTGAACAGCAAGTGCAAAAACTTTCCCAGCGCGTCGGCGACCTTGAGCGGGTACTCGTAGGAACGGAGGAACACCAGGGGTTGGCCGGGATGATCGGCGGCTACACTAGGCACAACGGGTTTTTTCTCATGTCCGGCGACGGGGATTTTTTCCTGCGCTTGCCGGTGTTGCTGCAGACCGACCTGCGGACCTTTCCGGGCGGCCAGAACGGCACGAATCCCGGCGTGATGCCAAGTACCTTTATTCTGCAGCGGGTAAGGCCTATGTTGCACTTCCGCCTCTGGCGGTATTTCCGCGGCTACATGACGCCGGATTTCGGCAATGGATTTTCCAATAATCCGAACGTCCAAGGACGGGTGCAAGTTCCGGATGCGTTCGGCGAATGGGATTATTTTTCGCTGTTCCGGATCCGCATGGGCAAGTTCAAGAGCCCGATCGGCCTGGAGATGCTGCAGGCGCCGCAGAACTTCAGCTTCATGGAGCGATCGCTGGCGCGCAATTTGCTGCCGAACCGCGACTTGGGAGCCATGGTCTGGGGAATCTATGAACGGGGCCTCTTTGAATACCAGTTGGGCGTGTTCAACGGTGTGCCCAACGCGAATTTTTATGAGGAAAGCGCCGCCACCGGATCGGCCAAGACGCTGGAAGCGCGGGTCTTTTCGCGACCGTTCGTCGCCTCCACGACCAGTATGTTCCGAGGCCTGGGGTATGGTATCGGGATGAGCGTCGGGTCGGTCAAGCAGGGGACCAGCGGGCAGGATCCGATGCAGACGGAGACCTTCAGCTACACCTTCTTCCAATACAACAGCAACGTCACCGGCGACGGCCAACGTATCCGCATCTCGCCGCAGGTGGCCTGGTATGTGGGGCGGCTGGGATTGCTCGGTCAGTATGTGCGCAGCACGCAGCAACTGCGTTTGGTCACCGGGGGCCAATCGGTCCGCACGACGCACGAGTCCTGGTCGGCCCAAGCCTCCTGGTTCCTGACGGACGACACCGCCACCTTCGGTCACGTGCAGCCCCGTTATCCGGTCGAGCCGTCGAAAGGCCACTGGGGGGCCTGGGAAATCGCGGCCCGGTACGCCCAGCTCAACATCGATCCGGAAACCTTCGCCTATAACTTGGCCGATCCCGGCATCAACGCCTTGCGGGCCAAGAGTTCCACGGTCGGGCTGAATTGGTATCTCAACACCAACGTGCGACTGACGACCAATTTTGTCCATACCGACTTTACGGGGGCGACGCGCGCCTATCACGCCGCGAGTCATGAAGACGGCCTGATGTTCCGCATGCAGTTGACGTTTTAAGCCGTGGCTATCATCGGACTGCTTCTCCTTGTGCTGGTTCTAGATGGGACGGCCTTGGCTGCCGAGCCTGATATGCGCCAACCGGAACGCACGGACCAGCCCGCTCCTGTACAGGGTCCTCCTGCACCCGCTGCGCCGCGCACGCCGTCGGCTAAGCAGCAGCTCCGCGAGTTGGATCGTCGCCTCAGCGTGCTGGAGTCACTGGCCGTCGGGAGCGGACATAAGCGGGGCGTCATGGAGCGGGGATTGGGCTGGTCCCCGGAAATTAATGAGCGGGGCTTTTCCCTCTATTCCACGGACGGCAACAACCGGCTGCACCTCAACGGAGGCATCCAGGCCGATTACCATGGCTACCCAGACGGCCAAACAGGACACGCTCCGGGGGCCGAGCCAGACGGGTTTGTCCTGCGTCGGCTTCGCCCGATTCTGGACTTCCGGATCGCCAACTACTTCCGCGGCCAGATCATGCCGGACTTGGCTCCGCGTCGCCGCAGCGAGTTGTTCAATGCCTTCATCGACTGGGATTACTACGACTGGGCACGTGTGCGCATCGGCCAGTACAAGCCGGTGCTGAACGTCGAGAATCAACAGGGGGAATTCGATCTCGTGTTCGCCGAGCGCTCCCTCGTCCAAAACTTTGCTTTGCGGCGAGACTTCGGCGCGACCGTCACCGGCCGGATCATCGATCGCCATGTCCGCTACGATCTCGGTGTTTTCAACAGCGGCAATGGCGCAATCGGGCCGGCCAGCGTGCCGGAGCCCTCGGTTGACAACAATAAACTGGGGATGGCTCGTGTCATGGTCACGCCCTTTCTTCTCAAGGGGCCGGAGGCATTTCGAAAGCTCGACATCGGCGTGGGGGTCTTGTACGGGAACTGCACCAATTCTCCCTGCCAGCAGCCAATGATGTCGATGGGCCAGGACCGCACCATTTTCCAGTATCAACCCACCGTGGTGGGCAACGGGTTCTCGACCAGGGTGTTGCCGCAAATGACTTGGTTCTGGCGCCGCCTGGGAGTCATGTCCGCTTTCGTCCACACTTGGGAACCGAAAATCGATAAGTCTATGGGAAAAGCGGCACTCCTCCAAAACGAAGCCTGGATGGCGCAGGCCGAAGTGAGCCTCACCGATGATGAGCCGGCCTTCAATCGTGTGACGCCCAGGCGACCGTTCGACTTGGCCAAAAAGGGCCATTGGGGAGCCTGGACGGTGGCGGCTCGCTATTCTGAACAACGTATCGACCCACAAGCATTCGGATTGAACTTTGCCGATGCGACTCAGTATGTGCAAACGACGAAGGGCACCAGCTTTGCTGTAAACTGGTATGCCAGCCGAGAGTTTCGTTACCAGTGGATCTGGGAGCACTCCGAGTTTCAAGGCGCGAATCAGACGTACGCCGCCCCTCGGACCTCGGACATGCTGATTTTCCGGTTCACGTTGATTTATTGAACACGGAGCGCAGATGCGGCTTGGCATGGGGCGCAATTCGCGTGGAGGAGGTGTCATGGGCAAGCGGACGAGAGTCATGGCAGGAGCCATCGCCACGCTTCTGTTCATGGGGGTGCTGATTCCGGCGAGCCGGGCCGGCCGGCTGGACGTGGAGTCCAAAGAGCAAGTGGTCCGATATCTGCTGGCGACGGTCAGGGCCTTTCGCACGGTGTACGTGAAGGATATCGAGGAGCACGTCAGGAAGGGGGGCGTCTACCCCAAGGAACAGTGGGCGCAGGATGCGCATGCCATCATGTTGCCCTTTCAGTTCGTGAAGCTGGCGGCGGCCGAACTCAAGGGCGCGGCCAAAGATGTGGAGGTGGGGGTGATCTCGCTGACGCCGATCTATGCGTCCAACTTCCCTCAAACCGAGGCCGAAGTCGCGGCGCTCAAAGCCATGATGGAGCACCCTGCGCAGACGCTGGTGACGTTTACGGACGGCGCGCAATTCAAGGGGCTCGCCGCGGACTTTGCCATCGAGCAGGCGTGCGCCGATTGCCATAATCGGCATCCCACCAGCACGAAGCGGGACTTTAAACAGGGGGATTTGATGGGGGCGGTCGTCGTGCGGCTCAAAAAATGAACCGGCGGCGACGGGCGCGACGCTACTCCTCGTGAATCTTTTTCAGGCGGCGGTCCAAGGCGAATCGGGTCAGGCCGAGATGCTTGGCGGCCAGGCTCTTGTTGTGGCCGGCCAGGCGCAAGACCTCTTGGATGATGGCGTCGTCCACATCGGCGAGGGACAGCTTGCCCAAGGGCATATCGATTCTGACCACTTGCTCGTCGCCTTTGGTCACCATGACCGTCACCGGCGCGGCCGTCTCGCGCAGTTCATGGGGCAGGCATCCGGCCGTCAGGGTGGCGCCGTGGCAGAAGATCGTCGCGCGTTCGATGATGTTCTGCAACTCCCGGATGTTGCCGGGGTAGGCATACCGTTCGAGCATGGCCCTGGCATCCGGCTCGATGTCCAAGACCTCTTTGCCGAATTCTTTGCCGTATAGGACAAGCGCGCGCAGGCAGAGGGGAATGATATCCTCGGGGCGCTTGCGCAAGGGGGGAAGCTCGAACAGCACGACGTTGAGGCGGAAGAAAAGATCTTCGCGGAACGTGCCGCGGGCGACTTCCTTCTTGAGGTCTCGGTTGGTGGCGGCGATCAGCCGGAAGTCCACCGCAATGTCGTCCGTGCCGCCCAGCCGCCTGAACGAACGTTCCTGCAGGACCCGCAGCAGTTTGGCCTGCATGGCTTGGTCCAGGTCTCCGATCTCGTCCAGAAACATGGTGCCGCCTTCGGCCCGTTCCAGGAGCCCGAGCTTTCGCTGCCCGGCTCCGGTGAAGGCGCCCCGCTCGTAGCCGAACAGTTCGCTTTCGAACAGGTCCCGTGGAATGGCCGTGCAATTGACCCCGATGAACGGGCCGGCCGCGCGGCTGCCGTTGTGATGCAGGACCCGGGCGATGAATTCTTTGCCCGTGCCGGTCTCGCCCTGCAGCAGAACCGAGGCTTTCGAATTTTGCACCACGTCGCGCAGTTGCGCCACGAGTTGCTGCATGGCCGGGCTCTCGGCCACCAGATTATCCAGGGTGTACCGGCTGCCTTCATGCTCCATCTCGTACAGGACGCGATGGCGCAAGGTGAGCAATTCCAGCGCGCGCCCGGCCACTTGGTCCACCCCTTCCAGGTCCACCGTCTTGATCAGAAAGTCGTAGGCGCCGAGCTTCATGGCTTCCACCGCATCCTGCACGGTCCCAAAGGCCGTCAGGATGACGACCAGGGCATGCGGAACTTTCTGGCGGAGCGCCTTGAGGGTTTCAATGCCGCTCAGGCCCGGCATCTTCAGGTCGAGCAGGACCAGATCGGGCGTGCCGGTGTCGAGCGAGTTCAGGAGCGCCTCGCCCGACTCGAACGTGCGGACCTGGTGCTGCTGGCGGCTCAGCCGTTTGCCGATGGCCGTGCGAATGGCGGGCTCGTCGTCGGTCACGTAAATGGTCGCGCGCATGATTTAGCCTCCGAGCATGATCGATGGCTGCCGTAACGGGAGCCACAGCGTGGCGGTGGTGCCCCGTCCTGGCTCGCTTTCGAGCCGGATCTCGCCTTGATGGGCGTCCACGATATTGCGACAGATGGCCAGGCCGAGTCCCGTGCCGTGATGTTTGCCGATCGTGAAAAAGGGTTCGAACACATGCAACAAATCGGCCTGCGTGATGCCGGCTCCGTTGTCGCTGAACGTCAACGTGAGGCCGGGTTCGTGGGCCCGCGTGGCCTCGAAGGCCGAAATATGCAGTCTGCCGCCCTCGTTCAGGGCCTCGATGGCGTTCTGGATCACGTTGAGCAGGACCTGTTTGAGCTGATCCCGGTCTGCCTGGATCGGGGGGAGATGCGGGGGGAGGCGCTGCTCGACGTCGACCTGTTTCTTGGACAGAGGGGCCTCCAGCAGGGTCAGCGTCTCGTGGATCAATTCCTCCATCGAAAACAGGAGGGGTGCCAGGGGCCGGGGGCGGGCATAGTCGATGATCTGGTTGACGATCCGGTCGAGCCGCCGGGTTTCCTTGAGAATGGTCTCGAACTCGGGGCGGCGGGGATCCGACGGATCGGCTTCCTCCAGCAGCAGGGAGGCCGTCGATCCGATGCCCACCAAAGGATTGCGGATCTCGTGGGCGATGCCGGCCGCCATCTGGCCCAAGGTCGCCAGGCGCTCGGCGCGGCTGAGCCGCGCCTGCATCTGGTCCAACGCGGTGATATCGATATTGAATCCCTGGTACATGATGGTCCGGCCTGCGTCGTCCTTGATCGGGATTCTCCGGCTCAGGACTTTTTTCACCGTCCCATCTTTGTGCAGGAACCGAAAGACCGTCTCGTACGGGCGGTCGTCCTTGACCGCCTGGGCGTATTCGGACAGGACGCGCTCCCGATCTTCCGGGTGAAAGGATTGCCGGATGGCTTCCGGGTCGCCTTCCTCGTCCGGATTCAAGCCCGCGAGCAGGCGATTGTAGCGGTTGGAATAGACCATCGCCATGCCTTCCGTTCTGAAAATCCCGAACGGAGCGTGATCCACGATACTCCGGTACTTGGCTTCCGAATCCGCCAGGTCCCGGTTGACCGTCCGGAGTTCGGCTTCCGATCGTTCCACGCGCGCGATGTGGTCGCGGACTTGCGCGCCCATCGCGCTCATCACGTCGGTCAGCGCGCCGATTTCATCGCGGCGCTCCAGGATCGGCACGTCCGGGACGTCCCCTCCGGTCGCCGCCCCCATGGTCTTGGCCAGGCTGACGAGGGGAGCCGTGATCGATTGGGCGATGAGATGGAGCGTGACCATCATGAGCGCCAGCGCGAGGATGCCGCCGCCGAGGATCACGGACACCATGAGCGACCGGTCCCGTGAGAGTTTGGCGAGCGCGTCGTTCAGCGCCTGGGCTTCAAGGCGGTCGAAGCGGGCCATGTGTTCCCGGATCATGTCCATCCGGCCGCGGCCTTCCTCGACGTAGCGCAGCGCCTTGGGGAGATTGCCCGATTTAATGGCCTCGATCAGCTGATTTTTCTCGGCGATATGCCGCTTGAGCAGCTGCTGGACTTGCAGGATCGCATGATGCTGGGCTTCCCGTCCGCTGACCATCATGGCCAGGGAATCCCCGATGAGCAGGACGTGAATCTCGGCTTGCCGAAAAGGGTCCAGGAAGCGTTCCTGCTGCGTCAACACATAGCCCCGGAATCCGACTTGCAAATCCAAGGCGAGTTGCATGTATTCGGCCGCCTGGCGTTGCGCGAGATAGATGTTGTTGAGCTGCTCCTCGTCTTCCGAAAAGGTTTGCACGCTTCGGTAGGTCACCAGGCTCAGCACAATCACCGCCAGCATCGGAACGACCGAAGCCAGGAACAGCTTGCGTTCGATGGGCAGATTGCTGAGCCACTTCACCGTATGGGGCATGACGGCCTCTGGGTACGTGCCGGGAGCCTGTCGGTCCGGCGTCGTGGCGTCGAGGCTCCCGTGCTGGAAATCATAGCGGAATATACATGCAAAGACTATGCGCGGATGGAGGAGGTGGGGAGAGATTTCTGCAGGGCCTCGAACACCCGGCTCGGGTTCGGGAGCGAGTCCCATGCGAGGACAGCGGTGGAATCTGCCACGTAGGACGGAGTTCTCATCCCATTCAACACGGTGGTGACGCCCGGAGTGGAGGCCAGCACCCAGAGGGCTTTCCGCGAGAGGGATTCGTTCCGCCTGGCTTCCGGCAGCAAGGGATCGATGGCGGCGGCAACGGCCTCGGTCTTCTCCCGGCTCTTGGCGGTCGCCTCCCGCCGCAAGGTCTGCAAGAGCGTGAGGAATTCCGGAACATAGCGGTCCCGCCACGCCTGCCAGCGGTCCCCCGGCTCGCCGCGTAAATGTTGCGTGAGGGCGCGCAGCACTTGATTGATGTGCGGAGCGATCATCTGCTGTTCGATCTGTTCCCAATGTTCCAGGTTCTGGACGTGCGGCCGCAGTGTGGCCAGCTCTTCCGCCCAGTTGAAATAGTCGGCCGGGCTCATGCCCTGACCCGCATGGGTGACGGACGGGGCGATCGTGCGCCGGTATTCCTCTTCCAGCTGGGCCAGGGCCTCCCGTTGCGCTTCGAAGGCCACCGTCGAGGGCTCGATCGGGAGCAAGGCCAGCCTGGTCATGCCGCCCCGCTTCGGCTGCATGGCGTTGAGCGGCCGGTTCAGCAAGACGGCGAGGCCTTCGGCCTTGGTCAGGTCGAGGACCGTCTGCCGGTTTTCCGGGCCGGTATTGGGCGTGAGCAGCGCGCCCGATTCGAACAGGTTCATCGGGCATTGCACGACGCGCAGATGGTGGTGAGGCAGCCCCAACTCCTTCGCCGCTGCCCGGGCCGCTTCCAGTATGCGGCTCAGCGAAGTGGCCTCGGGATCGTTGGGGTCCGCCGTGCAGGTATTGGAGGAGACCCCGTAGTATTGAATGCGTCCTGTCCGGACTTGGCGTTCCAGATAGGCGAAGGCCGTCCGGAGCCGGCGGTACAACTCGTCCCGCAGCCGATCCAGGTCCTTGTCCATCCGGTGGGCCGCGTCGGAGAGGAAATATTCCACGTTGTGCAACAGCAGAACATCCAGGGTCTGCAGGCCCAGACGATCCAGCGACAGATCCAGTTGATCGGCCAAAAATTCCGGATGCAGACAATGCCAGATCCCGTCGCCGTACTTGACCATCTCCGGGTAGGGTTTGCCGGCCTGTTCGCGCGCCTCCGCCAGCTTCAGGTTCTGCCCCTGGACATAGCCGATCTTGGACACGACGATGACGTCTTCGCGGGCGAGCTCGCCCTGCGCGATCAGGTCCGCCAGCACGAGGCCGACCAGACGCTCGCTGTCTCCGTCGGCATAGTTGGTGGAGGTGTCGATGACGTTGACCCCTTCGCGCAGGGCTTTGACGAGCGCGGCGCGATGTTCCGGTTCTTCCGTATGGGTGCGGTAGCCTCCGAAGCCGAGCTTGCTGGCGGTGAGGCCGGTGGAGCCGAAGGCGGTGTAGCCGTGCGAGAGCCCCTTGGGCGCTCCTGGTCGATTGACCGTCCGGACGGCATAGGCGCCGGTGCCGCCCGCTGTGGCATGGCCTGGGAGACGACTGCCGGCGAGCGTGTGCTGCCCGGAGCCGGAGGGGTGTTTCGCGGCGTTGCCCCGGTCGGCCAAGGCCGTTGCCACCGCCCGTGGATCGGTGATCGGAGCTTGGCAGGCGAAATTGCGGCAGACATAAAGAGCCGCATGGCCGCCGACCGGTTGTTTGCCCGTCAACAGCGGATGGTGGCTGGCCGGCTCTTTGGGATCGTGATGCGCGATGATGCGATTGGGCAGATAGGCACGGCTGACGGCGGTTCGGAGGGCTTCGTAGTCCGGCTCTCCGGGAGTCCCGACCAGGGCCAACTCGACCGGTCCCGCCAGCAACAGGTCCACGACGGCCAGACTTTTCGCAAATGCCCTGGGATAGCGAGCGGTCTGGCGACCATAGGCCCGGATGGCCAGGGTCGCCGCCTCGCGAAAGTCATCGCGTCCGTAGTGGAAGGAGAGGCGGGCCAGGACCGAGGCGGCCACGGCGTTGCCGCTGGGGATGGCGCCGTCCGGTCCCTCGCGGCTGCGCACGAGCAACGTTTCGTGGTTTTTGGCGGTCGTGAAAAAACCGCCTCGCTCCGAATCGGCAAAGTCGGCCAGGATCCGCCCGGCCAGGCGCACGGCTTCGTGGAGATAGCGTTCCGCCCCGCCTGCTTCGTAGAGGTCGATCAGCCCTTCCGCCAGGTATGCGTAGTCCTCAAGGTAGGCGGGCAGGTGCGCCTTCCCGGCCCGGTAGGTCCGGTAGAGGCCTCCGTCGGGGCGGGACAGGGCGGCCAGCAGAAAATCGGCGGCTCGCTCGGCGGCCGACCGGTAGCGGGGTTCTTCCAGAACCCGGGCGCCTTCCGCCATGGCGCTGATCATCATGCCGTTCCAGGCGGTGAGGATCTTGTCGTCCAGGGCAGGGGGTACGCGCGTGCGCCTGGCCTCGTAGACGAGCGGCTTCACCCGCTCGATCGTGCGGCGCAGTTCGTCCGGCTCGACGGCCAACGCGTTCGTCACCTCGTCCAGCGGCTGCAGGCGGTTGGGGATGCTGACATGCTCCCAGTTGCCGCCGGCCGTGATGTCGTAATAGGCGCAGAAGCGCCGGGCTTCTTCCTCATCGGGGACGACGTCGCGGATCTGCTCCGGCGTCCACACGAAGAACTTGCCCTCGATCCCCTCCGAATCCGCATCGGTAGCCGAGTAGAAGCCTCCTTCCGGCGCCGTCATCTCGCGCAAGATGTAGTCCAGCGTTTCGGTCGCGATGCGGCGATATTCAGGGTCTTGCGTGATTTGCGAGGCTTCGACATAGGTGCGGGCCAGCAGGGCGTTGTCGTAGAGCATCTTCTCGAAGTGGGGCACCAGCCAGCGCTCGTCGGTGGAGTAGCGGGCGAAGCCGCCTCCGATCTGGTCGTACATCCCGCCGGCCGCCATGGCGTCGAGCGTTTTGCGTGCCATCTGCAACGTCTGCGGGTCGCCGGTCCGATGATGGCCGCGAAGCAACAGAGAAAGCCCGGTGGCCGGCGGAAATTTCGGCGCGCTGCCGAATCCGCCGTAGCGGGCGTCGAACTCCTCGGCGAACTGCGCGACGGCCGCCTCCAGCTCCGCCCGGCCCACGGCCATGGGGACGCCGCCCTGGAGGCTCTGTTTCAGCCGTTCGGTCAACTGGGCCGCTTGTTGCCGAAGGGCCTCCGGATCCTTTTGCCAGAACTCCGCCACCTTGTTCAGCACGGCCGGAAAGCCTGGACGGCCCCATTTGTCGGTCGGGGGAAAGTACGTGCCCGCGAAGAAGGGCTCCTGTTGAGGAGTCAGGAAGACGGTCATGGGCCAGCCGCCTTGGCCCTGGTTGAGCTGGAGGGTGGCCTGCATGTAGATCTCGTCCAGATCGGGCCGTTCCTCCCGGTCCACCTTGATGCAGATAAAGTGCGTGTTCATGAGCGTCGCGATCCGCTCGTCCTCGAAGGACTCCCGCTCCATCACGTGGCACCAGTGACAGGCGGAATAGCCGATGGAGAGGAGGATGGGCCGGTTCAACTCGCGCGCCAGGCGCAGGGCTTCTTCGCCCCAGGGGTGCCAGTCGACGGGGTTGTGCGCATGCTGGAGGAGATAGGGGCTGGTCTCTTGGGCCAAACGATTGGCCGGTCGTGGCGCGTGCGGCATAGACGCTCACCGTACCATCCGCCAACGAGGCCGGTCAACCGCCGGTCCGGGCTCAAAATGAAACGGCCCGTAGCCTCGGGTGAACCAGGCACGGGCCGTTCGATCGGCAAAGGATGGAGAGCAGAAGAATTAGTGACCCTTCTTCTCTTCCTTCTTCTCAGCCTTCTTCTCTTCCTTCTTCTCGGCTTTCTTCTCAGCCTTGGCATCGGTCTTCGGGGCGTCGGCTGCGAAGGACATGCCGCTGAAGCCGGCGAGGAACATCACTGCGAGCATGGCAATCATAATCCGCTTCATAGAGAGCTCACCTCCTTCCCTCTGTGAATTGCTGACTCGGATGTCGATCAAAACGGAGAATGAACCTAGACCAAAGTATCTAACATTGTCAACTACGATTTCCGAGCCCGGTTACCGGCTTCCGCCGAGGCTCCGTTCGTACAGCAGGACCTTCCACCCATCCTCTACGCTCAGGAACTGTCCGACGATAGGCAGCATCCCGGTGCCCGGAACTTTGCCCGACTGGCCCAGGCTGCCGTTCTTCAGCACCCACATCATTTCGCCGGGCGTCCGGACCTTGTTGAATTTGGGGTTCGTAAAATCGCGCGGCTGGATGGGGAGGACCTTGGCGGCGCCTCCGTCGCCTTTGCCTTCCGGACCATGGCATTGAAAGCAGGTACCGCGGCCCAAAAAGATGGCCTTGCCCTCGGCGAGGATCTCCGGGGTGGGGGCAAACGGCGGTTTCTCGGCCTTGGCGGCCGACAATTCCGCGGCCGGAACCCGCGGGATTTTAATGTCGAATTCGCCGCCCGCCTGTCCATAGCCGGACGGGTCGGCGGCTTGTGCGGCGGTGGAACAAACGAGCAGGCCCATACCGATGACCAGAGACCAGGACCGACGCTTCATGATTCCTCCCTCACGGCATGATGGTGCACGTGCCAGCGCATGGGTTCATGGCACGTGTGGCATGTAATGGGGCGGGAGTCTAGCATAGGGGGAAATGTCGAGGCAATCGGGCGGCGGCGCGCGCCGCTTGGGGGGGCATCGGATTGTGCTAGAATGCGCCACGTCGGTTCAAACAGGCAGAGGCTCCATGGCATTCGACGCGGCCAAGCACGCCAGGTTTCGGGCCCAAATGGCCAAGCGCATCGCGGAACTCAAAGGCAAGACGGAGGACAGCCTCGACTTTGCCATGGACCATATGATGCAGGACCGGGTGGACAGCTATTTCAAGGTCGAAGAGGGACTGGAAGAGATCGACCGGACCCTTGCGCTGATCGAGGAGGAGCTGGTCGCGATCCAGGATCAGAGCGGGGCGTTCCGCCTCCAGTCCCGGTTGGAGTTCGTCGAAGACCGGTTTGAAGAGTTCGACAGCGAGATCCGGCAACGGCCGAAGCGCCGCCGCCGGCGGATCAATTTCGCCGACTTCTTCAAGACGGCCGGCGGGGGCGGGGAGATACCGGCTGCTCGCGGCGAAATCGGGAGCGTGTCCGAAGCCTATGCCGTGTTGGGGTTGGAGCTCGGCACGGCCATGGCGCAAGTCACCGCGGCGTTCCGCCAGCGGGCCAAGAAGCTGCATCCCGATGCGCGCAAGGGGGATCGCAGCGCGGAACCGGAGCTCCGCCGCATCATCGAAGCCTATCAATACCTGAAGGAACAGCTGAGCGTATCCATGACGGAGCCGCCCCGTGAGGTGTGACCGGTTGCCACATCCCAAGGTGAATGCCATCGCATGACCCAGCCCACGCCCCACTATATTGCCGATCATGCCGCCTTGCAGGCGCTCTGCGTCCGTCTGCGGGCACATCCGCGGTTCGCCCTGGATACGGAATTTGTGGGGGAGGACAGTTTCGTGCCCCGGCTGGAACTCATCCAGGTGGCGGCGGGCGACGTCAGCGCGGTGATCGATTTTCCCGCCATCGGGTCGCTCGGCGACTTTGCGGCGTTGCTCCACGATCCGGGCATCGAGAAAGTGGTGCACGCAGGACGGCAGGATTTGGAACTGTTCTATGCGCATACGGGGCGGCTTCCGGCGTCGGTATTCGATACCCAAGTGGCGGCCGCCATGGTCGGCTACGGGACGCAGGTGGCCTATGCGCAACTCGTTCAGCGCATCGTCGGAGCCAAACTGGACAAGTCTCACACGCTCTCGAACTGGAGCCAGCGGCCGTTGGCTCCCGAGCAGATCGCCTATGCGCTCGACGACGTTCTGTACTTGCTGGAGGTGCACGAGCATCTCCAGCAACGCCTCCGGTCCTTGGGGCGTTTGGACTGGGTGCAGGAAGAATTCCGGCGCATGGAGAGCAAGTTGGTGGAGGCCTCGTCGGACGCCGGTCTCCGGTATCAACGGGTCCGGGGGTGGGACGGGCTGAAACCCAAATCGGCGGCGGTCCTCCGGGAGTTGGTGAATTGGCGGGAAGGGGAGGCCAAACGGCGGAACGTGCCGCGGGGGCGGATCGTGCGGGACGAGGTGTTGCTGGAGCTGGCGCGCCGCGCGCCTGCGACCCCTTCAGCCCTGCGCGCGACGCGCGGGTTGCATGCCTCGGAAGCGGAACGCAACGGCGCGGCCATCCTGGCGGCGATCAAGGCCGGCCTGGCTCTGCCTCCGTCGGAATGGCCGGAGATCCCGCGCGAGCGCAAGCCTGAACCGGAGGCTGCCGGGCTGGTCGAGCTGCTGCAAGCCGTGTTGAAGGCCTGCGCGCTGGAAGCCGAAATCTCGCCCAGCTTGCTGGCCAGTGCGTCGGATCTGCAACAGCTGGTCGAGGCCAAGGAGAATCGAGAGGCCGTCGATGTGCCGGTGCTTCGGGGCTGGCGAAGGGCGTTGGCCGGCGACGTCTTGCTCAAGGTTCTGGGTGGGAGCATGACCGTCTCGGTCGATCGGCGGAGCGGCCATATTCGGATCACACCGCGGACGGCGGAGGAATAAGGATCCCTTCTTCTTGCCGTTGATCATGCTGTGCCTGGCGCAGGCCGTCAACGGGTGGCGGTGTCGATGACCGGGCCGTGGTTTCTGCAGAACAGCCGAATGAATCCCTCCATGAAAGTCCTCCTTGCGGCGGCAATCGTCGTCGCTCTGATCCCTTCCGCCCTCGTGTATCACGGTGTCGAACTGGACGGAGACGATGTGCTCTATGCGCGGCTGGCGTCGGCCTTGGCCGACGGTCAGCCCATGTTTGTCAGTAACAGTCCCCACTCGTATCGCTTGGGCTTTATCATTCCGGTGGCCCTGTTCTATCGACTCTTTGGACTACATGACTGGACGACGGTCGCGTATACGGTTCTGACGGCCGGCGGGACGGTGCTGGTCGTCGCCTATGCGGCGCTGCGATTGTACGGCGGCTGGGTGGCTGTCTCGGCCGTCCTGTTGTGCGGCTTCCATCCGGTTCTCTATTCTACAGGCTCCAGTGGCATGCCCGATCTTCCCGCCGGCTTCCTCTATGGGGTCTTTGTCGTGGGGTGGGTGTTGGCCGCGACGGGACGGGCCGGCAACCGGGGCATCTGGGCCTGGCTGTCCGGTATCGCCAGCGCATGGGCGGTGGTGACGAAGGAGAGCACGGCCCCGATGATTCTCCTCACGCTCGCGGGATTCTTGTTCGTGGGCCGGAGGCACGCTGCACAGGGAGGGTTTCCCTTGGGGGCATGGCTGCTGGGGAATTGCCTCGTGGGGATGCCCTACGTGCTCTATCTCTGGAGAGAAACCGGGGATCCGCTGATTGTCCTCCATGCGATGCAGCGTGGGTACAACATGCCCGGCGCTCCGTGGCTGCACCCCCTCGAGGGGATGCACTTCGTTGCCAGGCTCACAGGGCTGTCGATTCTTCGGGCCTGCATGGAAGGCTACGTGTTGGCGGTATTGCCCGTCCTGATCGCGTTTGCCTTGAGCAAAACGGTCGTGGCCGATGCCGAAGCGGATCAGGCCAGTCCATACTTCATGGTGGCCACGATTGCGCCCGTGGCGATTTTAAGCCATTTCTCGACCAGCTTCAGCCAGTGGTCGCCGGTCCATCTGGATATGCGCTTCGGAAGTCCGCTGATCATCCCCGGGAGCATCCTCGCCGCGGTTGCCTGCGTTCATATCCGGAATGTGGAGCTTCAGACTCTTGCGCGAGTCGGGGTCTGGGCAACGCTCCTCTTTGCCTGCGGCTTGTCGGGGTTGGGGCTGTTTCAGGGCAATGTGTGGCTCGCCAAGGGAGCCGTCGCGACGTTCGGAGGGGGGCTGGCGGTGCTGGCTGCGCGCAACAGGCCGCAATGGTTCTTGCCGACTATGCTGGTGCTGCTGTTGGCGGGGAATCTGGCTGTGTATCGAGTCGTGAAGTATGCGCCATTGATGGCCCACAATGACGCCATCCGCGATGCCGTCGATGCCGTGCCGAGGGATCCCGCCTGGCCGATTCTGACCGATCATGAAATGGCGAGAGCGGTGCAATACGTTCACCGGTTCGATGCGCGATCGGTTGTCGAGATCTGGACCTTGTCGGGGCTCGCGGGGCATCCGTTTTATTGGGCGGCGGAGCGAGCCGAGCCATGGAGCAAGCCCTATCTTTTAGTGTGGCGGCCGGCAGCAGCCAAGGCTCTGGCTGCTGCATGGGGCACACAGGTGCCTCCCTGGGTCGTTGATGAAGTGACCCGGGGCACGCTCGTGAAAGGATTTCCAAACGAACCGGGAGCGGGGGTGTATCGAGTGGGCGCCGACTGAGGGAAGGGCCCGGAGGCTCAGCGGAGGGCCTTGGCAGACGGCATCAGGCTGTTGGCCCAGTGTGTTTTCGATGCTCGGCTAAAGCAATTGTTTCACGGCCTCGGCCGGTCTCGCCAGGATGACCCGCGAGCCCTTTTCGACGAGTGGGCGCTGAATCAGGTCCGGGTGGGCGACCATCAGGCCGATCAGCTCATCTTCCGTGAGCGACTTCTTGGCCAGCCCCAGTTCCTTGTAGATGTCTTCCTTGGTGCGGAGCACATCTCTGGCCGAGAGGCCGGCTTTGGTCAGCAACTGTTTCAGCGCCTCCTTCGTGAACGGCGTCTCGTAATAATTCACGGCTTCGTACGGCTGGCCGCTCGCCGCCACGAGCTTGATGGCTTCCCGGCAGGTGCTGCAAGTCGGCTTCTGATAAATCGTCAGTTTGTCCATGCGGAGGCTTCTCCTTCTCTCATCGGTCTCGTCTTGACCTCGTTTCTCAGCCCGTGTTACAAGCGGAGTCTCTCGCCATGAACGACCACAGCTGAACGAGGATGAGGTCCCGGAACCCATGCCGACCGCTGGAACCAGCTCAAGCGGAAACTTTGCCGTCGCTCAGCCAGGGCAACGGACCCTCAAGGACTTGCGAACGAAACGCAAGGGGCAACCGGTGTTCGTGGTCGGGCATGTCCCCGATCGCAAAGGTCAAGAGGCGGTGTTTGAACTGTTCAATGTCCGCCTGGCGGTGGTGAAGTTTCCCGACGGGGCCCTTCTGGGGTTCGATCCCGCCGAGCTGTTGTTGCCCACAGAGATTGACGACGCCGGCGTGGCCTACTTTGAAATTCGGCAGTGTCGGCAGTGCGAGCAACCGTTTCCCCTCACGCATGAAGAGGCGGAGGCTGAACAAGAGCCGACGGTCTGTCCCGCCTGCTCCCCGTAGGCCCCAAGCCGGGCCTTGCTCAATCGACGAGCGGACCGAACTCCAGCGCTTTCTTGATCAGGCAATCTCCGGCAATGCCCTGCAGGGACATCGGCAACATGCCGGCGTCCAGGACGCGCACGGAAACGATCCGATAGCCCTCCTGGTTTTTCCAGGCTTCGGCTTTCAAGGCGTGACATATTTCCAGTTTTCGCCAAATCAGGTTGTCGAGGATCGGGTCGGTGGGGATCAAGGTCGCTTCCGATGCAGGTCCGCCTTCAGATACTTGAGCGACCACGTGCCGCCTGTCTTTCGAGACTTTGGTGACGACGGCAAAAATCACCGGCGGGTCCTGTTGCGGCAGGGCTGTGGTGGCGGAGAAGACGAAGATCGTAGCCGCCACGAGTCCAACCTTCCATCCACGCATACTCATCACTCGTGCCCTTTCACGGCGTTGGTGACGGTGCCGTCATCGTGTCCGTCGGGCGGGCTGGCGGCGGTACGGACGGTCCGCCATGGCTGATCGCGCTGGTGCCGACCAGCTTGGAGGGTGTGCCGGGAGGAGGCGCAATCAACGAGTCCTGCCGATTCGTACGCGCAGGCTCTATCCCGTTTTGCATCCACAGGGTCAGCCCCGTGAGCAACGCGAGCCCTCCTGCCAGCAACACGATGAGTCTTGAACGGGTCATGAATCCTGGCCTTGCGGTGGGAGGCACGGCGGCGCTCCCACGAGCCTTCGCATTTCAGTATGCCAAGCCACGTCTTCCAATGCAAGGCGGCAAGACGGATGGGTTCTTGACGGGCCCGATTCCGGGCCTCTATGATTTCCGGAGAGGAGAGGGGAGATATGCCGCACGACTTCATGCCCGGCCTGGCAGGGGTGCCCGCTGCCAAGTCCGCCGTCAGCGATGTGGACGGCGGGCGGGGAGTTTTGGAATATCGGGGGATCGGCATCGAAGAGCTCTGCGCCAAGTCCTCTTTTCTGGAAACCGCCTGGCTGCTGCTCTTCGGAGGCCTCCCAACGCGGTCGGATTTCGACCGGTTTGCCCGCGATGTGACGCGGCACCGCCGGATCAAATACCGCATTGTGGAGCTGATCAAGTGCTTGCCGGATCAGGGGCACCCGATGGATGCCCTGCAGGCGGCTGTGGCGGCGCTGGGCATGTTTTATCCGGGCCGCAATGTCGCGGACGCGGACAACAATTACTGGTCGGCGGTGCGGCTGATCGCCAAGCTGCCCACGATTGTCGCGGCCTATGCCAGGCTGCGGCGCGGCGACGACTGCCTGCCGCCGCGCGATGATTTAGGCTTTGCCGACAATTTCCTCTACATGTTGACGGGGCAGGCCCCCGACGACGTACTGAGCCGGACGCTGGACGCGTGTCTCATCCTGCACGCCGAGCACACGATGAACGCCTCGACGTTTGCCGGGATTGTGACGGCTTCGACCCTGGCCGACCCCTATACGGTCGTGGCCTCGTCCATCGGTGCGCTGAAGGGGCCCTTGCACGGAGGTGCGAACGAAGAAGTCGTGCAGATGCTCCGTGACATCGGCGAGCCAGGGAATGCCAGGCCCTACGTGGCAGGGCTGCTGGCCGAGAAGCGGAAGCTCATGGGGTTTGGGCATCGGGTGTATAAAGTCAAAGATCCGCGCGCCACGGTCTTGCAGGGCCTGTGCGAGCAGGTCTTCCGGAAATGTGGGGCGTCGCCGCTCTACGAGGTGGCGGTGGAAGTCGAACGGATTTCGACAGAGCTCCTGGCCGGGAAACCGATCTACCCCAACGTGGACTTCTATTCCGGGATCCTCTACGACAAGATGGGGATCGAGGCGGATTGCTTTACGCCGGTCTTTGCGATGGCCCGTGTGGCCGGCTGGCTGGCTCACTGGTTTGAGCAGCTCCGTGAAAACAAATTGTACCGCCCGGACCAGATCTATGAAGGCGAGCACAACCGCCCCTACGTCCCCTTGAGTCAACGATAGCCGTCCCTCCAATTCGGTCAACCGTGCGCCCCGCTGCTGTCTCGCCGTGCGGACTGTCTCTCCCTGTTGCGAGTGTGCGGGTAATCTTTGTGCCGCACGATTCTGATCGCGTGGATGTATAGGATAATTTCATGCGGGATCGGTTGCGGCCCGTGGCTTGATTGCATGCCGGAGATCTGCTGGAGGAAGGACGCAAGATGGCGTCAAAGGTCTTCTGGTGGAGAGTCGCAACGGGGGAGCGCATCGGTTGGGTATCAACGAGCAGGGCCAAGATGGAGCCCATGAAGTGTAATTCAGCCGCTGGTTGGCGATCAATGGGGCATGATGGCGGCCACGAAGCCGCCGGTGCCTTCGCGATGACTATCGGAAGAATGGCGATAAAATCTTGACAAATCATGAAGTTGTGTGCACAATCACTTAAATCTTCAGGCTGGCGAGCATGGCAAGGTAACCTGCCGGTAGAGGGCCAAGGTCACGTGCATTACGAAGACTATTGGGGGCTGAAGCTCTCGCCGTTCGAAAACGTCCCTGATCCCAAGTTCTATTTCCCTTCGCCGAAACATGAAGAGGGGCTGCACCGGCTGCTCTACGGCGTAGAAGCTCGGAAGGGCGCGCTGTTGCTCACGGGCGAGATCGGCTGCGGCAAGACCACCCTCAGTCGTCAGTTCATCCAGCATCTGGCGCATGAAAAGTATGATACGGCGTTGATTGCCAACCCGGCCATTGATGCGCAGGAGTTTATCGGCGAGGTGTTGTATCAATTTGGACTCACCGGGGGAGGGAGCAAACTCGACCGGTTGCATCAGCTCAACGAGCATCTGCTGGAGAATCTGAAAAAAGGCAAAGACACCGTCGTCATCGTGGATGAAGCGCAGGCGATCAAGGACGACAGCGTCTTCGAAGAACTTCGGCTGCTCTTGAATTTCCAGCTCAATGATCGGTTCTTGCTCACGTTGATTCTGCTGGGCCAGCCGGAGTTGAACGCCAGGATCAACGCCATTAAGCAATTTTCGCAAAGGATTGCCATACGGTTCCACCTGCCGGCCTTCGATCTCGAAGAGACGGCGAAGTATATGGAATTTCGTCTGCAGACCGCCGGGGCAGACCGGCGGCCGATTTTTTCCCAAGATGCGATCGAGTTGGTCTTCCGGAGTTCCGGCGGGATTCCGCGAAACATCAACACGATGGCGGACCTGGCGTTATTGAGCGGATTCCTCGAGCGAAAGGCGCAAGTCGATGGTCCGGTCGTCAGCCGTGTCATCGCGGACTTTAACTTAGGAGAGGTCCATGGCTCGGCTCACTGATCTGATCAGGGGAGCAAAGGCTCCGGCGAGCGCCCAGCCGCCGGATGAGGCAGGAAAGCCGAAGGCCGACACAGACGCCTCAGCCAAGGCGGCGGCTGAGCCGGCGAAGCCAGCGCAGCCGCCGCTGAGCCTGAGCACGTTGAAGGAGTTAGTCGGACGCAACGCGGCCAAAACGCCGGCGGCGGCTGTGAGCGTGCCACCTGCCGCCTCCGTGCCTCAGCCGACGGATGCAACCCAACAAACGCAAGGCGCAACTCAGGCGGCCATTCTGAAGGCGCCGCCGATCGAGCCGGTTGTGCCGCTCACGCAGGCCCGGACTGCCGTGTTGGAATTGCCGCCGGAGTTGACGGGCTTCACCACCCAGGCAACCGTCTCTCCGGCGGTGCACGTGGATTGGTATGGCAAAGCTGAAGCCGCCCTTGAGGGCATCGGCGCGGCGATCGGCAAGCAGCGTGCGGTGTCGCTCGGCGAGCTTCCGCAAATTGCCGAAGGCATGGCGGAGTCCCTTTCCGCAGACGACCGTCTTCTGGTGCGTGCCATCTCCCATCAAAGCGGTCCCTCCTTGATCGGCAACATGGTGCATGTCGCGATTTTCGGCGTGAAGATCGGCATGGGGCTGGGCTATCGGCCGGATGAACTGGCTAAGCTGGCATTGGCGGCGCTGGTCCACGACTTGGGGATGTTTCAATTGCCGTCCGAGATGCTGGAGCAGCATGGCCGCTGGTCTGAGGAGCAGATCGCGCTGTTACAGCGGCATCCTCAACACGGCGCCGAGCTGCTCAAGCAGGTGGCCAAAGCGCATGCGTGGCTGCCCGAGATCGTACTGCAAGAACACGAGCGTGTGAACGGATCGGGGTACCCCAAAGGCTTGCAAGGGCCGCAGATCCATGAATTCGCGCTGGTGATCGGGTTGGCGGACGTCCTGGACGCCATGCTGCGATCGAGAGCGACCCGCAAGGCTCTGCTCCCGCATGAGGCCGTGCGTTTGCTCCTGACACGAGAGAAAGCCAGTTTTCCCACGCGCATTTTCAAAAGCCTCCTCCAGCAGTTTTCACTGTTTCCCGTCGGCACCTGGGTGAAGTTGACTTCGGGAGAGATCGGCGAGGTCTTCCGTTCGAACCCGCGTTTTCCGTTGCGTCCCGCGGTCAAGATTATCATCGATCAGAGCGGGCAACGGCTGCGCGAACCGAAAGATCTGGACTTGAGCGGGTCGCCCCTGGTCCATGTGGCGGAAATTGTGGACGCGCTTCAGCTGACATGATGAGCGCCCTCCCTTGGGGATGGGCATGATGTGTCGCTGCCGACCATGACAATAATTCAGATGCAGCAATCGCAAACCTGGCGCTGGGCGGTGCTGGTCCTCCTCGTGGCCTTGCCCGGTTGCAGCGGCTCATTGAGCGGGGTGATCCGTCCCTTGAGCCCCGAGACCGACGAGCAACCGGCGGTCTATGTGCTGTCCGGTGAAGTGCAACCGAAGAAGGTAGAGGCGATCGATCCCAAAGCAGGCCAAGCGACGAAGAAATCCGTTGAACCGGAAGATTTTATCGAGCCTGGCGATCAGTTGGAAGTCGTGGTTCGGCGCGGCGCGGGCGAAGAAAAGTACCTGGCCGTCGTGCGCGCCAACGGAGAAATCAATGTGTCGTTCACGGTCGTCAATGTCCGGGGCTTGAGCGAGTTTGAAGCCGAAGAGCGGATCAACGAGAAACTGGCCAAGGTCATCCGCAACCCCTACACGCAGGTGCGCGTAGCGCAGAAGGGGTCGAGCCGGAGGAAATACTACTACATCATCGGCGAGCTCAAGAAGCCCGGGCGTCACGAGTGGCTCCGCGGAGTCACGTTGCTCACGGCAATATCCGCGGGCGAGAGCTTTACCGATGTCGCGGCGCTTGACCGGGTGGTGTTAATTTCAAAACGGCCTGGGCAGGAACAACCGCTTGTCCGGGTTGCCAATCTCCAGAGAACTTTGATCACGGGCGACATGAGCGCCGATCTCCCGGTTCAGGAAAACGACATCGTGTTTGTCCCGCGAAGCGGAGCCGGCGACTTTTATAACTATTACTCAAAGGTTGCCGCTCCCATTATCAACAGCGTGCTGGGCGCCGTCAACGGCGTGTTTATCGGCAAGGCCCTGGATGCGGCCTGGAGAGTTCCGCCGGACACCCAGCCAGCGGTGCCTGTGTGTTGGGTGGCCGGAGTCCTGTATGGGGACCATGCCTGGCAGACCCATCTGCTCCGCTGGTATATCGTGGGGCCCCTGTCAGATCATTGGGCCGGCAGGGCCTTTGCCGATCTCTACCGGGCCTACGGGCGGCAGGTGGCGCGGGTGTTGGAGCGGCATCCACGCTTGCAGGCGTTGGTGCGGCCGCTGTTCGACCAACTCCTCAAGCAAGCCCTGGTCGCCGCCGAAACGGGGATGCCGAAAGCATCTCTCCCGTCCGGGCCGGCGGCCCGGCAGGGTCTCTAACGCGGAGCCATGGCACAATACGACCTCAACCTGGTTGACTTCTGGCTGATCGTCCGGCGCCGGAAGTTTATCATCCTCTTCACGGTCATCCTCGTCGGTGTCTTGACCTCGACCATGCCCTATCTCGTCGGTCCGCCTCCGATTTTTAAAGCCTCGGCCAGAGTCAAATACGAACGATCCACGACGGCGTCCGGACTGTTGCAGGAATCGATCAGCGGAGTGGGAGGGGAGAGTGACATCGCTACGCAGGCCGAGGTGATCAAAAGCTTCAACGTGATGGAACGGGTTGCGAAGGCGATGAACCTGATCGACAAAGACCTGGAATCCAAGGACATCCGCGCCAATCATGAATTGCTGGGCATCATTTACGATATTCAGGGACATGTCGAAGCGTTGCAGGAGGGGGCGACCAACATCATCAAGATCACCGCGATGGCGGGAGATCCGATGACGGCTGAACGATACGCCACCTTGTCCGCCGACGCCTACCGTGAGGAGAACATCTACAACCGAAACCGGCAGGTGATCGAGGCGAAGCGCTTCGTCGAGGGGCAACTGAAAAACTTGGCGGCCAGCTTGCACGAGTCCGAGCAGGCGCTCCGTGAGTTCAAGGAACAGGAAGGGCAGGTGTTCGTCACGGAGGAAGCCAAGCAGGCTCTCGAACAATACAACCGGCTGGAAGGGGAGCAAGAACGGCTGGCGCGGGTCAAGCGCGAGGTGGCGGCTCAGTTGCAGGCGCTGAAGGAAAGCAAGTCGGTGGTGCAGGAGGTGCAGAGCCGCGTCTATTCCGACGAAGTGGAGGCGTTGATCAGCAAACTGAACCAACGCATGTCGGATCTTACGCAGGAGCGGGATCTCTTGTTGATCAATTATACGCCGGACCATGCGCTCGTGCGCGAGTTGGACCGCCGGATCTTGAACGTCAAAGGCGAGATGATCAGGGAGTTGGAAGCCAAGCTTCGGACGTTCGATGAGCGGGAACGGGCCATCAAAGAGTCCATCGTTCGCTATAAGGAGCGGTATCTGAGCTTGCCGCAAGCGGCGATCCAATTGGCCCGCCTCGAGCGGGATGTGATGGTTACGAGCAATCTCTATGCGGCGCTCAAGTCCAAGCACCAGGAATTCATGATCAAGGGGGCGGAGCAGATCGAGGAGGTCACGATCATCGAGCCGGCCCAGATTCCGACCCGGCCGACGAATGCGCCGAATTTGCCGTTGAACGCCTTTCTTGGCGTGCTGATGGGCAGCATGGTCGGGCTGGTGGCGGCCTTTCTGAAGGAATCGTTCGATACGTCCATCGGCACGATCGAGGAAGTCGAATCGTACCTGAAAGTGCCGGTCCTGGGGGTCATTCCGAGAGTGGACCGTAAAGAGGTCGAGCGGGAGATCCAAATGGGATTTCAGGACAAGCTCGACCGTGAGACTCTGGACCTCTACTGTCATTTGGTGGCCCTCTTCGATCCGCAATCGCCGCTGGCGGAAGGATACCGATCGCTGCGCACGAATATTCAATTTGCCGGCGGAATGCAAGGCAATCGCGTGTTGGCGTTCGTCAGCGCGGGCGCCCAAGAGGGCAAGTCCACCAGCGCGGTGAATTTGGCGATCGCCTTGGCGCAGGACGGGAAGCGGGTGCTGCTGGTCGACGCGGATTTGCGGAAGCCGACGATCCACGAGCGCCTCGGGCTGGAGCAAGCGCCGGGTTTGAGCGAAGTGATTCTGGGGACGGTGGCGTACCCGGAGGCGATCCGAACCGTGACGGATCTGATGCTGGGGAAGTTGGGCGTGGAGCAGGTCATCAATGCCCCCGGCATCGACAACCTCAACATTCTTCCGTCCGGCAAGCGGCCGGATAATCCGGCAGAGTTCATGAACTCGCCGCGGCTGCGCGACCTCATTGACGCTGTGCGGAAGGAGTACGATATTGTGATCTTCGACTGTCCTCCCATCCTTCCGGTGACGGATGGCGTCACGTTGGGTTCCAAGGTCGACGGAGTCGTCATGGTATACCAAGTCGGCAAAGTCGGCCGAAACGCGCTCAAACGCGCCAAGTCGTTGCTGGAAAACGCCCACGCCACGTTGGTCGGGATTGTGTTGAGCAATGTCAGCGCCGAGCTCACGCCCGATTACGAGATGTACCGCTACAGTTACAAATAACCTGATCGGTTCGTAGGTCGTCGCCCATGGGTATCTTGTCTCTCGGGCCGCTCGCCCTGATTGCGCTGCTCCTTGTGGCCGTGGGACTGGCGCTGGGGGTCATGTTCGGGCTCAAAGGGCCCCTGGTTGCGGTGGTGGCGGGCGTCGGCCTCCTCGTTGCTGCGTTCCTGTCGACTCCCCTGAGCCTGTACTTACTCGTCTATTCGATGCTCCTCGGGCCGGAATTCGTCGCCGGGGGCATGGGCGGCACCAGTGCGACGATGGGGCGAGGGGTCACGCTTCGGTTTGACGACTTGCTCTTGGCCGTGATCGGGTTCGTCTGGCTGGCCAAGGCGGCAATCCATAAGCAGGAAGCGCCGGTCAAGCGGACCCCGCTGAACGGCCCGATGATGTTCTACGTCGCCGTCTGTCTGTTGACGACGTTCATCGGGGTGATCGCCGGCCGGGTCAAGCCGCAGACCGGGTTTTTCTTCAACCTGAAGTACTTTGAGTATTTCTTTGTGTACTTCATGGTCGTCAATGCGATTGATACGGAGAAAGATGTGCGGGGGTTGATCAAGGCCAGTCTGGTCACGTGTTTTTTGGTGTCCCTGTTCGGCATTTCGCAGATCCCATCCGGTCAGCGGGCCTCGGCTCCGTTCGAAGGGGAAGAGGGCGAGCCCAATACGCTCGGCGGGTATCTGGTGTTCATGATGTCCATCGTCATCGGGCTGCTGATCACGCGGGGGGCGATCACACCCGGGAAAAAATGGCAGTTCATCCTGCTGCTGGGCGTCGGTCTCCTGGGAATTTTCGCAACTTTGTCGCGCTCGTCCATGCTGGCCTTGTTCATCATTGTGATGCTGGTGATCGGATTCACAAGTTATCGGAAGCCGCTGCTGTTTACCTTCGTACTGGCCCTGATAGCCTCGTCTCCGATATGGGCGCCCGCCAGCGTGAAGGAGCGAGTGGCGTTTACGTTCTCTCAGGAGAGCCAGAAAGGGCAAATCAAGGTCGGAGGGCTGAAAGTCGACACGTCCACATCGGAGCGGCTCCATTCCTGGGAAAATGCGGGCAAGTACTTTCAAAAGTCTCCGGTCTGGGGCGCGGGCATCACCGGCTCCCCGTATTTTATGGACGCGATGTATCCTCGTTTGGTGACCGAGACGGGATTGTTGGGCGTGGCCACGTTTGTCGTGATCGTTATCAGCCTGTTTCGTATGGCCTATACGTGCTACAACCGTTCGCCCGACCCGGCGGTGAAGGGGCTCACCCTGGGGTTTGCGTTGGGTCTGATTGGACTGCTGATCCATGCCATTGGCTCCAATACCTTCATCATCGTACGGATCATGGAGCCCTTTTGGCTGTATGCGGCCTTTGTAGCGAAAGCCCATGCCGCGGTCTCATCTCAGGAAGCGCCGACAACGGAAATCTCGCACGTCGCGCCTCAACGGGTCGCGGGCGAGGCCGGCTGACGACCGGTGTGCCGGGCTGATCCTTGTCTGGCTGCGTGGGGTGGGGTGGAGGCGAATCCATCGGTGGTCATCTCGCAAGGAGCGTTGATGGGGATCGAATTTGAGTAGCCTTTCGGCTCGCCCGTATAGCCGGCGAGGCTGGCAGTGGTTGGTGGTCTTCTTTATTGGTTCGTGCCTTCTTTCCGTCGCGGCTGTTCAGTACACGGCGGTTGCTCCTGCCTCGGATGAACTGGAGTATCATCGGCTGGCTGTGAACCTGCTCGCCGGGCAGGGGTATGCGATCGAGCCGGGAACCTCCATTACTTCGCGTCCCCCGCTGTATCCGGTCTTGCTCGCTGCGGTCTATGCGGTCTTCGGCACCCATTACGAGGCCATGTGGTATGTCCAGGCGGTGCTCAAGTCGTTGACGATTTTCCCCGTCTACTGTCTCGGTAAACGTCTCTTCTCCCCCTCGGTCGGGCTGTGGGCCGCAGGCCTATATGCGCTCTACCCGTCGTTCGACATGGTTGCGACCTTGTATCGAGAGAACCTGGTGGCGATCTTGTTGGTGCTCTTTCTCTGGGCCCTTGTCGTCGCGATGCAGGAACATCGGTTCAGCGCGCTGATGGCCGCCGGGGTCCTGGCCGGCTGTTTGATGTTGGCGAACACGATATTCTTGGTCCTGCCGCTGATCCTCTGCGCGATCGGATTCCTGGACCCACGCGTGCGCCCGCAGAGGATGCGTCTGGCGGGAATGATCCTGATCGCGCTGCTCGTCTATCTCCCGTGGCAAGTCCGGAGCACGCTGCTGGTGGATGCTTCCGATGAGGAACGATCGTTCCGGCACCTGGTGCTGATGTTTGGACACTACCCGGTGTTTGCCGGGACATTCTGGTGGACGCTCACCGACATGCGACAGTTGGAGATCGAGCGGGAGGGGGCCCGGGCATGGCTGCAGCGATTGGAGCAGAGCCGCTCTGGAATGCCGCTGGCCGACCGGATCAATCGAGACCGTCACGAACTGTCGCAATTGATTCTCGATCGGCCCTTTTCATACCTGAAGTTCGTGTTGAACCGCGATCTGATTTTCCTCTTTTCGCCGCCGCCGGGCACGACGATGTTGCGGAGCATCCATCCGATATTGGCCGGGACGGCGTTTTTCGCCAACCTCGTCTTTGTGGGGGGCGCTATCCTGTATTTGCTCAGGGCCT
>JAGWTI010000064.1 GCA_028876065.1 Nitrospirota bacterium
TCGTAGAGCACCTCGACGCGGCTGCCCATGACTTCCGCGGTGATCCGCGCCTCCTCGGCCACCGGAATGTCGGCGGTGCCGGCGGTGACGATCAGGACATCCCCTTTGCCAGCCGGCCTTCGCGGCTGGATCACCACGGTCCTCGCCAGCTCAGAATAGACCGCGCGCCGGTCGAGCCGGGCCAACGCCTTAGCGATCGCCGGATCGGCGCGCGTGGCCAGGATCCGCCCGCCCTTGTTCAGCAGGCTCCGCGCAATCGCCACGACTTGCGTTTTGGTCTTTCCCTCGCAGAGGATCACTTCCGGGAATCCCTGTCGGATCGAACGATGATGGTCCGGCGCCGCGAACCCGAGCTCCTCGAACGGAAGGCTCCGCAGCCGCTCGACCGCGCGGGGCACCTCGATTCTGCCGGCCTGCAGATCCTTCAGCAATTGCGTGAGCCGCTGATGGTCCATTACTCCCCCGCAGTCCCCCGGTGTCGTTACGCGCGCCCGCCGCCGGACGGCGAGGCCTCGGTCTCCGCCTTGGCGGCCCGCTCCATGAGGTCCGTCACCGCCTTGGCGCAAGGCTTGTGCTCGAACAGGACCGCGCAGACCTCGCGGACGATGGGCACCTCCACCCCATGCCGCTCCGCCAGGCCCAAGGCGGCTTGCGAAGTTCTAACCCCCTCGGCCACCGCCTGCATGTCCTTGAGGATATCGTCCAGCCGCTCTCCCCGACCCAGCCTGATCCCCACCTGACGGTTGCGGCTGAGGGCGCCCGTGCAGGTCAAGACCAAGTCTCCGATCCCCGACAGTCCATAGAAGGTCCTGGGATCGGCCCCCATGGCAACCCCGAGCCGCTTCATCTCCGCCAGGCCCCTGGTGATCAAGGCGGCAAGCGCATTGTGCCCCAAGCCCAGCCCTTCGACGATGCCGGCCGCCAGTGCCATGACGTTCTTGAGCGCCCCGCCGAGCTGGACGCCCACCAGATCCCCGCTCGCGTAGACCCGGAACAAGGGCGTGATCAGCGCCTCCTGGAGCGACCGCCCCACCAATTCGTCGCGGCAGGCGAGGGTCACGGCCGTTGGCTGATCCTGGCACACCTCTGCGGCAAAGCTGGGGCCGGATAAGACGGCCAGCAGCGGATGCGTCGCGCTCGGGAGGGTCTCGTGCATGACCTGTGTCATGACCTGCAACGTCCCCTCCTCGATACCTTTGGTCGCGCTGACGACTGGCACTGGATGGGCCAACAACGGCCCGAGTTGCCGTAAGACCGCCCGGGCCGCATGCGAAGGCACCGCGAACAGCAGCCAATCTCGGTCCCTCACGGCCTCGGCCAGCCGGTTCGTCGCTGACAGAGCTGGCGGCAACGCGACGCCGGGGAGGAAGCGGTGATTTTCCCGCTGCCGGTTGATCGATTCCACGACATCCGCCTCATAGGCCCATATCGTGACCGGCAGACCTTTGCGCGCCAAGTGTCGAGCCAGAGCCGTGCCCCAGGCGCCGGCTCCGATCACCCCGACCCGCTGAGCGGTCGGCGGCCGATCCCGCCCGATCTGCTGCCCCTGTTTCACAGACTCACCCACCGTTCCGCCTCACTCAAACCTCCGCAACGTCCTTGCCGTCAGCTCGCCGACTTGTTCAGTCTCTCGCATCCCTCTCCCGCACGGAACCTCCTGGTCCAGCATTTCCCGCACCTTGTGGGCAATCGTTCCCAAGCACCGACAGGGGGACCATCCGCTGCCGAGCAGAGGTGGACGCACTGCCGGGTCGGGTGGCTTGCTGGGATGGTTTCGTCAAAATGGCCGGGGCCTCTAGCAGGATATCGGCAACGCCCGTCCGTTGTTCACTCGGGCCATGCGCAGACTGCTGTGCTTCATGCACCGGCGACCGGTCAACTCAGGACGTCGTACGAGGACGGGCTTTACGACGTGCCGGCCGCAGATTAAGATATGTACTCTAGCTGATTGACCCGAGACGTGCAACCATCCGCCAACGATCCCCATGGACCAGGAGGCCCCGTGAACTGCCCTGCCTGCGGTCAACCGCTCCCTCCTTCCAGCCGATTCTGCACCAGATGCGGCAGGGCCGTGGCCGACCCGTTTTCGGCTCACGCTCGAACGATCAAGGGCCCACCGGACAGGGAAGACATGAACCTGCCGGTGCTCTATGCCATGGCCGCCCTGCTGATTCTGGCAGGGCTGTTCCCGCCCTGGGAAAGCCAGCCGGGGCATCAGCCGGAGTTCCTCGGTTTTCACTTCATCCTGAGTGGGGCAGAGGCGACCGGCGGGGTCGTCAGTCGTCTGCTCCTGACGATCGAGCTGGTCACGATCGCCGTCGCAGGACTCTATGGTTCGTGGCTGTTCCGGAAAAGAGCCGATGGCCGAAACGAGAAGAGCCGATAGCATATGGCGTATGGCCAGAAAGCCGCTCGGCGAAGCTTACTGTGCTCATCTGGCTATTCGCTATTAGCCATCAGCTCTTGGTGCCGGCTATCAGCCGTCCGCCGTCGGCTCTTGCAGTTCAGTCCAGCGCCAAGGTCAGACACTTGGCGGATCCGCCCGCCTTCATGAACTCATCGAGAGGACTCGGACAGGGCTCGTAGCCTCGGTCGGCCAGCAGTGCCATCGTCTCGGCGCAGCCCTCGGGAAGCACCACCCGCTGCTTGATGCAGACCGCATTGCAGGCGAAGCGCAAGGCTTCCGACTCCGGCACCACCAAGCGCCGGTCCCGGCCGATCCGATCTTCGATCACCTTCTGGGCATAGCCATCGAATGCGGGAGGGTAATAGAGCAATTCCCCTCCGCTGAGCGGACAGAAGCAGGTATCGAGGTGATAGAACCGGCGATCCACCAGCTCGACCGGAATGATTTCCCGCCCGAAAATCTCGCTCAAGCGGATGTAGGCTCGAATGTCGCTGCGCTGACGATACCCGCCGAACCAAGTGTCGGGAAACCCCAAGAGATCGCCGGCGCCCTCGAAATAGAGCCCCTCCTCCAACTGCGTCACGTCATACCCCTGTTCCCGAAACCATTGTTCGAAGCATGGCTCCTCCCGCTGGCGCTCCGGATGCCGGAACCGGCTCGGCACGGCCTTCCGGCCCAGCACGGATCCGGCGTTCGCCGTGAATACCATGTCCGGCAGGCCGGGAACCGGCTTGATCCGCTCCAGCCGCGCGCCGGCTTTGTTCGTCAGCACATCCATCAAACCCTGCCATTGGATACGCGCGCGTTCTGGCCCGACGCTGTTGGAGAGGCGCATCCAAGGGTTGATTTCGTACTGGATGGAAAAATACTCCGGTTCGCAGACGAGCAAGCGGCTCATCCCTTCCACCCCAACTCCCGCGCCAGCTCCCGGAGGAACGACGCCGCGTCCATCACAAGACCGACCGCCTGAAAACTGCCCCGATCGGCCAGTTTGGTGGGCACCGCCGGGTTCACATCCACGCAGACGGTGGGCACCGTGGCCGGCAGCAGATTCCCCGTCGCGACGGCATGCAGGGTGGACGCCACCAGCAGAGCCAGTTTCACACCCGGCAAGGCGGCCCGCATGGCCGCTTGGGCTTGAACCGAGTCCGTCACCACACCGGGCAAGGGCCCATCGTCCCGGATGGAACCAGCCAGAACCATGCGGACTCCGTGGCGGACACAAGCCGCCATGATGCCGCCGGTGACCACCCCTGAGGTCACCGCCTTTTCGATGCTGCCGATCGCCCGGATGCGATTGATCGTGCGCAGATGGTGCTCGTGGCCGTGCGGCACGGCTCGGCCGGCTGAGAGACCGTAGCCGAGCGACGTCCCGTACAGATGCGCTTCCATGTCGTGCGCCGCCAAGGCGTTCCCTCCGAAGAGGACATGCACAAATTCGGATTCGATGAGCCAGGTCAGCGCGTCGCGGCCCCCCGCATGGACGATCGCCGGGCCTCCGACCAGCAACACCAGGCTGTCTTGACAGCCTCCGCTGCGCGCCTCTCGGTAGCCCTCGCGCAGAACGGTCATCCGACCGGCGATATCGGCGATGATATGCCGGTGGGGCCGTTCGGATGAGACCTGCGCCTGCATGAAGCTGAACACATCGCGCTGTTTCGGCCGCTCCAACGGAAGAACCCGAACGCCCTCGCGCCCGACGACGATCAGGTCCCCCTCCCGGACCTGCCCCATGGGCACCGCGTGAGCCGTTGAACCGTCGGCCCCCACCCGTATCGCCACATCCATTTCGATCCCCTCGACATCGATCCATTCCCCCCTGAGCCTGACCTGGGTCGGCAAGTGGGTCGTGGCGTAAAACTCGGGAGGCAGGACGCCGGTCGTCGGCGCCGGCTCAACGCGGCAGTCCGACTCCCGTTCGACCACGGCTCCGTGCGGTTGGATGGCTTCCAGAATGTCCGTGAGTTGTTGGCCGGATGAGGCTCGGACAAGAATGCGGGCTCGTGACGGCTGCTCGCGCGTGACGCCGATTTGCACATCCAGCAGATCGAAGGTGCCGCCCAGCATGAGGATCGCGTCAAGCACTTTGGCCAGGATGAGGGAGTCGATGATATGGCCCTGGAGAAGGACTGTTTCCTGCGGAGCGCTCATGGCCGGCCCTTTCAACGTCGCGCTGGCTACGGGCTTCCAGGCATTATCATACCATGGGCGTTAGGCCTGGTCGGGACCGGTTCCCTTTCGCCCCTCCGTCTTCATCAACTCGCGCAGCACGCTGGTGGCATAGGCGCCAGGCGGCAGGGTAAAAGACAACGTCAACACGTCTCGCTCGAGCGACCAGTCCACCGCCTGCAAGGGAATCCGCAAGGGCCGCCGCTCGCCGCGAAACCCGCAGGCGGCCGCCGCCTCGCTGAGCGCCTCAGGGGTCGTCCCCTGTTCCGCCACGATCGCCCGCTCGATCTCTCCCGGCACTCCCGACGCCCAGGGGGCCCTGGAACCGAACAGAGGGCCGGTCGGGCTGATCGCAAAGGCGTCCGCCCTCGGCTGTTCCGCGTCCCCATCCTCGACCAGGAAACAGGCGCCGTTCTCATGCTTCATGGCCCAGTCGCCGGTCAGCACCCGATCCAGACGATCGATCCGTCTGGCCACCACTTGGTTGAAGAGAAACGATTGGTAGGCATGCAGGTACCAGAGTCGCTTGGGCTTGGGCATCTTCGCCCGCCGCGCCGGATCCACGAGCAGCGCAGCGCCCGTCGAGTAATTGAGTCCGTCCCGGCCCTGCCGCTGAGGCCCGAAATAATTGGGCAGGCCGCGCGTCTCCAATTGCTTGAGGATCGCCGGCACGGCATCGGCCGCGCAGGGACGTACGCCTCGGATGACCAGCCGAAAGTGATTACCCGCATGATGCCCGGTCCGGAGACGATTCTTGTGGCGGCCCAGCACCGTGATCGACAGGAGATGTTCGTCGGGAGGCAATTGCATGATCCGCTCCGGTGTCACCCCCTGTACGGACACCAGTTGCGTCGTGACGGCCCGGGCATCCTTGAGGCCGGCCACACCGATGCATCGAGCCTTTACGCCCAGTCGGGAGGACAACCACGCCACCATCTGGGGCGTCGCCATGCCTCGCTTGGTGACGGACAGATACAGATGTTCGCCCTGGCCGCAGGGCAGGTAGAGAGGCCGTTCTTCGACCCGGAAATCCTCCGGCGTCGTACGGATCAGCCCTCCGATGCCCGGCACCGTAGCGGTGAAAAAAGGAAGCCCCTGATCCGTCTCCATCATGTGTCGTTCATCCTCCCCGCATCAGCCTGACACACACAGGCAGGAGCCAGCCGCGCGTGGTATACTCAGGGTACAACGCAACGCCGGAGTCTGCTAGGTGTTCACGATACAGCCCCGATGGACCTTTCACATCTCCGCGATGCTCGCATGCCTCTGGTGTGCGGGCTTCTCGACGCCCTCCTATGCCGCCCGTCTGACGGTCCAGCCGGACAATGTGTTTGCCTCCTTCACCGCCCACATTGGGCAGCAGATTCAGGCTGACAAAGTGGGCTTTGCGCGAGCACAAACCTGCACCGAATGGTTCTATCGCCAGCAGCAGAAGAAGCCGGCCACCCCGCCGGTGTTGGGCGTCTCCTTCCCCTCCCCTCATGCCGTCGATCATCGCTGGATCCAGTCTTCGGACTGCCCCTCCCAGTACCCCGGCGGGCTCAACGAGGCGCGGGAGGATTTCAGTCGGACTCAATCGTCCTTGTCGCTCAGCCTCACCTTTTATGAATTTGCGCTGGTGGGGGACGAGAACGACGACGGCCGGTACAGCCCGCGCGAAATCCAAGACATCCTGGAGTCGTTCGGGCTTTCGTTCCGTCCCGGAGACGCCCCGGCAACCCAGGCGGCCATCCTCAATGCGCAATTCGACACCGTCAGGAAAGCCGGCGGGCTCGATACCCTGATGGCCAGCATGAGCGTTCTCTACGACAAGGGCTATCGCTTCACCGCCCCGGACCGGGCCGCCCTCAATAGGATTTCCGGATGATCACGCGTCCGCTGGCCTGGCCCAGACGTTTTCAACTCGCCCTGGCCCATCGGCTTTCTCTTCCGCTGCACCGGTTGTTCAACCTCTTTCCCGGCGCCGAAGTGGGTCATGCCACCGCCGAGATCACCAACCTTGAACTCCGCCACGCACCGCTGGCGGGACGCCGGGCGGTGCAAATCAGCGACCTGCACCTGGACCACTACCACTCCCGGCACGACAGGGTGCTCCAGACGATCGCGGGCCTGAAGCCGGACTGGATCTTTGTCACCGGCGACCTGCTGAACGTCGCGGAAGGCCTCCCGCATCTCTTCCGCTTCCTCGCCGGCCTGCGCGCCCTGGCTCCGGTCTATCTCACCCTGGGCAATCACGACCATTACAGCGGGGTCCCGATGGATCAGTTCAGCGACCTGGCGGACCGGCACAAGCTGCATTTGCTGGTGAACCAAGCCATGTTTGTCCCGACGGAGGGAGGCGAACTGGGGATCGTCGGCCTGGATGATCCGTCGCTGCACCGCGCCGACCTGCGGTGTATCCCGCCTCGAACACCGGGCCGCTTTACGGTTCTGCTGGCTCACGCCCCCAACGTGCTCGACCACCTGGACCACCGGCACGCCGTGGATCTCGTGCTCTGCGGCCACAGTCATGGAGGCCAATGGCGGCTCCCCGCGCTACGCCCTTTTTGGTTGCCTTACGGGTGCAGCCGCAGACCGGCCGGACACCATCACCGGAATGGGCACAGGCTCTATGTCAACCGTGGGCTCGGCTGGTCCTTGCTGCCGATTCGACTGAATTGCGCGCCGGAAATCCTGGTCCTCGACTGGCGCTGAATCACATTTGCCCGGCTCCGTCAAACGAGGACACAGGGAGCTACGCGATCCTCTCCAACGCCTCCCTGGCCCGACTCCGAACCGTTTGATCCCAATCCTCTTCCATCACATGGGCAAGCTTCTGCTTCGCCTCCGCCGCGCGCATGCGCCCCAGGGCCAGCGCGGCGCTCGCCCGGACATAGGCATGGTCGTCCTCGAGCGCCTGTACCAGGAGGGGAATCGCCTCTTTGGCCTGCAAGACCCCCAGGTAGCTCACCGCCATGCCCCGCACACGATGTTGCTTGTCGCCCAGAGCCGTTTGGACGGTCGCCACAAAGAGCTCGATCATCGGCTCCGCCACCGGCTGCAGGCCCTCCAACCGGTACCCGTTCAACTCGACGAGGGCAAAGGCCAGGTCGAGCCGTCGCTGCGTCCCGGCGGCCTTCTGAAACAGGCCGATGAGCCGATCCCGCTCCCGGTTGACCTGTCGGCGACGCCGCACCTTCCCGACGGCCCACCACAAGAGGCTCGCGACGGCCAGCCCCAAAAACGTCAGCGGCAGCGCTTGCTCGACGATTCTGTCTTGCACCTCGGGCGGGACCCGCTTCCAAACCCAGACCGCCGCCACGACCAGCCCGATGAGGGCCAGCACCACGGTCACATTCGCCTGGCCGCGCTGATTCCGCAGACCGATCATCGGCGCATCATAGGGGTTGCCGCCGATGCCGTCAACGCCCCTCGTCGCGCTTGCCGCTTGACTATGATCCTAACTAGGACTACCATGGAGCATGGCTGAACTTCCCGATTTCCAAGACGATCCCTACTTGAAAGTCGTCCGTCCGCTGGTCGAGGCCTATCTGGCCTTCTGGCGCGAAGACAACCGACATATCCGCTCCCTGCGCTTGACCCCGTCCCAATTCGACGTCGTCGCAACCCTCGGCGACACGGACGGCCTGACGTGCTCGGAGTTGTCCGCCCGCACCCTCGTAACCAAGGGCACGCTCACCGGCGTGCTGGACCGCCTGGAGGCCAAGGGGTTGATCCGTCGCGACGCGGTGACCGGCGATCGGCGCTGCACCAAGATCCGTCTGACGGCCAAGGGGGAGGCCCTGTTCCGAAAAACCTTCGCGGCGCACATGGCGTTCTTGCGCCCCCGCTTCGAGCGGGCGGTAACCAAAAAGGAAGCGGATCAACTGCGAACCTTGCTGTTCCGCATCCGCGACAGTTTCCAGAAGCCGGCCAAAGAACCGGCGTGACGGGGATTTTGACAGAAAGCCCCGATGCCGTGTAAGGACTGGCCCTTTCCGCGGGCCAAAGGAGGACACAACATGTCGCAATCCAACGTTCCCGTTCGTCTCATATTGCTGGCCGCACTCCTCTCCGCTTCATATGGCGTCTATGCGGCGGAGTCCGTATCCCCTCCGCGCAAGCCGGACAAGCAGACCGACACGGCCACGCTCGAGCGAGGACGTTACCTGGTCAAGCTCGGCGGATGTAACGATTGCCATACACCCGGGTATGCCCAGTCCGGAGGAAAAGTAGATGAGAGCCAGTGGTTGGTCGGCGACAAACTTGGCTGGCGCGGGCCTTGGGGGACGACCTATGCGTCCAATCTCAGACTCTACCTCTCGACCATGACCGAAGACCAATGGGTGCAAGCTGCTCGCACCCTGCAGGCACGGCCCCCCATGCCCTGGTTCACGCTCCGCGGTGTCCATGAGCGAGACTTGCGCGCCATGTACCGCTTCATCAAGCATCTTGGACCGGCCGGCGAGCCGGCCCCCTCATATCTCCCGACGGATCAGCAGCCCCCGCAACCTTACGTCCAATTTCCCGCTCCTCCACAATAATTCACACAAGGTGACGGCCGGCTGTCGGAACTGAACCCATGCCTTCCATGCGCCTCACCATACTTGGATCGGGCAGCAACCTGCACCCGACCCGCGCCGCCGCCGGCTATCTGGTCCGGACGGACCGCACTTTCCTGCTCGATTTCGGCCCACGCACCCTCATGAACCTTCTCAAGACCGGCGCGGACCGGCATCGGATCACCCATATTCTGTTCTCGCACTTTCATGCCGATCATTTTGCCGACTTCATCCCCTTTTTCTTCGATGCCGCCTACTATTCCCAACAGCTCGGCAAACGCGAGGGCCTCACGATCATCGGCCCGCGCGGCACGAAACGCCTGTTCAACGTCATCGTCAAAACCTTCCCCGGATTCAGCTCCGCGCAGTTCCGCCTCACGATCCGCGAAGTGGCCGACCGGAGCTTCCGTATCGGCCGCACCAGGATTACGCCCCGCACCGTGGTGCACAGCCAGCGGCTTCACTGTCTGGGGTATCGAATCCAATATGGCAAGAAGGTGCTCGCCTATTCGGGCGATGCGACCTATTGCGAGGGCCTGCTCAAACTCTGCCGCAAGGCGGATGTGGCCGTGTTGGATTGCTCATTCCCCGCGAACCGCCCGGGTCGCGGACACATGCATGCGGAAGACTGCGGGCGGATCGCGCAGGAGGCCGGCATCACCCGCCTGATCTTGTCGCATTTTTATCCGATCGCCGACCGGTACGATGTCACGCGGCAGGCCGAACGTTGGTTCAGCGGTCAGATTACGAGGGGACGGGATCTCTTAACGGTGCGGGTATGAAAACGGAGGCGGTGGGCGGCGCACTTACCCGATTCTCGAACGATGTCCAGCGGCGTCAGGCTCCACACTCCTCTTCCTGATCCTCTGTTCCTTTGGGCCTGCCGTCCAGCACCTCGATGAATCGGGCCAATCGAGCTTCTTTCACCGTCTCATCCAATTTATGATAGATGGCGATGAGGTTCTTGAGGGTTCGGACCAGGATGGCTCTGGGCGGGCTTTTCGCCAGGTACCGTTCTTCGAATCCGTAGCCAGCCTGCATCAAGAACCGGGCGCAATCCTTTTCGGTCAGCAGAGCCCCCCCGTTGAAGCAGTCCACGAACACCTTATACCGATCCGACTCATACTTGACCAAAAAATGCCCCGGCATACCGACGCCGACCAAAGGGAGGTTCAGACGTCGGCCGATGAGCAGGTAGACCACCGAGAGGCTGATGGGAATCCCCGTCCGTCGATCCAGCACTCGATTCAGATAGCTGTTATCCGTTTCGTAGTAATTCCTGGTATTGCCCCGAAATGCCTGTTCGCCAAACAGGTACCGACCGAGCGTCTTCACCGCCTCTTCGCCGGAGACCCGCAGCCCCATCCGTTCGCGCACCTCGGCCGCCAACGCATCGAGTTGGGCGCGATAGGTGGCCACATCCAGGTTGGGATAGGCATACCGGGCGATCAGGAAGGCCCCGGCCTCGAGATCCACGCCGTCGTCGGCCGCACAAGCCAGCGCACGGAGTTCGTCCTCCAGGCGATTCCCGCGAATTTCGTCGAGCACCCCTTCGATGCGCTTGCCCATTTCGGGCTGCTCGATTTCCGCTTCCTGCAGCAAAGGGACGGCTGGATCGCCGATCTCGATGAGCTTCCCGGTGATCGTTCTGACGACCCGCTCGTTGTCGTCGGACAGGAGCCGGATCAGGGCTTTAATCTGACGTTCGCCGGTCGGCATCCTACGTCACTCGCCTCTCATGTCGCCGGTCGTCCGACAGGGCACGAGAGACGCGCCCTCACCGGTCGCTCTGCGGTTATCCGATGGCACGGCGAAACGCCTTGGCGCTCCCATACAAGCACAGAGCGTCGAAGACCAGCATGATCAGCACCACGATGGCCAAGGGCCGGAGGGCCTCCGTCCACCCGGTCAGAATCAACGGCCGGATCGCATCGATGGCCCAGGTCATGGGATTCAACACCGCCAACATCGCCATGAGTTTGGGCATGGCGGACAAGGGAACCAGGGCCGAGCTGAGGAAAATCATGGGCAAGGAGAGAAACCCGAGCACGGAGAAAAAGTCCCCGTGGCTTTTCACCGAAAAGGCCATGGCCATCGAAATGGCCGTCAAGCCCACGCCGAACATCATGCCGATGAGCAGGATTACCGCCACCCCCAAGAAGCCCGTCGCCGGCTGGACGCCGAAGAGAAAGGCCACGCCCAGGATCACCAAGACCTGCAGCGAGGTGACCGTCGTCACGAAGAGAAAGCGGCTGAGAATCACGGAGGTCCGATGGATGGGGGTGGACATCAGCCGTTCCAAAAAGCCGTTTTCCTTGTCGAACAGCAGATCGACCCCTCCGGCCAATCCGTTATTGAGCACCGTCATGACCACCACGCCCGCCGTGAGGAAACTGATGTAATTGGGCGCTTGCACCACCTGCACATCGGCGGCGCGCTGGAAGAGATTGCCGAAAAAAATCAGCCAGAACAGCATCGGCTGGATCAGCGTGAACAACATACTGAACTTCTCGCGGCTCAGCCGGCGAACCCAGCGCATGGTGAGCGCGGCGATCTCCTGACGGTATTCCTGCATCGAACTATGCTCCCCCTTCCGATTCAGGGAACTCCTCACGAATGGCATGACCGGTGTGGGCCACGAAGACATCGTCTAATCTGGGCCGGTGGTACTCGATGAATTCCACGGGGCAGGCGAGCCGGTTCGCCGCCTCCAAGATCGCCGGCAACGCTTTTTCGGGAGATTCCACCCGAATGTCCAATCCCGTCGCCTTGGTGCTGACCGAACGAATGGACGGCAATCCCTTGAGCGAAGCGGCCAGCGGCTCGACCTTGGCCATGGCTGCCGTGCCGACCGTGACGGAGACGATGTCCCCGCCCAAGCCCGTTTTCAACTCTGCCGGCGAGCCCAGGGCTTTGATGCGTCCCTCATCGATGATGGCCAGCCGGTCGCACAACTGATCCGCTTCGTCAAGGTAGTTGGTCGTCATCACGACCGTGATGCCCCGCGCCCGCAGTTGTCGGACATAGTCCCAGATGCGGAGGCGGCTTTGCACATCCAACCCCAGCGTCGGCTCATCCAAGAAGAGGATTTTGGGGTTCGGCAGAAGCCCGCAGGCAATGTCCAGCTTGCGCTTCATGCCGCCCGAATAGGTCTTGGCCGGCTGATCCGCCTTGTCTTCCAAGTCCACCAGCCTGAGCAGCTCCGCAATGCGGCGGAGGCTTTCCTCTTTGGACAAGTGGTACAAGTCGCCCAAGAGCAACAAATGCTCGCGTCCGGTCAAAAAGCGATCGATCGCCCGCTCTTGGGGCACGTAGCCGATCAGCCGGCGCACCCGGTCCGCATCCCGAACCACATCATGCCCCAGGACGGTGGCTTGGCCGGAGGTCGGCCGCAGGAGCGTGATCAAAATGCGCAGGGTCGTGCTTTTGCCCGCTCCGTTCGGCCCCAGCAGGGCAAAAATCTCTCCCGTCCTGATCTGGAACGAGAGGTCCTGGATGGCGGTGACGCCGTCGTACACCTTCCCCAGTTTGGACACGTCAATGGCGACCGACTGTTCCATCACCCCCAGCCTTTCACGCCGCCCCGTTCTTGGAGCTTGAATTCCAGCAAATCGCTCAGCCGGCGAGCCCGCTGATGCAAACTGTCCGCCTCCATCAAAAACTGCTTCTCCAAGGGAGTCAGATCGAGATAACTCGCCAGACTGTGGACCAGCACCCCATCGTCCACTCCCTGGCGTAAGAACCCTTCCCATTGACGCCCATCGTCGCTCTCGCTCATATACGAGTCGAGCAGTCGCACGAGCGTCTCCCGAATGGCCGGCTCCAAACTGACCGGGCCTACGTCCGGTTTGAGCCGAACCCTGGCCTGTCTGTATCGCTTTTCATAGAACTGCTCGCAGATCTCAAACCGGGACAAGCCTTGCAACAAAATGTTGAATCGCCCGTCCGGCAGCGGCTGTACGCTCATCAGGCGCCCCACGCAGCCCATGTCGAAAATCGGGGGGTTCCCGTAATAGTCCTCTTCCCACCCCTCCTTCAGCAGCGCCATTCCGACGCACTGCCCACCAGCCGCCGCGTCAGCGACCATGTCGCGATACCGAGGCTCGAAAATGTGCAGCGGCAAGTACATGCGGGGGAAAAAGACGACATTGGGAAGGGGAAACACCGGAAGGCGTTCCGGCACCGAGAACGCCGCATCCTCGCCGGCCGAGGGGCAATCCGGATTGATTTGCATGCCTCACGATAGCCGAAGGCTGTTTGCAAAGTCAACAGCGCGCCAAGGCGGGACGAGCCCGACGAGATGCAGAAAACCCTCTTCAACACTGAAGATTTACATGGTCGTCCGTCGCATGCTATAAGCCTGGCGTGTCGCGTCAGTCCCATCGCGGCGAGGTGCGTCTGCCACATTTCATTCCCTCGATTCTTCACGCGCGGACCGGCTGGGCTCGCGGCCTATCCAGCCTTTTGCTCGGCCTGCTCGTGGCCTTCCCCGACGCCGGTCCTGCCACGGCTCCCTCCGAGCCGGACACCTCGGTGCCTTACCGTCTTCCCGCTCCCGGCTACGTCTACCGCTTTCCCCACGACCATGGAACCCATGAAGAGTTTCGCACGGAGTGGTGGTACTACACGGGACATGTGTCCACCGCAGGGGGGCGTCGCTTCGGCTACCAACTGACCTTTTTCCGGCGTGGCGTCGCACAGGAGGCGGCCAGGAAGAATCCGTCCCGCTGGGCGATCCGCCATCTGTACTTGGCCCACGTGGCCGTAACCGATCCGGACCGTTCCCGATTTTCCTATGCTGAAAAACTCAGCCGAGCCGGGCTCGGCAAGGCGGGGGCCGATCCCGGCGGACTGCGGGTGTGGATCGACCGCTGGCACGCCGAGGCTTCGCCCGCCGAGCCGCATCGCCACCACCTTGAAGCCGCCGCGGAGGATTTCGCCATCCATCTGACGGCCACGGCGGAGAAGCCTCCCGCCATCCACGGCGATGGCGGCGTCAGCCGCAAAGGAACCGGGCCGGAGCAGAGTTCCCATTACTACTCTCTGACCCGCTTGGCCACCTCGGGCACGATCACCGTAGCAGGCGAGGTCCTGCCGGTGACCGGCTTGAGTTGGATGGACCATGAATTCGGCTCGGGGGATCTGGGCCCCAACCAGGTCGGGTGGGATTGGTTCAGCGTACAACTCGACAACCGAACGGAAGTCATGCTCTATCGGCTGCGCCTGGCCGACGGCACGGTTGACCCCGCCTCCAGTGGCAGTCTGATCCTCCCGGACGGGCGGGTGCATACGCTGGCGGCATCGGATGTTCGTGTCGAACCCTTGGCGCATTGGACGAGTCGGCGCAGCGGCGCCCGCTACCCGGCGCGATGGAGGATCGCGATCCCATCGGCAGACTTGATTGTGGACGTGACCCCCGAACTGGCCGACCAGGAGCTGATCACCAGCCGCAGCACTCAGGTCACGTACTGGGAAGGCGCCGCCCGGATCACCGGCACGCAGCGAGGCGTGCCGGTGACAGGGACCGGCTATGTAGAGTTGACGGGCTATGCGGAGCGCTTCCGGCAACGCCTGTGAGTCCCCTGCAGCTACCTGCCCACGCGTGCAGAAAGAAGACCGCTCAGTACCTGCCCTTGACTCGTTCGCCGAACGTATGGCACGGTCGCCGTCATGATCCTGTTGTCACCCTCCGCATGGTTTCCCCCAACCTCCCGCCGGATATCCCACCGGATCGTCTCGCTGCTGGCCCTGCTGGCCTTGCTCTGGATTCCTGCGTGCAGCAAGCAGAGCGAAGCCATCGTGTCCATCGCCCTGCACCCCACCAATGCCAATATCCTCTATGTGGCCACCAACGATTCGGTCTATAAGACGCGCGACGGCGGCGCCTCATGGGAACGGATGGCCACGGACCTCAGCTCCTACCGCGTCCTCTCGCTTGCGCTTGACCCGGCCCATCCGGCTTCGGTCTACGCCGGCACGATGGGGGACGCCGTATACAAAAGTCCGGACGGGGGACAGCGTTGGATCGCGCATAACGCGGGGCTGAAGGAACATGTGTCCGTCGTCAACCGGTTTGTCTTCGATCCGCGCGACACCGAAACCGTGTATGCCGCCACCACGGTCGGGGTATTCCGCAGCACGGACGGAGGACGCCTGTGGGACGAGCGCATGGCCGGCATGAAAGAAGTCCACATCGTGTTCACGCTCACGATGGACCCCACGCGGCCGAACATTTTCTATGCGGGGACATCCGGTGGGGCTTACCGCAGCCTGGACGGCACGGCCTCGTGGCAGAAGGTGAACAACGGGCTGATCCCCCCGGAAATTCTGGATGCCTCCCTCTCCCTCGGCGTCAGCACGATCGCCATCGACCCGAAAGCGCCCGATACGGTCTATGCCGGCACCAACAACGGCCTCTTTGTCAGCACCAACCGGGCCGATGCCTGGACCCGTATCGGACAGTCTTTGCCCGACCAGTACATCAGCAGCCTCGTGCTCGATCCGTCGAATCCGTCGGTCCTCTACGCCGGAGGCCGGTCGGGTATCCACAAGAGTCTGGATAGCGGCCGGACATGGCAGGCGATGAACGAAGGACTGGCGACGCTCAACGTCCGCACCATCGTGATGAGTCCGCAAGACCCTCAGACCCTCTACTTAGGAACGAACGGGAGCGGATTATACCGGAGCCGAGACGGGGCCAAAAGCTGGGCCCGTGTGCATTTAACAGATAAATCGCCGACACCGCCGGCGGGCGCCTAGCTCCATCACGATATCCACTATGCCGACAATTTTTTTGGTGCGACACGGAGAGACCGACTGGAATCGTAGCGGGCAAATCATGGGCGAGCAGCCCGTCCCCCTGAACCAACAGGGCCTGACGCAAGCCCATCGGCTCGCAGGCTTGTTGCAGGGGCGCCCGATCCGGGCGATCTACTCAAGCCCGGTTGCTCGTGCGCGGCAAACCGCGGATATCCTCGCTTCGACCGTGGATGCCCCGGTGACGCTCAACCAGGGGCTGACGGAAATCGGTGTGGGCCAGTGGGAAGGGCTCTACTGGAACGATGTGGCGGAAGAGATCATCCGGCACGATTTCTATCGAAAGCCAGACCAGGCCCGCCCGCCGGGCGGCGAAACGTTGCGCGAGGTACAAGCCCGCGCCGTCTCCGTCGTGGAGCGAGCCTGCGCGCTCCCATCAGACGGCCCGCTCCTTTTCGTGTCCCATGCCGACGTCTTGCGCACGATCCTGGCCCACTATCTCCGGCTGGAGCTCGCCACGATACGACAGATCCGCATCAGCCATGCCTCGTTGACGGCGATCGAGATCACCGGACATCTGGCGGACCTGGTCTGTTTGAACTACCCTCCCGACCTCTCGATCCGGTAAATCCGCGTGGCGGCTCAGTGTCCGCCCTTGTCCTCGGCACGATCGTCCCCATGCCGATAGCGGCTCTGGTATCGATTCATCCCCTCGGACAAGGCCTTCCATTCCGAAGCGGTCAGCATATCCTTCAACTTGAATCGCAGGCCGAGAATTTTCGTGGCCGAGCGCATCCGGTTGTTGCTCGCCTCATCCAGGATCTTCGTGAATTCTTCCGGGGTCGCCTCATAATTCGCATTCGCTTCATATAACTTCTGATGGGATCGACGCTGTTGCCGGTAGGATTGCTGAATCTCTTCGATCATCTCTCCTACGACAGCCTTGGCGCGTTTCGCCTTGTCCTGATCCTGGACGGACTGGTCGATCAGGCTCTCCATCTCCTGTTGCACTTTCGCGCCCATCGTGCCTGTGCCAGAACCATGACCGCCCATGCCATGGTACCCACTACATCCGGCCACGGGCAGCCAGACTACCAGGCTCAACGTCACCCACAAGCTCACTCTGTTCATGGAGACCTCCTCACGATAATAGGCACGACGTGCAAACTCTTTTCCTCTGGCGCTTGTCCCACCCCGCGCCAGTCGCAGCGGCCATCCGCTCTGTAGCTGTCGCACCCTAGCATAGATGTTTCCCATTTTCGAGCGTATCCGGAACCGTGTAACACCTGAAATCCTGCACAACACCGTCTCCAGCATCATACATGTCGCTTGATCGGATAGGTCTTTTGTCAAAAAAATCAATAAAATCAATGTCGCTCAAGATTTCAAGCAAAACGTTCAAGGCTTGTGCTAGTACTGAATGCTCGTAAATACCGCGTACAGCATATGGTAATATGTTTTTGATCGCGCCGCATTGACTTTCTTGTTGACAACTCTCCCATGCTTTGCTATAAAGCAAGCATGCTCGCAAGGAGTCTTGCTTGTGGAAGAACTAAAAGACATCCTGGTCGGCCTTGAACAGCGCATCAACGCCTACAAGACCCGCCTGCAGGAGTTGGAGAAAAAACGGGGGCGTCTCGAGGAAGAGATCGCCACGATCAAGAAATATCTCGAACTCGCCGAAACCCTGTACCGTGTGGAAGCCGACAAGGCTAAGCTCGCCAGTCTGTCCAGTCAAATTATCACCGACGATAAGGGCCCGCGCCTTCTGCCCATGGATGTCACCGATCAATCGCGTGAAATCCTCTTGGGCCGGAGCAAATATGTCGCCATGAGCGTGCCTGAGGCCGCGTACCAGATTTTGCGCGAAGCGCGGCGCTCGATGCATGCCAAAGAGCTTGTCCAGCGGTTGATTGAGGGGGGCATGCAGATCAAGGGGAAAACGCCCCTCACCTCTGTAGCCACATCCCTCAAGCGGGATCGGCGGTTTAAGAAGGTAGGGCCCAACACCTTCGACATTCTTGAGGAAGCGTTGAAGGCGGTCTAGACGCTTCTCCGGGTATCTACAAGCAAGCTGATGAAAGGAGGTGAGCGCTTTGGCAACGAAGAAGGCAGCGAAGAAGAAGAAGAAGTAACCCCTCCATGGTTACGGTGCCGGGAGCAAGGCCACTTGTTCCCGGCACCCCTTTATCTACTCACTCCTCCGCTTTCACTCCATACAGGACGCTCCACAGAGAACATCCTCTCACGGATCTCCCCTGTCTACTCTTCTATTACGCGAATTTATTATGGGAATTTAGAGTTGGCGCGACGACTTAGGCGGCAGAAGCGGCTTGCAACGCAACAGCAGGCTTATGAGCGGGGCGCGCATAGATGGACTGGGGAGCAACCGCCTCTTCCTGGGCATTGAGCAATACCCAGCTATCCGGCTGCGACAAGATGGCCTGAACCAACTTGCTGTGAAGGGCATGTCCCGATCGGTCCGCCGTCAGATGCCCAATGACCGGCACACCGAGCAAGGCCATATCCCCGATCAGATCCAGGACTTTATGACGCACGAATTCGTTCTCAAACCGAAGACCGGATTCGTTGACGATGCCGTCTTCCGATAGCACCACCGTGTTATCCAGCGAGCCCCCCTTCGCAAGCCCCCTCGCCCACAAGGCCTCCACTTCTTTCAGGAACGCGAAGGTGCGCGCATCGGCAATGTCTTGTTCGAACGAGGCCACAGACCAATCATATTCATACGTCTGCTGCTGGATCATCGGGTGATTATATTCGACCGAACAGGTGATTTTCGTCGTGGCGGCCGGCGCGATTGCAACCCGACGCCCGCCCTCGGAAATTTCAATCGGCCGCAATATCTTCAAGTAGGGCTGCGGGCGCTCCTGCGGCGTGATGCCAGCCGAACGGATCAATCGCACGAAGGCACTGGCGCTGCCATCCATGGCCGGAATCTCTCCGCCATCCAGCTCCACATAGACGTTGTCAACCTCAAGCCCGACCAACGCCGCAAGCAAGTGTTCGACGGTCTTCACCAAGGTTCCGTTCGCACTAAGCGCCGTGCAGAGATCGGTAGACATCAGGTTGCGGATAGACGCCCCAAACGACACGGTGCGGCCTTCCTGATGGCACACAAACAAAATACCCGTATCAGGGGGAGCGGGGTTCAGAGTCAACGAGATGGGTTGCCCCGTATGGAGCCCCACGCCCGAACAAGAAACCGAACGGCTGATGGTATGTTGCTGGCGCATAGTTATATACCTTTAATCCGGCATATGAGTAAGCAATGTAGATGCCATAAAATATTTCAAACTTATACGAGTTAAGTTGTTGAATTTTATGATGATAGATTTTAGATCACCCTGTCATGTGTTGTATAAAACATACATGTGTGCCTTTTTCACCGTAGGAAAAAGGCGAGGCAAGTCTCATGCGTTCATCAATTTCCTGCCTTCGTATATCGCATCCACGGCTTGTTATGCGCGTTGCTGGCCAAAACTTGAACATGTTAGAGTGCCTCGGCTTTATCGGTCGGAAAGGCGTCTCATGCAAGAACCGAATGAAAAACTCATTGCCAAGAAAGAAGAATGGGCCAAAGCAAAACGCGGGCTCGTCGAGGACGGCGTGGTGCAAGACCATCGTGCCAGGGGGAGCCGCCTCCCGCCTGGCCAGCACCTCAGCAAAGGCTGGCCGGTGTTGGACCTCGGTATCCATCCCGATCTGCCGCTGGGTATATGGACCTTGACTGTCAGCGGCCTCGTTGAGCATCCCTTCACCTGGACCTGGGAGCAGTTTCTGGCTCAGCCACAGGTCGAGCTCGTCACCGATTTCCATTGCGTCACGACTTGGAGCACCTTCGACAACGTCTGGAAGGGCGTCGCCTTCCGCCACATCCTGCAGATGGTGCAGCCCAAGCCGGAAGCACGATTCGTCTATTTCACCAGCTACGACAACTACTCGACAAACCTCCCCCTGGACGCCTGCGACGATGACGATGTGCTCTTAATTCACAGCTGGAACGGCAACCCGCTCCCCAAGGAGCATGGCGGGCCGGTGCGTATGCATATCCCGAAGCGCTACGCCTGGAAGGGCTCGAAGTGGGTGAAGGAAATTGTCTTCCTAGCGGAGGATAAACCGGGCTACTGGGAAGTCAGGGGTTACTCTAATACTGCTCTCCCCTGGGAAGAAGATCGGTACGCGTAATCAGCTTAGACGATTTTATTTAGGTGAGTGGCAAGATCTGGACCTGGCCGTCTGGCTCACTTGTCCACTGTTGCTGAAGATTGGTGTCTGCAATCGTGATGCGGCATTGAGGAAGAGGCGAAAATTGTTCGAGCGGGAGAGGATGCCTCGCCGCAGGATGATGATACACAAATAGTGTGGCATGAGGAGCGCCGTTATGCCACTGGCGGCGACCATAAACCACCGCGCTCAATCGCGTATTCTGCGGACGACCATCTGGACCAGGCAAAAATAATCCACCAGGTGCCAATGAGATTGGCGCTTCTTCCTGACCAGGCCGAAATGTCACTTGCAACTGCCCTAATAGGGCCCACTCAAGGGAT
>JAGWTI010000065.1 GCA_028876065.1 Nitrospirota bacterium
GGTACTGCGTCTTGTAGACGACATGGGCCTGTCGATGGAGCTTCATTGGCGCCCATCATAGCACCAGGGCGAGCAACAGACGGCTCCCAGCTCTCACCCCCACCCTGACAGGTGGGGAACTCCCGCTAAATTAGATGAAGCGTGGGGAAGCCCCAAGAGTTGATAGGGCAAGCGCGTGTGGCACCGTGAAGAAGGAGGGGATGATGCGCTGGAGAATCGCGCTAGCGACGATCGGAGCCTTCCTAGGGTTAGGCATTGGGCTTCAGGGATGCCAGTTGTTCGAACCCAAGCATGCAATCCCTGATCTCAGCGGAACCTATATCGCACATAATGCCGACATCCAAGCCGATCGAAAGGCGGTGGACGACATCACGTCCGCGTTTAAGCAGGCTGAAGATGCGCTCCGGCGCGGAGATGTAGATGGCGTGATGGGACTCTACGCGAAGAACTATAGGCATCATGGCTTCAATGAGACCACGTTGCGGAGCGTGTGGAAGGACTTATTGCAAGAGTATCGCGATGTCTCAACTACCCACGTGTTTTCCAGCATTAAAGTCGAGGCCGACAAAATTCCTCCCACGGCTCAGATCACTTGCACGGGAAGCCTCTGGGGGATTTCCAGGCAGACCGGCCAACGGGTCAATATCGATAGTTGGTTTGGAGAGATTCACTACCTCGTATATGAGAACGGCGGGTGGCGCATGCAAGGGCATGCGTGGGAGGTTCGTCTGGACAAGGAGACACGGTTTGCGCGGCCCCCACATCCATTTTTCTGAGTCGTTTCCTCTATGCTAAGCCCATACTTGATGGATTATGTGCTGGCGATGGTTCGTCGGATCATTTCAAATGGAGCAATCCCGAATAAACCAAGGCTTTAATTCTTCCCTTCTTCCATTGCCTACCGCACCACCAGGATCGAGCAGGTGCTGTGCTGCACCAATTTCGACGACACGCTGCCCAGCAGGAAGCGCGCGACGGCGCCCAAGCCCTTCGCCCCGGAGACGATCAGGTCCACCTTCCGATGGTCCGCCACCTTCATGATTTCGTCCGCCGGCTGACCGAGCTGGCAGATTTCCTCCACGTCGTAGCCGGCTTTGGCCAGCTTGACCGCATCGCGGTGGACCAGCGCCTTGCCGGCTTCCTTGAGCTCCGGATACTTCATGAACGGCATGACGTGCATGGCGAGGACTTCCACCGTATGGCCGGTCGCCTGGGGCCGGATCTCGCGGAGCAGGAACCGGACGGCCTTCTCCGAGGGCTTGGAGCCGTCCGTCGCCAGGAGGATCCGGCGGATCGGGCGGGGCGGTTGTTTGACCACGAGGACCGAACAGGGGGCGTGCTGCGTGACCTGGGTGGAGACGCTGCCCAGCATGAACCGGTCCAGGGCGCCCATGCCCCGGCTGCCGAGCACCACCAGGCCTTGACGTCCCGCCTGCTTGAGGAGCGTCGGCGCGACCGGCCCGTTGACCGAGCGCACCTTGGCCGGGATGCGGAGCGAGGCCAGTTGCGAGGTTGTGTCGGCCACCACTTGTTTGGCCCGGGTTTCCATCCGCCGGATTTCATCGTGGATGAACGGCTCGTTCCCGATGACGACCGGCTGGACCATGAACGGGGCCCGCAGCGCCGCCAAGTCGAGGACGTGGAACGCCTGGGTCTGGCTCTGGGCCTTGGCGCGCAGGGGCAAGTACCCCAACCATTCGGTCGCCCAGCGCGAATATTTGGAACCGTCGACCGCCAGTACGATTTTCACATTTCACCTCATGGGTTCATTGTTTCATTGACGATTGTTGGATTGATCCATTGACGATTGATCGGGCCAAGAAAATCGTCAATGCTTCTGAATCGTCAATGGTTCGATTCTGACGCGCGGCAAGAGCCGCTGCACGTCCGACAAGCGGCAGAGCTGGTTGCCTGGGGCCAGGGTCGCCGCCGTGCCGCAGGCGGTGGCGAACCGCGCGCATTCCTCGAGCCCCTTCCCCCCGGCCAGTCGAAAGACGAAACCGGCCACCGTGGAATCGCCGGCTCCGACCCGGCTTCGGACGGTCACCGCCGGAGGGATCGTGCGCAAGGCCACCAGCCGTCTGTCTTGCTCGCTCACGACGAGAAGGCCCCGCCGGCCGAGCGAGATGATCACGATCTCCACGCCGGTCTTATGCAGGGTCGCCGCGGCCCGCAGGATTTCGGCGTCCGTGCGCAGCGGGCGCCCGAGCGCGCGCTGGAGTTCGTGCACGTTCGGCTTGATCGCAAAGGGTTTGGCCTTGAGCCCGGCCCTCAGGCAGGGGCCGTCCGCATCCAGCACCGCCTTGGCCCCCCGCCGTTGCACCAAGGTGATGATCTGACGGTAGGCGTCGGGCGGGACTCCGCGCGGGAGGCTTCCCCCGACGACCACGTACGCGTCCTGCAAGTCCAGCAAGCGCAGGTGGGCCAGAAAGCAGCGCCATTCCTCGGCGTCGACCGACGGCCCCCTGGCGTGGAGCAGGGTCTGCGCCGCGGGCCGTTTGGTGCTGATGATGATATCGCGCCTGGTCTCTTGTGCGATAGAGGTAAAATAGGACGTCACGCCGCCCCGCTTGAGCAAGTCCACGAGGATGTGGCCGTTGTGCCCGCCGATGAAACCCAAGGCGATGCTGTTCCCGCCCAAGTGCCGGATGGCCCGCGAGACGTCGATGCCTTTGCCTCCCGCGTAGAGCGTCTCGGCATGCACCCGGTTGGCATCGTCCATGTCGAGGTCGTCGACCTCGAGGTAATGATCCAGGGCCGGATTGAGGGTGATGGTGTAAATCATAAAAGAATTGACGATTGTTTCATTGGGTCATCGATTCATTGAAAGCATTCGTCAATCGGCAATGGTTAAATCGCAAATTTCATCAATCGTCAACGGGCCGCTTCTCTCCTCAGATACACGAACCAGTAGACCAGCGCCACCAGAACCGTCCCGCCCAGGAGGTTGCCGAGCGTGACGAAGAACAGGTTGCCGGCCGCGTCCGCGAGCGCAATCGGCGCGGCGCTCGAGGCCGTCAGCGCCATCCCGATGGGGAGGAAATACATGTTGGCGACCGAATGTTCGAACCCGCAGGCGACGAAGGCGCTGATCGGAAACAGAATCGCCATGATCTTGTCCGCCACGCCGCGGGCTCCCATACAGAGCCAGACGGCCAGGCAGACGAGGACATTGCACAGGATGCCGCGGGCGACCGCCGACACCGGATCGAGCGCGATTTTGCCGCGCGCGATCCGGATCATCGTTTCTCCTACGGCTCCGTCTCCCAGCGTATGCACACCCGCCAGCCATACCAGGGCGGCGGTGCCGAGCGCGCCGAGGAGGTTGCCGAGGTAGACCCAGAGCCAATTCCTGACGACCTGACTCGTCCGGACACAGCCGACGGCCCAGGCCATCGCAATGAGGTTGTTGCCGGTAAAGAGCTCCGCGCCACCCACCACCACCAGCACGAGCCCCAGGCTGAAGGCCATACCGCCGGCCAGGCGCGTGAGCCCGAACGGTGCCGCGGCGACGTCTCTTCCGGCGGTGATGGTCACCGTGTAAAAGAGCGCGCCCAACGAGATGAAGGCCCCCGCCAGGAGAGCCAGCGCGATCATCGCCGGCACAGACACGGTCACTTTCGCCAACCCCACCTGGCAGACACGCGCCGCGATCTGAGGCGGCGGGTAGGCGTCGAACAGGGGCGTCTGGTGTGCGGGGGTGATCGGTGGTTGATCCATCGTCGGTTGAGCCATCGTGTCATTGACGGTTTGCGGAGAATTGACGATCGGCGAATTGGATCACTCTGAATCTTCCAATCGTCAATCCGGCAATCACGCAATCATCAATTTCCTATGTGATCAGCCTCGCATGAGACGGCATGGCCTGTCTGGCCGGCGTCAACTTTTCCACTCGCACGGTCGAGACCTTGTATTCCGGACATTTGGAGCTCTCGTCGGCGCTGGACGAGAGCAGGTCGTTGATCGCCGTGGCCGGAAAATGGAAACTCGTAAAGAGTTGCCCGGGCCGGACCCGCTCGCTGATCGCCACGGGCAAGGTCGCGTCGCTTCTGGCGCTGACCAGGCGGACCGCTTCGCCTTGGGCGACGTTCAGCCGGGCCGCGTCCTCCGGGTGCATTTCCAGCACGTCGGCATTCACCAGTGTCATGATGTCGGTCCGGCGGGTCTGCGCCCCGCAATTATAGTGTTGCAGGATGCGGCCCGTGACCAGGGTAAACGGATACGCCTCGTTCGGTGATTCGCCGGGCGGCAGGTAATCCACCGGCACGAACCTGGCCTTCCCGCGGGGGAACCGGTCCCCATGCATGAGGGCCGTGCCAGGATGAGCGGCAGAGGGCACCGGCCATTGGAGCCCCTCCCCTTCCAGTCGTGCGTAGGAGACGCCGGCCAGGGCCGGGGTCAATTGCGCAATCTCGTCCATGATCTCGGAGGGATGGCCGTAGGACATCGGGTAACCCATCCGGGTCGCCACTTCGCTCACCACCTGCCAGTCCGGCAAGACCCCCTCGGGCGGGTCCACGGCCTTCCTGATGCGTTGAATCCGCCGTTCCAGATTCGTGAAGGTGCCGTCCTTCTCCAGGAACGAGGCGCCGGGGATAACCAGATGGGCGAACTTGGTCGTCTCGGTCAGAAACAGTTCCTGTACGACGAGGAACTCCAGCCGACTCAGCGCCTGCCGCACCTTCGCGAGGTTCGGGTCGGTCTGGGCCACGTCGTAGCCGATGATCCAGAGCCCTTTCAACCGGCCCTCCAGCGCCGCGTCCCACATGTCCGGCGTTTTCATCCCGCGTGCGGTGGGCAAGGGACGTCCGGTGATCGTCAGATGGCGGGCCGCCAAGGCCGGATCGTCGAAGCTCTGGTAGCCGGCGAAGTAGGTCGGGAGGCAGCCCACGTCCGAGGCGCCTTGGACGTTGTTCTGGCCGCGCAAAGGATTGATGCCGGTTCCCGGTCGTCCGATGTTCCCGGTGGCCAGGGCCAGGTTGCACAGCGCGATGACTCCGTGGCTGCCCCATCGGTGCTCGGTCACGCCCAGCCCATGGACGCAGAACGAGGCGCCGCTCGTGGCGTAGCGGCGGGCGGCTTGGCGGATCAGCTCGGCCGGGACACCCGTGATCTGCTCGGTGCTCTCCGGCGTGCAGGGCATCACCGTTTCCAGCCAATCGGAGCACGCCTCCGTCCTCGCCTCGATGAAGGCCCGGTCCAGCAGGCCCTCCTGGGCGATCGCATGGCCGAGGCCGTTCAGCAGCGCCACGTTGGTGCCGGGCCGCAACTGCAAATGGAGGTCCGCCAGGCGGGCCAGCTCCGTGCGGCGGGGGTCGATCACGATGAGCGTGGCGCCTCGCCGGCGCGCCTGCTTGATCCGCGCCCCGACGACCGGGTGGGACTCGGTGGGGTTGGCGCCGACGACCAGAATCAGCTTGGCCTGATCGAGATCCTGGATCGAGTTGGTCGCGGCGGAGGCGCCCAGGACCTCCATCATGCCGGTGACGGTGGCGCTGTGGCAGACGCGGGCGCAGTTGTCGATGTGGTTGGTGCCGATCACGCAGCGCATGAATTTGGAGAAGAGATAATTCTCCTCGTTCGTGCCGCGGCTCGACGAGATCGTCGCCAGCGCGTCAGGCCCGTGCGAGTCTTTGATCCTGGCGAACTCCCGCGCCACCTGGTCCAGCGCCTCGGTCCACGTGATCTCAGCCCAGCCGGTTCCGTTGCGCAACAGCGGGACGCGCAGCCGATCCGGCGCATCGTTGTAAGTCCACCCGTACCGGCCCTTCATGCAGGCATGGCCTTGGTTGGAAGGGCCGTCGTCGGCCGGGACCATGCTGACGATCCTGCCGCCGCCGGTGCCGGCGGTGAAGGTACAGCCCACGCCGCAATAGGCGCAGGTGGTCCGAACCTGCCCGGTCGGTGCGCCTCGTTCAAGGACGGTCCGGTCCGTCAAGGCCCCGGTCGGACATTCCTTCACGCAGGCGCCGCAGGAGACGCAGTTGGACGAGGCAAATCCCGTCGCTTCGTCCGCCAACGCGCTCGCGCCGGCGATCGGACGGGACGAGAAGCCGCGCCCCGCCATGGTGAGAGCGAACGTCCCCTGGATCTCGTCGCAGGCCCGGACGCAGCGGGCGCAGGAGATGCAGCGGGCATTGTCGAAGGAGAAAAAGGGATTGGAGGCGTCTCTGTAGGCGGTTCGTTGCCGGCCCGAGGCGTAGCGAACCTCGCTCAGTCCCAGCTGGGCCGCCAGCTGCCGGAGCGGTTCCGGCTGCTCCGTCCCGTCCGGCTGCTCGGAGAGATAGAGCTCGACGATGTTCTTCCGGTGCCTGGTCAGCCGCTCACTCTCCGTTCGGACCGCCATCCCCTCCCGCACCGGCGTCGTGCAGGAGGCGGGGGTGCCGCCCTGGCCTTCCACCTCGCAGAGGCAGAGCCGGCAAGAGCCGAACTGGGCCAAGTGGGGCGAGGCGCAGAGGCTCGGAATGGCGATGCCGGCCCTCCGGGCCGCGGCGTAGACCGTCTCGCCGGACGTGGCGGTCACGGAGCGGCCGTTGATGGTGATCTGCACGGTTTTCGTGGTGGGCGTCATTGATCTCACTAGCCTTCAGCGATCAGCTTTCAGCAATCAGCTTTCGTCCGAAGCTGAAGGCTGACGGCTGAACGCTCATTTTCTGAACTCGCTTCCGAAATGCTCGATCGCCGTCAGGACCGGATAAGGCGCCCTCTGTCCCAGCGCGCAAAGGCTGGCGGCCTTCATCGTCTCACTCAGATCGGCCAGCAAGTCGAGGTCTCCCGGGCGGCTGTGCCCACTCTGCAACTGCTCCAGGATCTCGCGACTCCGCACCGAGCCGATCCGGCAGGGCGTGCATTTGCCGCAAGATTCGTCGGCGGTGAAGGCCATGAAATGACGCGCCAGCTCCACCATGTCGGTTTCGTCGTCGTAGACCACGATCCCGCCGTGCCCGAGGATCGCCCCGGCCTGGCTGAACGCGTCGTAGCAGATGGGGATGTCCAGGCGGGAGGCGGGAAACAGGCTCCCCAGCGGCCCGCCGACCTGCACCGCTTTGAAACGGGCGCCGGAGGCCATGCCCCCGCCGAACCGCTCGATGACTTCCGCCAGCGTCGCGCCGAAGGGAATTTCCACCAATCCCGGTTGCTTGACCCGTCCGCCGACTTGTAACGCCATGGTGCCGCGCGACCCCTCCGTGCCGAGCGACGCATGCCACCGGCCGCCTCTGGCCAGAATGCTTGGGACCGTGGCGAAGGTCAGGACGTTGCTGACGATGGTCGGTTTTCCATAGAGGCCCGACAGGGCCGGGTAGGGAGGCTTGGCCCGGACCACGCCCCGTCGCCCCTCCAACGATTCCAGCAAGGCCGTCTCCTCGCCGCAGACGTAGGAGCCGGCGCCGACGAAGACCTCCAGATGGAACCGCTCTCTCTCGTGCGTCAACCATCCGGCCTGCTCCGCGGCGGCGATCGCCTCGCGCAAGGTCCGCGCCGCCGCCGGATATTCCTGGCGACAATAGATGAACCCGCGCGTCGCCCCGATGGCCTTCGCACAGATCAACATGCCTTCGATCAGGCGGAAGGGCTCGCCCTCCATGATCATCCGGTCGCAGTAAGTGCCGGCGTCGCCTTCGTCCGCGTTGGCGACGACATATTTCTGGTCCGCCGCTGCGTCCTTGGCGACCTGCCATTTGGTCCACACCGGGAAGGCGGCCCCGCCCCGCCCGCGCAACTTCGACGTTTTCAGCTCATCGATGACGGCCTCCGGCGAGAGGCTGCGCGCCCGCTCCAGCCCTTGCCAGCCGCCGTGGGCTCGATAGTCGTCGAGCGAGAGGGGGCCGGTAATCCCGAAGTTCGCGAAGGTGACCCGCTGCTGCTCGGCCAGAAAGGCGATCCGGCCGATGGGGGTTCCGCCGATCCCGGCGAGGATGTTGGGCAAGTCTTCCGCCTTGACGTTGGGCCAGACGATCCGACTGTCCGGCCGACCGTCCGGTCCGTCCCGTTCGACCAACGGCTCCAAAAAGAAAGCGCCGCGCGAGGACGTCCGGACCAATTCGACGCCCGGGGCATGCGCCCAGGCTTGCGCCAGTCGTTCTGCGCCGGCGGCCCGGGCCGAGGTGTCGTTGGAAAGGTAGAGACGCGTCATAAAAGGCTTTCAGCAATCAGCTGTCAGCCTTCAGCCAGGAAGCTGAAAGCTGATGGCTGACGGCTCATGTATAGCTATCCAGCAGCGCTGGGACCTGATCCGGGTTCACCCGGCCGATCACGTCTCCGTCCACCATGAGACTCGGGCCGACCGCGCAGTTTCCGACGCAATAGATGGGCGCCAACGTGAAGCGTCCGTCCCGGGTCGTCTCCCCCACCTCGATCTTCAGGTGCGCGCGCACGCGTGCCAGCACCTTGGCTCCATGGTTGGCCATGCAGGATTCACCCAGGCAGACCCGGATGAGATGCCGGCCCGGCTGGGCCGGCCGCAGCTCCGGGTAGTAGGACAACACGCCGGCCACGTCTGCCTCGGTGACGTCCAGGGCCTTGGCGATCTCGGGAACGGCGCGCACCGAGACGGCCCCAAGGGCGCCCTGGATCTCCAGCAAGGCCTGCAGGATATTGGGTGGCTTGGTTCGATGGCGGGCGAGAACGGCTGCCAGGCTCTGCCGGCTCATGCAGGGACCTCGGGCAGCCCCAGATGCGCGCGCAGCCGATTGTAATCGTAGCCCGGCTTGCCGGTCCGCCGGCGCGCCACATCGTCGCGCTCCAGTTGGTCGATGAGCGCCCGGACATGCTCGCGCTGCGCCGGGGTGGCCGCGGCATGCCGGGGGGTCTGGTCTCCCAAAGCCGGCGAAGGCCGTTCGGCCCACTCCAAATAGATGGGCGCGAGGAGCTGTTCCAGCAGCCGTTGCTCTTCCTCGACAGGGATCGTCACGGACCCAGGCGACAGGGTCTCGGCCAACAGGTCCATGTCCGGCAGCTCATGGGCCGGCACCAAGGTGCTTTCCCCTCTGAAGTGGAGCACAAAGCCGAAGGTGGAGGCCAGCCGATGCTTGAGCGAGTCCAACCGTTCCTCCGAGTCGGCCTCGACGACCAACTGGGTGGGGGTGAGGGTCACGCGCGACACGACGGCATCGCGGCCCTGCTCGTCCGGCTCCTGCTGCACCCAGGCCGCCACCCGGAGTTCCGGTCGGCTGCCGGCGAGGTCGGGGCGAAACTCAGGCTGTTGCGCCAGCCCGTCCGCCAACTGCCGATAGGCATGGTGTTCATAGAGCGCGATCGCATACAGCAGCACCAGGCCGTCGGCGGTCCGATAGCGCAAGGTCTCGTCGGCGCGGAGCAAGGTTCCCAAACGAGCCCGGGCCACGTGCCAGAGCAGGATGTAGCCATAGCGTTTGGCGAATTCCTGCCACTCGCCGAGGGCGAAGGTGCCGGATTGCGCTTCCATCTCGCGCCGCCACTCGTTCGCGGCGGCATAGATCGCGCGGGCCACGGCGCCCGACAGTCGCAGCGCGACCCCGGGCAGCACGGCACGATCCGGCAGGCGGATCAGGCGGGTGAGGAGCACCTGGCCTTGCGGCACCCCTTGGCCGTACTCCCCTGCCTCCACCACAAAGACGCGCTGATCGCCGAGCGAGCGCAGCGTCAACGTTCCGAGGGGCTCTGTGCCGGCCTCCGATACGACCTCCAGCAGATCCATATAGGAATGGCGGAGCGGGTCCAGCCAGGCCCGCTCTTCTTGCGGCACATGGACTTCGATCATGTCCCGCACCTGCTCGACCAGCGACAACTGCCCGTCGGTCGGGAAGTAGTCGGCGTAGACGTACAGGTCGGCCAAGGCGAGTTCTTCCGCCAGGGGCGCGATCGGGAGCACGCGCGCATATTCGGCGTAAGGGCGTAGGGCTTGACCCAGGGCGGTGGCGCGTTGCAGCTGGAATCCCGGCTCCTGCGCCACACGCTCCAATCGGCCGAGTAACGAAGCCAGCGACGGATCGAGCGGAATATCGACCTCCGGCCTTGCCGCAGGCGGATCACTCGCGGGCTTCATGCATCTCCTCCATCACCTGCGTTTCCGCGTCGAACCAGTCTTCCAGGTCATGTCCTTCCCGGCGGCCCCGTTGCTCCCAGAGCGCATAGGCCTTCCCGGCGATCTGTTCCCACATGCCCTCGGGCAGCTCGATCGGCTCGGTCGGCGTGGCCGGAGCCCGACCGGGGGTCGGTTGGGCCTTGGCCGTCGGTCTGGATGAAGAGGCGGCTTTCCGCGGAGCGGATTTTTTGATGGCCATGGACTCCTCCAACGATTACTGCGGCGTGAACCGCCGATGCCCGGCGCCGAATTTCGGGCTCTTGACGGTCAAGACGGGACAGGGGGCTCGCCGAAGCACCGCTTCCGCCACGCTGCCCGCCGCCAAGTGCGACAAGCCGCGTCGCCCGTGCGTCCCCATGATAATCAGATCATAGGGCTGGTGGCTTGTCCAGCCCAGGATGGAATCGGCAGGCGTTCCGCCGCGCACGAGATGGTCGACGGCCAGTCCTTGCGCCACGAGCGGCGCCGTCAACTCCGCCAGCCTGGCCTCCAGCCTGGCCTTGGATGCGGGCCCGTCCGTTCCGAGCGCCAGCGTGAAATCCAACCCATAGGCCGCCGGCTCCATCACATGGACCAGCGTGAGCGCCGCGTGGAACTGCGCGGCCACCGAGGCCGCATACTCGAAGGCTTCCAACGAATGGTCGGAGAAATCGACCGGAACCAGCAGGCGCCGGATCGCCGGCGCTTCGGCCGACGATCGTGGCTGCGCCCGTTGCATCCTGACCGTGAGGACGGGACAGGAGGCGGACGCGACGACCCGTTCCGCGGTGCTGCCCAGGAGCACGTGGGCCAGACCGCTTCGCCCATGCGTGCCGAGCACCACCAGATCCGCGCCGGCTTCGGCGGCTTCTTCGGCGATCCGCAGGCTGGGGATGCCGGTCACATGGCGGGATTCCCCGCTCAGCCCCCGGCGAGCGAGCTGGGCGCGCAGCTGCGACAATTGCGCGTCCGCGTCCTTGCGCAACTGCTCCAAATAGACGCGATTGACCGGCAGCTCCGGGTCCATGCCCGGTTGAAACTCCAACACGTGGAGGATCGCCAGTTCGGCCTTCCAGGCGGACGCGAGCGACAGGGCATAATCCTGGGCGAGCGCCGCGCAATCGGAAAAGTCGGTGGCGAGGAGAATTTTCGTGATCAGCGGTGCCATAACGGTGGTGTTGCGCCCCGCTAGACCGTGCCGGCGGTCAGCAGGAGCAACTCTCCTTTCATCTGCGGGTGGATCGAACATTTGAATTCGAACCGGCCCGGCCGCTCGATGATGAACCGCAGCGAGGCTTCCTTGCCCCCATCCAAGTAGACGCCCTCGATGCCGCGCCCATAGGGAATGACCCCGCCGCTTTCCGCCCGCGTCATGGTGCGCTGGAACATGGTGGAGCCGAAATCGTGCCGGATGTCGTCCGTATTGCGGACCAGAATCAGCGTCGGGACGTTCAACTGGAGCGGCGCCTGTTTGGTGAGGAAGGCGAAGTCCTTGATCGTCACCTCCACGACCTGTTCGGTCTGCGCGCCGACCGGAACGAGCAGGCCGGCCAGGAGGCCCGTGACCATCAACACTCGCAGCCATCGTCGGCGCATCGGGTCCATCATCGTGCCTCCTTGGGCCGTTCGCTCGGCCGTTGAATCGGTTTCGGTCTGCCCGGCAGCGGGACGCACAAGACCGGGCAGCCGGCCGTGCGCACGACTTTTTCCGCCGTGCTGCCGAAGAAAATTTTCTCGACGCGCCCGCCCTGTCCCCCGTAACTGCCCATGACGACGAGACCGACCTGTTCGCTGCGGGCGGCCCGCGCGATCTCCACGAACGGCGACCCTTCCGCGAGCAGCCTGGTGACGGACAGGCCTTTGGCCTCCTCGGACTGGAGCAACCGCCTGGCGTTCAACCGGGCCTGATGCCGCAGCCGCTTCTTCTGTCTCGCTTCCTCGGACGGCAGCGCCAGCCCCAATTGATTGAGCCGGTCGAGCGTGGCCGTGTCGATGACATGCAACAGGGCGATCTTCGACCCATAGGCGCGGGCCAGCGACAGGGCGACCCGGAAGGCCTCTTCGGAGCAAGGCGAAAAATCCACCGGGACGAGAATCTTGGGAAACAACGTGTCGGCCATGACCTCTCCTCTTCGACTTAATGGGGCAATGCAAATTGCGGCGCCCGGTCGCCGCTCAACAAAGACGCAACCAGGTCGATCAAGTCGCCGTGGGGCTCGTCGCGCATGGGAAGGACGGTGACATCCGCCCGCGACTCCAGCGACAGCAAGAACCCGTCTTCACGACCGCCCAGGCTCATGGTGGCCAGCACGCTCTTGTCCGACGTGAAGCAGTCCACCACCAGCCGGCGAAACAAGGCCGAGGCACAATGCAGGGCGCCCACCTCGTCCAGCACCAGCAGGCCGGTCGATTCCGCCCGCAGCGCGCGCTCGAGGGTGGAGACCAGGTGTCGGTCCATTGTCTCGGGCGCTGCGTCGGGCAGAGCCCTCGAGACGTCGCTCGACAGAAGGACCAGTTCCTGGTGCGATCGAAACAGTCCGTCCTTGACCGTCTTGGTATAATACCCCTCTTTCCTGAGGCCAACCCGGTCGATAATCTCTTCGATGAGCCTGGTTCGTTCCGATCCGGACGGACCGACGATCAGCACATTGCGCTTACCCTGCCTGGCCGATAGGGACGCGGTATCCCGCCGGTATTCGGGACAATCGCATGCCTGTCCTCCCGGCATGTGATACTTTCCCTGACACGTGCCTCTCCCGACACACAACAGGCAGAGTTTTCGTTCGTCGTCAATCACAAGTGTCTCCTCGTTGGAGGATGTGAGCAAGGGCGGTGCCATGATGGGAGGTACGCGAAGAGCGGATGGCGTATGGCTAATAGCTTGAAGTCAAAGACCTTTCTCCTCTGCCATACGCCATCGGCTATCGGCTCTCGCGGCTTCCGTCCCTTGCCGGGGGAGTCCTGCTACAGTCGGAGAGAGGGACCTGTAGCGTTAGACCACAATCACCCAACGAGAAACGATGAATGATGAATGCGGAATGGGGGGAATGTGAGCCGGCTCGTTCAACATTCATCATTTTGCATTCATCGTTTTCAAGTGGCACTGCTTTTGCTCACACCCCTAGTGACGGGGGCTGGGGTGAAGTCGACGAAGAGGGGAAGAGGATGACGCGTGCACGGTGGTGGCTGCTCGGGGCGGTGCTGCTCGGTGTCGCCATTGTGATTTATTTCGTCTTGCTATGTCCGACCGAATGCCACTGAAGAAAATTGACGATTCGGAAGAATTGACGATTGTTGGATTGATCCATTGACGATTATTCGACTCTTGAAATGAAACAATGATCCAATGATTCAATCGTCAATTCTTCCGAATCGTCAATTCCCCACAAGGGAGGGAACGAAGATGCGCTGCCCGCGCTGCCGCCAGCTCATGGTGGTGGATCACTTCACGGATATGCAGCTCGGTGGCGGGCCGCTCTGGCTGCGGGCGTGGCGCTGCGTGAGTTGCGGGGAGGTCATCGAGCCGGGCATCGCCCCACAGCGGCTCGCGCAACGTTCCCGCATGACCCGTTTGATCGAGCGGCTGACGCGGCGGTCGCCCAGGATCTCCGAGTCGGTCCCGCTGGGCGTCTGATGAGGCGGGTCTTCGAGCGATGGCCCGGGGATTGCGGGAACGACCCGACCGAAAGCGCCTATGCCGACGGCAGCTGACCTGATGACCCGCGCGGTGCCTCGGGCCAATCGTGCCGATACGGTAGGCGCGGCGCTGGCCGCCCTCCGCCGGTCCCGTCCCGAGGAAGCCGGACACCTCTACCTGGTCGACGACCAGTCCCGCCTGGTCGGCCAAGTTCCCATCGAAGCGCTGATCCTCGCCGAACCGGAAGACCGGCTCGACGGTTTGCGCGGCGACCCGCCGGTGGAAGTCCATCCGGAGGATAACGCGGAATCCGTGGCGTTGACCGCGGTCGAGCGGCACGATGCGGATGTCGCCGTCGTCGACGCCCAGCGCAGGCTGGTCGGCGCCATTCCCATCGGCCATTTGCTGGCGCAGCTCCACGAGGAACATGTGGACGATCTGCTGCGTCTGGCGGGGGTCGGCCCGGCCCATCCGCTTCCGACCGAACAGGACGGCCTCGCCGAGTCGTTCAAAGCCCGGATGCCTTGGCTGCTCATGGGATTGGTGGGCGGATGGCTGGCGGCCGGGGTGGCCAGTCTCTTCGAAGCGGCCCTGGAGCGGGAGATCGTGCTCGCGTTCTTTCTGCCGCTGGTGGTCTACATGGCCGATGCGGTCGGAACCCAGACGGAAACGGTCCTGGTTCGCGCGCTGGCCTACGGCAAGGTGTCGCTCGGCGCACAATTGTTGCGGGAGGGGCTCTTGGGTCTGTTGATCGGCGGGGCGATCGGCGGGATGGCGGCGGCGGGGTTGCTGATCTTTGATGGGCGCGGGGTGTTGGCGGCCGTGGTGGGGCTCACGCTGGCGGTCACGGCCCTCGTGGCCACCTTGATGGCGAGCCTGCTCCCCTTGGGGTTCGTACGGATGGGCGCAGACCCGGCCCTCGCCAGCGGTCCGATCGCCACGGTGCTGCAGGATATTCTGAGCGTGGCGGTCTATCTGAGCATCGCCACGGCGCTCTTGTAAGAAATTGACGATGGTCTGATTGCACCATTGACGATTGATCAGACCCTGAAAATCGTCAATGACACAATGATTCAATCGTCAATTCTTCGGGCAATCGCCAATTGATCCAACAATGAAACAGTCTTTTGCCATGCAGTCGGTGACCATCGCGGCGGGTAAAGTCCGGTTGGCGGGCGATCTGGGTCTTCCGGAGAAGCCCATGGGCATCGTCTTGTTTGCGCATGGCAGTGGCAGCGGGCGCATGAGCCCGCGGAACCGCTTCGTCGCGCGGACGCTCATGGACGGAGGCCTGGCCACCCTGTTGCTCGATCTTCTGGAAGAACGGGAGTCCGAGGACCGGCATAAAGTCTTCGACATCGATCTGCTCGCCGACCGGCTGATGGCCGCCGCGGATTGGCTGGCGCGCAATCCTTCGACGGAAGGGCTCCGCCTCGGGTATTTCGGGGCCAGCACCGGCGCCGGCGCGGCGCTCCAGGCTGCGGCCCGCGCCCCGGCGATGGTCGGCGCGGTCGTCTCGCGCGGCGGACGGCCCGATCTGGCCGCGCCGTTTTTGCCCGATGTCCTGGCTCCGACGCTGCTGATCGTCGGCGGCGAGGACGGACCGGTGATCCGGATGAACGAAGAAGCCTTGGCTCTCCTGACCTGCCCGAAAAAGCTCGTGATCGTGCCGGGCGCCACGCATCTGTTCGAGGAGCCGGGCACGCTCGAACAAGTGGCCTCCCTCGCCTTGCAATGGTTCCGGCGACACCTCGGAAGAATTGACGATTGAATCAATGACGATTGACGAATGGCTTTCAATGAATCAATGACCTAATGAAAAAATCGACAATTCCTTTGAATCGTCAATTCTTTGCCCCGCTCTGCCGCAGCGGTCGCTCCTTGTCTGGGGCAATTCTCCTCAATCGCTCAGCCCCTCCAACCGATCCAGGGGTCTCTATGTCTAAGTCGTTCAATTTGATGGGCTTTTCTGAATCTTTGCCGTGAGTGTCTCGGCACCTGTCTTGCTCTCTTCTCGTCAGCGATGAAAAAAGATATAGGGATGAACATCGTGCAGGCCGAGAACCAGAGAACCGTGCCGGGTGAACTGCATCTGGAAATTGCAGGCTCGTCCCCTGCTCAGTCGGCACTGGTGCCGGCGCCCGAGCCGCTTCGTCCTCTCGCCCCGTTGCCGGGGCAACAACCGTCTCTGCGCCGACGCCTCCGGCTTGGGCTGGCGCTCCTGGTCGCCGGCATCGGGGGCCTCGTCGGTCTCGCCTGGTGGTGGGGGACGCCGGGCCCTCCGCCGATTCGCTATAAGATGGCGCTCGTCGACCGGGGTCCCATCAGCGCCTTCGTGACCGCCACCGGGACGGTCAACCCCGTGATCTCCGTGCAAGTGGGCAGCCAGGTGAGCGGGAAGATCAAAACCCTCTTCGCGGATTTCAACTCCGTGGTCACGCAAGGGCAAGTCATCGCCCAGATCGACCCGGCGATTTTTCAGGCGCGCGTCGAGCAGGCCAAGGCCACGCTTCGAAACGCCAGGGGCTCTCTGGTCAAAGCCCAAACGGCGTTGGCCCAGCGCAAGCTCGAGCTGGATCGCATGACCGTCCTGCGCCGGCAGGAGTTTGTGGCGCAGGCGGATCTGGATTTGGCCAAGACCAACTTTCGCGACGCGGAGGCCCAGGTGGAAGTCATCCACGCCCAGGTGGACCAAGCCCAAGCCGCCCTGTCCAACGCCGAGCTGGACCTGGGCTATACCACGATCTATTCGCCGGTCAACGGCATCGTCGTCTCCCGCAACGTGGACGTCGGACAAACCGTGGCGGCCACCCTGCAAACCCCGACCCTCTTCGTGATCGCACAAGATCTCACCCGGATGCAGGTGGATGCCAACGTGAGCGAATCGGATATCGGCGGCGTGGCGGAAGGGAAAGAGGCGAGCTTCACGGTGGACGCCTACCCCAAGGAACCGTTCACGGGCACCGTGACCCAAGTCCGGAACGCGCCGATCAGCATTCAGAACGTGGTGACCTACGACGTGGTGATCGAGGTCAACAACCGCGATCTCAAGCTCAAACCCGGCATGACGGCGAACGTCTCGATCGTGACGGCTCGGAAGGACGAGGCCTTGCGCGTGCCCAACGCGGCGCTGCGGTTCAAGCCGGCGGGCACGCCTATGGAAAAGAAGAAAACGGACGTGTGGACGCTCGACGACCAGGGCCGGCCCCAGGCCGTCTCCGTGAAGATCGGCATCGCGGACGCGCAGTTCACCGAGGTGCTGGAGGGGCCGATCCGGCCGGGCGATTCCGTGATCGTCGGTCTGGAGGCATCGGAAGGGAAAGACCAGAAGAACCTGCCTCCCGGCTTCGGGATGGGACCGCAGATGCGCTGAAAAGGGAATTGACGATTGTTTCATTGAGTCATTGATTCATTGAAAACATTCGTCAATCGTCAATGATCCAATCATGCAATTCCTGTTGATGACCATCCAAGTCGCGTTCCGTGTGCTGGCCCGCAATCCCTTGCGGGCCGGGCTCACGATGCTCGGCATCATCATCGGCGTGGGAGCGGTGGTGGCGATGGTGAGCCTGGGGCAAGGCGCCACCGCTTCGGTCCAATCCCAGATCGCCAGCCTGGGCACGAACGTGCTCATCGTGATCCCCGGCGCCACGACGGTCAGCGGCGTGCGCAGCGGGCTGGGGGGGATGTCCACGCTCACGGTCGGCGATGCGCGGGACATCGAGAAGAAAATCGACGGGGTGTCCGCCGTCCTCTACGCCACCCGGGCCGTGCTCCAGGTCGTGCACGAAAACAAGAACTGGAACACCGTCGTGCTCGGCGCGACCGCCACCTTCCCGGAGATTCGCGACTGGCCGGTGGCCGACGGGACCTTCTTCACCCAATCGGATGAAGACAATGCCGCCAAGGTGGTGGTCCTCGGCAAAACCGCCGCGGACAACCTCTTCGAGCGGGGCGAAGACATCATCGGCGCGCAGATCCGGATCAAGAACGTGCCGCTGCGCGTCATCGGCCTGCTGGCGCCGAAAGGCCAAACTTTGACGGGCCAGGATCAGGACGACATGGTCGTGATTCCCTTCTCCACGGCGGAGCGCAAAGTGCTGGGCACCAAGTTCCTGGGCACGGTGGGGGTCATCCTGGTGGCGACCGCCAGGCGGGAACAGGTGACGACGGTGGTGCCGGAGATCAAGGACCTGTTGCGGACGCGGCATCGCTTGCAGCCCTCCGAGGAGGACGACTTTACGATCCGCACGATGGAGGACATCGCGAAGACGTTGGCCGGGGCGAGCCGCACGATGATGCTGATGCTCTTGAGCATCGCCTCGATTTCGCTGCTCGTGGGCGGCATCGGCATCATGAACATCCTGTTGGTCTCGGTGACGGAGCGGACGCACGAGATCGGCATCCGGATGGCGGTCGGGGCTAAACGCCGGCACATCCTCCTGCAGTTTCTCGTGGAGGCGGTGATCCTCAGCACGATGGGCGGGGTGGTCGGCGTGCTGGTCGGGGTCCTGGGGGCGCGCCTGGCCACGACCATCGCCGGCTGGCCGGTCATCGTCTCGCCGCAGGCCGTGGCGGTGGCCTTTCTGTTTTCGGTCGGCGTCGGCGTGTTTTTCGGCCTGTACCCGGCCAGCAAGGCCTCGCGGCTCAATCCGATCGACGCGTTGCGGTATGAATAAGAATTGACGATTTTGACATTTACGATTGACCGACTCTTGAAATGAATCAATGACCCACTGAAACAATCGTCAATGATGCACTGGTGCAATTCTCAATGAATCAATGAGGTGACATGTGAAAATTCTACTGGCGGTGGACGGATCGGATCAATCGTACGAAGCGGCGCGGGCCCTGGGCCACTTGGCTCCGGCCGAGCAGCTGATCGTGCTCCATGCGGTGAACGTGCCGGAGCCGGCCTATCCCATGATGATGCCGGAAGTGTCGCAGGAGCTCTACACGACGGTGGAACGGGCCATGAAAGAGGACGGGCAGCGGCTCCTGGACCGCACCGTCTCGGTCCTGCCCTTCAACACGGGGGTGGCGGCCAAACGGATGGAACTGGGCCATCCGGCCGACGTGATCCTGGCCACAGCCGAGGCGGAGAAGGTCGGCCTGATCGTCCTCGGCGCGCGTGGTCTGGGAGGCGTCCAAGAGCTGCTGCTGGGCAGCGTGTCGCATCGCATCATCACGTCCGCGCCCTGCCCGACGCTGGTCGTCAACCGGCACATGCCGGTGTTGAAGCAGGTCCTGCTGGCGGTCGAAGGGGAGCGGGACGCGGACACGGCTGCCACGTTTCTGTCGGCCAAACCTTTCAAGGAGCGGGTGAACGTCACGGTGCTCACGATCCTGCCCTTTGCCCAGCCCCTCTGGCCGGTGGGGATTTCGGATTCGGAGGTCCTGAAGGAAAAGGCGATCGCCGCGTCGCGGGACTTCGTCGAGGGGGTTGCGGCGCGGCTCACCAAACTCGGCTATCAGGCCTCCGGCGCCGTCACGTTGGGCGACCCCGGTCATGCCATCCTTGGATGGGCCGGGACCACCAAACCGGACCTGATCCTGATGGGGTCCCGAGGCCGCAAGGGCGCCGCGCGGTTCTTGCTGGGCAGCGCATCCCATACGGCCCTGCATCGCGCCCCCTGTCCGGTGCTGGTGTTGCACTGAGCGCTCATCGGCTTGACTTGAGGAATCCGACGGCCTAGCCTGAACAGCGTGCCATGGTGTGGATAGGCGTTGGCCCGCATGACCAGCGCGAGCGAGAAAGGAGCGCGGATGAAAACGATTCAGGCCGAATTGCCGGAGAAACTCTATCAAGAGATCCAAGCGCTCATCCGTGGGGGATGGTTCCCGAATGAAGGAGAGTTGCTCAGGGAAGCGCTCCGCCGATACCTCGATGCCCACCGTCCCGACCTGATGGAGCCGTTCATTCGGGCGGATATGGAGTGGGGGCTCCGTGGAGAGGAGTGACCCTGATTCCATCGTCGTGTGCGATACCGGTCCGCTCATCCATCTGGGCCAACTCGATAGCCTGGCGCTGCTGGCGAACATGGGGCGGGTTCTCGCCCCGGTGGCGGTCTGGGAGGAAGTCCGGCGTCATCGGCCCGGTGCGCTGACCTCCAAGCATCTGCGCCTCGAACGGGCGGTGGTGAAAGAGCCGCTTGGAGAAAAGGTGCTGGCCCTTGTACAGGGCTTTTCCCTCGATGCGGGAGAGCGAGAGGCGCTCTGTCTCATGAGCGAACATGCCACCGCCATGTTTTTGACTGACGATGCGGCGGCCCGTTTGGCCGGAACACTGCTGGGCTATGAAGTTCATGGCACCATCGGGATTCTGGTCAGAGCCATCCGGCGCGGCCTACGGACAGATGACGAGGTGATGGGCCTGCTACGCGACATTCCCCGACGATCCACGCTGTACATTCGGCCGGCACTGCTGCGAGAGATCATAGAGTCCATCAAGGCTTCGCGCTCGCCTCATGACTGATGGCGTCCGGCCTCGCGGAGAGGCATCCTCGCAAAAGCAGGCATCGCGCCCCCTGTCCGGTGCTGGTGTTGCACTAACAAGAGGCCTTGTCTAACGACGAGGCCGGGACTAGACTAAGGTGCTCGGCGTAGAGGGAACTCGATGACCGCCACGGACAATTCCGCATCGGCACGCTCTCTCCTC
>JAGWTI010000149.1 GCA_028876065.1 Nitrospirota bacterium
CAAACCGCCTCGGCTCGCGAGAGCCGCCGGCTGATAACTCCTACTGGCCACGGGTCGGTAGGAGTTTTTTATTGGTTGGATTCTGAGGCCATATCGCACGTGGTTTACGCAATGCCTTGCCGGTGGTCTGTATCGTCATTTCACCATTGGTTGTCATGAAGAAAGGAGGCCCGCATGGAGAGGATGGCTAACAGAAGGGTGATGCTGGCGGTGGCAGCGTTCGGGTGGTTTTCCTGTTGGCTTGGCGGCGTAGCCGGATGGCTGGGGCCATCGGGAGTTCCCGGCATCGCAATCGCGGCGGAGTCGCTGAACATCGAGGGGCTGTCCAAGGACCCGAAAGCCTATCGCGCCCAGGTGGAGCAAATCTTGAAAAAAGTTGATGGCCTGATCGAGAAGCTCAAAGGCCATCAAAGCGCACACGCGTTGGTTTTAGACCTGGAGCAAACTCGAGACAATATCCTGCGGGAAATCCCGAAGATGGAGGTCGCTCCCGGTGACGCCAAGTGGGGCGCGCAAGAGATGCGCGACAGTGTGCAAGCGATGTTAAAGCTGTTGAAAGACCAGTACGAGAAGGCGGCCGGGATGGCCGGCTGACCTTCCGTCCTGCATCGGGACGGAACAGGACGACGGTCCAATGGCGGCTTTTCCTCACGGTCACGAATGGCTCCCGGCTCGCCTGTCGGAAGCCCGGCAGGCGTTGGAGGCGATGGGGAGCGACGTGGCCGGCCTCGCGGCGCGTATGGAGGAATTGCGCGATCGTCTGACGCACGGCTGCTTTCGGCTGGCGGTGATGGGACAGTTCAAGCGTGGCAAGAGCACGTTCCTGAATGCCTTGTTGGGCGAGCCGTTGCTGCCGACCGGGGTCCTTCCGCTCACGTCGATTCCGACCGTCGTTCGGCACGGTGCTGCGCGACGCGTGTGCCTGCGTTTCGTGGATGGTCGGCGCGAACAGTACGTCGGTCCCACCGAATATCTTGCGGGCGTGTTGATGCGTTCAGTCACCGAACGGGAAAATCCTGCCAACCGGCTGGGCCTCGCCCAGGCTGAAGTGGAGTATCCGAGCCCTCTCCTCGCCAAGGGCCTGGAGATCATCGACACCCCCGGTATCGGCTCGACCATCCAGCACAACACGCACACGGCACGAGCCGTGCTCCCCGAGTGCGATGCCGTCCTGGTTGTCTTGTCCCCCGATCCTCCCATCACCGAGGTCGAAGTGGAATTCCTGAGGACCGTCAAGGATCGAGTGGAGCGGGTGCTGTTCGTGTTGACGAAAGCGGACCTGTTGACCCAGCCGGACCGTCGCGACACGCTGACTTTTCTCCAACAGGTGCTTCGCGACCAGGCCGGATTCTCACACCAGGAACGGATATTCCTGGTCTCGGCGCGTCGGGCCCTTGAGGCCCGTGCTGCCGACGAACCTGTGCCGGAGGCCCCAAGCGGAATGCGCGCGCTGGAGGCCTACCTGGCCGGCTTTCTACAGACCGACAAGCACGCGGCCCTGCAGGGGGCTATCCAGGCCAAAGCGGCCCATCTGCTCGGCGAGGCCGTGTTTGCCGTGGACTTGCAGCGGAAGGCCATCGACTTGCCCCGTCAAGAGCTTGAACGGCGGGTCGAACGATTCGAAGCCCAACTCGCCACGATCGATTCGGAACGACTTCGCGTCGGCGATGGGCTGGCGGGAGACGGCACGCGGATCGCGTATCATCTGGCCCAGCACGTGGAAGCCTTGGCGCCGCAGGCGCGTGCCGCGCTGGCTGCCCGCGCCCAAAAAGCCCACGAAGCCATCGCCCAAGGGACGAGCCCGCGATGGGTGGATCACCAGGTTCGAGCGGCCATCTCCGAAGAAATGGATCGGGTATGCACACAGGCGGCGAGAAGTTTGCTCGCCGAGGCTGCCGCACACTTCAAATCCATGGAGGAGGCCCATTGTCGTGCCGTGGAGGTGCTCCTTGCACGTATCCGGCGCACCGCCGCGGACATCTTCGAAGTTCCCTGCTTGGAGCAGGTCCGGCTCGATGGGATCGACGTCATTCGGGAGCCACACGTGGTGTCCCGGCGGGAGATCACCTCTTTTCTCGAAGAGGCCATTGCGTGGACCATCAGGTGGCTGCCACCTCGCTGGCAGGCCACGTACCTTGAGCAACGGCTGCGGGAGGACATCGACTATCTCGTGACCTGCAACATGGGAGAGCTGCGGTGGGCAACGCAGCAGAACCTCCAGGACGCGATCCGAGCCTTCCAGGTTCGGATGGAGACGCAACTGAGCGAAACGATCACCGCCGTTCGGACGTCGATCAGGGCTGCGGTGGAACGCCAGCAGCGGCGCGAGGCCGCGCACGAGCCTGCCTGCCAGCGCGTGGACGCGCACCGGCAGCGCGTGATGGAACTCCTAGCCATCTTGTCGCCGTCCACGAGCCGGGTTCTTCCAGGTGGCCCGGTGTAAGGTCTGGTCGGATCCCCGCAGCAATCCGATGCCGCGCGCGCAGCATCGAGCCTCGAGGCGCTTCGTGTAGCGAGGTCCACGTGGTTTGAGCAAGATGACCGTCGGAGGCGAAACGCTTCACCGGATCGTCCGCGCGCGAACTCCCCTCTGACGGTGTGCGATCGGCTGAAAGAGCGAGCGCGATGCTGAACAATTCACAACGGGTTTACCTGGGGATCGTGTTGCGTTTGATCGAGGAGAAAATGCGGGCGATCGAAGCTCGACTGGCCCGCCCCGAGGAACCCGGATTGATGTTCACGATCAGCAACGACATGCCCCCTGAAGCGGCACGAGCGCTGCAACAGACAATCCCCGCCGTCTATGCGTTGATCGTGACGCTCCGCGACCGATTTGCCCTTCCCTTGGAAACCAAGCAGATGAGTCGAGAAGTCGCCAGAGGCCTCTCCTCTCAACACTGGGTGGCGTTGCAAGAGTCTGACAGCACGGCGCTAGGGCGCTACGGAGCCGTGGATCCGTCCGTCGCCCCCGATCTTGATCCGCAGATCGAAGCCCTCGCCGGCTTGATGCTCGAGTTGGAAGCCATCGCGATGCGCCAGAGGGACCCGCCTCCCGCGTGCAGGGGGGAAGAGGAGGCGCCTCCTCCGCGTCGCTCTGCGTAATGCGGGTGTCATGTGCGGCAGGCGGGGCGTCTATAGGCGAGGCCATGGCGGCGGTGGGGACCGGCATGCCTTCCACACATTCGGGGACGACAGCGTTGACCGGAAGGCTCGTAGGGCGAGAGAGGATGGTGGGCACGCTGTTCGCGCACCTCCGTTCAGGCCGGTCAGTCCTGTTGGTCGGCGCGGCCGGTATGGGGAAGACCGCCATCCTTCGTGCCGTGAGCGCGCGCGCTGGACAAACGCGCACGACGCGTCGACCGCTCTATTGCCGGCAGGCGTCCACGTTGAAAGTCACGTTGCACTCCCTCGCCGAGGAGTTGCTCGCGGTGGACACGGACGCTCCACACTCACGTGACCAGCGGCCGATGGCCTGTCGATTCCTGCGCAAGCTCTCGCTTGTGAAGCTGAGACGCTTGGTGATGCCGCGTCTCCGATCCGGACGGTACGCGGTGCTGCTGGACCATGCGGGGCCGGTTCGTGGGGCCTTTGCCACGTTTCTGGATGAACTCGTCGAAGATTCCGGCGTGCCGATCGTCATCGCCGCGCGGTCGCTCGAACATGCCGAGACGGGCAGACTGTGGTGGATCGGCTGGAAATTCGAAACGATGACGGTCCCGGAATTGAGCCCGGGTGAGGCTCGGCACCTCATTGACAGTTGTCTTGAGCGAGCCACCGGCGCCCTGCCAGACCGCGACGACTTCGTCAACGGATTACTCAG